>CAKNMY010000161.1 GCA_930989745.1 uncultured Lachnospiraceae bacterium | reverse complement strand
GCAGATTTCCCATAAATTTTTCTCCAGAGTCTGCGCCGAGGAACAGATCCCGATCGGCGGCGAGAGGGAATACGGTGTGGCGATGGTATTCTTCCCTCAGGATGAGCTGAAGAAAAACCAGGCCAAGAAAATGTTTGAGATCATCGTGGAAAAAGAGGGAATGAAACTGCTGGGCTGGAGAGCGGTTCCCGTGGCCGTGCAGGTACTCGGGCAGAAAGCGCGCGACTGTATGCCGTGCATTCTGCAGGCATTTATCCGGCGCCCGGAGGAGGTATCCTCTGATCTGGAATTTGACCGCAGGCTGTATATTGCCCGCAGGGTCTTTGAACAGAGCAGTGAAAATACGTACGTTGCGTCCATGTCCTGCCGCACGATCGTCTACAAGGGAATGTTTCTTGTGAATCAGCTTCGCCTCTTCTTCCCGGACCTGCAGGCGGAGGATTATGAGTCCGCGATCGCGCTTGTACACTCCAGATTCAGTACCAACACCAACCCGAGCTGGCAAAGGGCCCATCCGAACCGCCTGATCGTGCATAACGGAGAGATCAACACGATCCGCGGCAACGCGGATAAGATGCTGGCGAGGGAAGAGACGATGGAATCCCCGTATCTGAAGGGACAGATGCATAAAGTCCTGCCGGTTGTGAATACTTCGGGCTCCGACTCGGCGATGCTTGACAATACGCTGGAATTCCTGATGATGAGCGGCATGGAGCTTCCGCTGGCGGTGATGATCACCATTCCCGAGCCGTGGGCGAACAATCAGACCATGTCCCAGGAAAAACGGGATTTCTACCAATATTACGCGACAATGATGGAGCCGTGGGACGGCCCCGCTTCGATCCTGTTTTCCGACGGAGATGTCATGGGAGCGGTTCTCGACCGGAACGGCCTGCGCCCCTCCCGCTACTATATCACAAAAGACGGAAATATGATACTTTCCTCAGAAGTCGGAGTGCTGGAAATTCCGGAGGAGGAGATTGTGCAGAAGGAGCGGCTGCATCCCGGCAAGATGCTGCTTGTGGACACGGTAAAGGGCAAGGTGTTCGGGGATGAGGAGCTCAAGGAGTATTACGCGAAGCGCCAGCCTTATGGGGAGTGGCTGGACAGCAGCCTTGTACAGCTCAAAGATATCAAAATTCCTAATAAGAAAGTGCCGGGCTACAGCAGGGAGGAGCTGGCGCGCCTGCAGAAGGCGTTCGGCTATACCTATGAGGAGTACCGCACATCGATCCGCAGCATGGCTTTAAACGGCGCTGAGGGGATTGCCGCAATGGGAGTAGACACACCGCTGAGCGTGCTCTCCGGTCAGCATCAGCCGCTGTTTCACTATTTCAAACAGCTCTTTGCGCAGGTGACCAACCCGCCGATCGACGCGATCCGAGAGGAAATTGTGACCTCGACGGCCGTGTATGTGGGCGAGGACGGCAATCTGCTGGAGGAAAAACCGGAAAACTGCCAGGTATTAAAAGTCAATAATCCGATTCTCACGAACACGGATATGCTCAAGATCAAGAACATGCAGGTGCCGGGCTTTAAGGTGGCGGTCGTTCCGATTACCTATTATAAGAGTACAAATTTAAAGCGCGCAATCGAGCGGCTCTTTGTCGAAGTCGATAAGGCGCACCACGACGGGGCGAATATCCTTGTGCTCTCTGACCGCGGCGTGGATGAAAATCACGTGCCGATGCCGTCGCTTCTGGCAGTCTCCGCAGTGCACCAGCATCTCGTGAAGACCAAGAAGCGCACTTCGCTTGCCGTGATCCTGGAGTCAGGAGAACCCAGAGAAGTACATCACTTTGCAACGATCCTCGGCTACGGCGCCTGCGCGGTAAATCCGTATCTCGCTCTGGAGACGATTCGGGAGCTCATTGATGAGGAGATGCTTGACAAGGATTACTACGCGGCAGTGGACGACTACTGTGCGGCAGTGCTTCACGGCATTGTAAAGATTGCCTCAAAGATGGGCATTTCCACGATCCAGTCCTACCAGGGCTCACAGATTTTCGAGGCGATCGGCATCTCCCGGGAGGTCATCGACCGGTACTTTACGAATACCGTCAGCCGTGTGGGCGGCATCACGCTCGATGATATCGCGGCGGATATGGATGCCCTGCACTCCAAAGCGTTTGACCCGCTGGGCCTTTCCGTAGACCTGACGCTGGAAAGCGTTGGACGCCACAAGATGAGAAGCGGGAAGGAAGAGCACCGCTATAATCCGCAGACCATACATCTGCTGCAGCAGGCAACCCGGACCGGAAGTTATGAACTGTTCAAGGAATACACAAAGCTTGTGGACCGGGAGGAGACCGGAAATCTGCGAAGCCTTCTGGAGTTTTGCTATCCCCGGCAGGCTGTCAGCATCGACGAGGTGGAGAGCGTGGATTCCATCGTAAGGAGATTTAAGACCGGAGCCATGTCCTACGGCTCGATCTCTCAGGAAGCGCATGAGACTCTGGCGCTTGCGATGAACATGCTCCATGGCAAGTCCAATACCGGAGAGGGCGGCGAGAGCGAGGAGAGGCTGGACTCCGCGGGTACGGAGCATGACCGCTGTTCGGCAATCAAACAGGTGGCATCCGGAAGATTCGGCGTGACCAGCCGCTATCTCGTCAGCGCCCAGGAGATTCAGATCAAGATGGCGCAGGGGGCGAAGCCCGGGGAGGGCGGACATCTTCCGGCGAGAAAAGTCTACCCATGGATCGCGAAGACCCGTCACTCCACACCGGGCGTGAGCCTGATCTCTCCGCCGCCGCATCACGATATCTATTCGATCGAGGATCTTGCTCAGTTGATTTATGACTTGAAAAACGCGAACAAATACGCGAGAATTTCCGTCAAACTCGTATCAGAGGCAGGCGTTGGAACCGTTGCCGCAGGCGTGGCAAAAGCGGGCGCGCAGGTTA
>CAKNMY010000160.1 GCA_930989745.1 uncultured Lachnospiraceae bacterium | reverse complement strand
TTTTCCCGCCACCATCTGCGCATTGCTTCTTCACCGAATTCATTGCATTTAGCTCTTGTCTGATGGCGCTTTAAAGTCTCCTCAAACGGCAGGTCAAAGTAGTAGGCATAGATCTCTGTACCATATAACTGAACGGCCAATTCAAATAGCGGCTTATACCAATCGGAATACATAATTCCTTCCAATATGACAACATCGCTGTGCTCGCTGCCATACCTGAGGAGCTCTTTCATAAGAGGCAGGGCCAGGGTATTTTCTCCATCCCTGACTTTGAGCATTTCCCGCCTGACTGCATCCTGTGAAATGAGCATGGTGTTGCGGCCGAACCTGTTTTGTAATTCTTTGGCAGTCGTGGTCTTGCCGCTGCCGGAATTGCCTCTGAGTATTATCAATTTTCCCATAGTCTTATCTACCCCTGAAATTTTAATCTCGCTGCGTCTTCCGTTTTGGTTGTATTATATAACGATCCGGAGTATTATGGAAGAAATAAATTTACAGGACAGGAGGATTTCCTATGCCGAACACAACCAAGCAGGCACTCGAAGCGTCTCTGAAGAATATGATGCTGAAAAAGCCGCTGGACAAGATAACGATACACGATCTCACCTCAGACTGCGGGATCAGCCGTATGGCGTTTTATTATCATTTTAAGGATATTTATGATCTCGTGGAGTGGGCGTGCGTGGAGGACGCGAGGCGGGCGCTGCAGGGGAAGAAGACGTATGATACGTGGCTGGAGGGAATGGTGCAGATTTTCGAGGCAGTGCTTGAAAATAAGCCGTTTATCCTAAACGCTTACCGCTGCATCAGCAGGGATCAGATTGAGAGATTTCTGTTTCAGATTACGTATGATCTGATCCGCGGAGTCGTGGAGGAGAAAGCAGCGGGAACCGGGATTGCGGAGGAGGATAAGACGTTTATCGCGGACTTTTATAAATACAGCTTTGTGGGAATTATGCTCGACTGGATCCGGAGGGGAATGAAGGATGATTACCGCAAGATTGCGGAGAAGATGAACCTGACACTGCACGGAAATATCGCGAATTCTATCCGGAATTTCACAAATGGTATCAGGGAGTGACTTACAGATGCGGGTGAATGATAAGTTTTTGATCATTTGTCCGCGTTTGTAAATTGGACAGAAGAGGAAAGCGCGGTAGGATGGAGCCATAAAGTACAGAAAGAGGGTTGTATTTATGGCTAAGAAAAGCGTGAAATTAACTGTGGCGTCCGCGGTGCTCGCAGGAGCCGGGGCAGCGGCGGTGCTGGCGAAGAAATCAAAGGACAGCAGCCGTGAGGCGGCGGAAAAATCCGCGCAGGATACCGGCAGCTACCGCAATACAGAGCTGGGGATGCATGAGAAGAACAGAAAGGGTATTTATTACAGCAAGGGCAATTATGAGGCGTTCGCAAGACCGGAGAAGCCGGAGGGCGTGGAGGAGAAGAATGCCTATATTGTGGGAAGCGGACTTGCGGCGCTCGCGGCAGCGTGTTTTCTTGTGAGGGACGGACAGATGCCGGGCGAAAACATCCATATTCTGGAGGCAATGGATGTGGCAGGAGGCGCCTGCGACGGGATTTTTGATCCGAACCGCGGCTATGTCATGCGGGGCGGCAGGGAGATGGAGGATCACTTCGAATGCCTCTGGGATCTGTTCCGCAGCATTCCGTCCCTGGAGAAACCGGGCGCGTCGGTACTGGATGAGTTCTACTGGCTGAATAAGCACGATCCGAACTATTCGCTCTGCCGTGCGACTGTAAACCGCGGCGAGGATGCGCATACAGATGGAAAATTCAATCTGAGCCAGAAGGGCTGCATGCAGATCATGAAGCTCTTTATGACAAAGGATGAGGATCTCTATGACAAGACGATCGAGGACGTGTTTGACGACGAGGTGTTCCAGTCCACGTTCTGGCTGTACTGGAGAACGATGTTCGCGTTTGAGAATTGGCACAGCGCTCTGGAGATGAAGCTGTATTTCCAGAGATTTATCCACCATATCGCGGGGCTTCCGGATTTCAGCGCCTTAAAATTTACGAGATACAATCAGTATGAGTCGCTGATCCTTCCGATGCAGAAGTACCTGGAAGATGCGGGCGTGGATTTCCAGTTTAATACTGAAGTGACCAATGTAGTATTTGAGTTCAGGAACGGCAGGAAGATTGCGTCTGCGATCGAGTGCAGCGTGAAAGGCGCGGAGAAGGGAATCCTTCTGACAGAAAATGATCTCGTGTTCGTGACAAACGGAAGCTGTACGGAGGGAACGATTTACGGCGACCAGAATCACGCGCCGAACGGGGACGCTGAGGTGCGCACGAGCGGCTGCTGGAATCTCTGGAAGAATATCGCGAAGCAGGACCCCTCCTTCGGGCATCCGGAGAAATTCTGTTCAGATATCTCGAAGACAAACTGGGAGTCAGCTACAGTCACGACGCTGGACGATAAGATTCTGCCGTATATCACAAATATCTGCAAGAGAGACCCGAGGAGCGGAAAAGTTGTGACAGGAGGAATTGTAAGCTGCCGTGATTCAAGCTGGCTGATGAGCTGGACTATCAACCGTCAGGGACAGTTTCAGGAGCAGGACCCGGAGAAGGTCTGCGTATGGGTATACGGGCTGTTCACAGATGTACCGGGCGATTTTGTGAAAAAACCGATGAAGGAATGTACGGGCAGAGAGATCACGGAGGAGTGGCTGTATCATATCGGGGTTCCGGTGGAGCAGATTCCGGAGCTGGCGAAGAACAGCGCGGTCTGCGTACCTACGATGATGCCGTACATTACAGCATTCTTCATGCCGAGAACTAAGGGTGACCGCCCGGACGTAATTCCGGATGGCTGCGTGAATTTCGCGTTCCTGGGACAGTTTGCTGAGACGCCGAGGGATACGGTCTTTACCACGGAATACTCGGTCCGGACTGCTATGGAAGCTGTATATGGGCTGCTCGGCGTAGACAGAGGCGTGCCGGAGGTCTGGGGCAGCGTCTATGATATTCGGGAACTGCTGGAGAGTTCCGTGCGCCTGATGGACGGAAAATCCCCGCTGGAGATGGAACTGCCGGGACCGTTAAACGTCCTGAAAAAGCCTCTGCTTCGAGCTGTGAAAGGAACGGTGATTGAAAAAGTGCTTCGGGACCATAAGGTGATTAAGGAAGGAATGCTGTAAGGGAAATGGGGCTGTCCGGGATAGGCAGCCCCCTAT
>CAKNMY010000159.1 GCA_930989745.1 uncultured Lachnospiraceae bacterium | reverse complement strand
AGCAGCATAGGCACCTTGATATCATCGTCATAGAATACCTTGCAGAAAAATCCGTTCAGATATCCCAGATACATATAGACCAGAGCCGAGAAACCAAACAGGCTTCCGAAAAACAGGTCAATGATCAGCCCGCAGAAGAAGCCCACCATGATGCCCTCTTTCTTGCCCCGCATAAATCCGAACGAGACGGTGAGAATCAGCAGCAGATTCGGCACTGACGAAGCAACGGACAGCCACTGAAACACTGTACTCTGCAGAAGGAAGGTGACGATAATAAGAATTGCGAGAACGATTTTTCTCCGCATTACTCCTCTCCTCCCGTCTGTTTCAGCTCCTTAATGACCAGCACCTCCTGCAGATGTCGGAAATCGGCCACCGGAATAATCGTGCCGCTCTTGGTCAGATGGTTGGAATCGTATTCGATCTCACTGATATATCCGATGAGAATGCCTTTTAAGAACTTATCGCTGACATTGGATGTCACGATCTTGTCGCCCACCTGCACCTTGTCGTCTTTGTCAGAAAGCTGGAAGAACTGCAGCAGTCCCTCGTCCGTGAGGGTCAGGTCTCCCGCCACAATACAGGTATCTCCCGTACTCGCGGCCTGCGCGCTGACATTGCTGGAATCGTCAATCAGAGGGCGGACCGTCGCCCAGTCGTCTCCCACTGCCGTGACAATGCCCACCAGTCCTCCGTCTCCGATGACATTCATGTCCACTTCAATTCCGTCGGCAGATCCCTTATTGATCACAAAGGACTCATACCAGTTCGTCGGGTCCTGGGATATAATCTGCGCCCCGATCTTCTCATACTCCGAATATTCCTTATCCAGGTCATACATCTCCTGCAGGCGCTTTAATTCGTCCTGGTTCTGAAGCAGTTCGCTGTTCTGCTCTGTCAGGTCCGCCACCTTCTGCTCGAGTTCCTCATTCTCCTCTGACAGCTTCCTGGCGTCTGAAAAACCGCTTGTCTGATCCCCGATCCAGCTTCCCACATAGTTGATGCCCTTCTGAAAGGGAACGATCAGGTAACCGGCGGCGCTGCGCACCTGCTCGATCGGCGCCGCGGTATTTGCCGCCAGCGCCATGAGGCTGATGCAGACCAGCGTCATGATCACGATTAAATGTTTGCTTTTCAGGTTGTATTTTCGTTTCTTGTTCATTGAGATACCGCCTATTACTTCTTTTTCTTCTTGATGGTGTATGCCCACTTGTGGAGGGACTTGTGGGTGATCAGTTCCTTCAGTCCGTAAATCGTACACATATCATAGTGCTGGGACAGGCGGACAGAGCATCCGATGCGGGAGGAGAGATACCAGTCAATATTCTTCAGGTATGTACTTCCTCCGGACAGATAAATTCCCTCATTCAAAATATTATTATGTACCTGAGGGGGCGTGCGGTCGAGGAAGTTCCTGATCTCATCCCCGATGGATGCCACACAGCGCAGGATCGCCTGGTTGACAGTCATGGACGTAACCACGCCCTCGCGGGGCAGCCCGCTCACACTGTCTACGCCTACGATCTTCCTTCCCTCGCGTCCCTGGGCCTTCAGATCACCCATAGCGAACTTCAGACGCTTCGCCGTGCGGTTCCCGATGAGAAAGTTGTTTCGCTTGCGGATATTATCCGCAATTGCCTCATCAAACTGGCTGCCTCCAATTGAGATGATCTTGCTGATAATCACTCTCCCGGAGGCTATCACGGAAATCTCCGTACTCTGCGCTCCGATATTCACGATCATGGACCCCTTGGTCCTGCTGATCGGAATTCCGAGGGCAATGGCGTCCGCCACAGGCTTTTCCACAAGAAAGACCTTCGACTTCTTCAGGGAGCCGCGGTGGGCGATGGAATGATACGCCCGCTTTTCGATCTCCGTCATATCCGTCGGCACCGCAAAATACAGCACCGGATGGTAGCCGATCAGACGGCTGGCGCGAAGCAGCAGCATCTGCAGGATGAACTCAGCCTTCTCGATGTCTCCGATACGGCCGTTTGTCATGGGAGAACCCACCTCAATGTTATCCGGCGCCTTCTCGTACATCTCGTACGCCGCGTTCCCCACAGCGAGCACCTGCTCCTTGTCCTTGACGGCAATTATATTCATTTCTTTTGTCAGTTGGTTGTTCTGCTGGGAATAAATCTTCAGCGTGCTCGTACCGAGATCAATCCCGTAGGTATTATGAAACAGCATAAAAAGCCAGTCTCCTCTTTTGTTTCAGTTTCACAGCAGATCCTCCTGCTTCATGCTGCAGTAGCTGCAGTCTCCAATCACGATGTGGTCGAGAAGAAAGATACCCAGCATCTCTCCCGCCCGCTTTACCCGCTGCGTCAGCAGCAGATCTTCCCTGCTGGGCATCGGATCACCGCTGGGATGATTATGAACCAGAAGAATGGACACCGCGCGGTAGGACAGCGCGGCGAGAAAAAGCTCCCTGGGCGTTATGGCGGAGGCATTCACCGTGCCCTTGGACAGTGTCTCCTCTCCCAGGAGATGGTTCTTGGTGTCCAGCATCATGCAGATCATCTGTTCCTGCTCCTCATGGCGAAGCGTCTCCATGTAATAGTCGGCGACGCTTGCGGGATTCTCAAAAGTAAGCCTCTCACCGGCCGCTGTGCGCGCAATGCGTTTGGACAGCTCTCCGATGCATTTGATCTGGATCGCCTTGACCTCTCCGATTCCGCGAACCTCCATAAGTTCCTTCAGCGAGAGATGGTGGATGCCCAGCAGCCCGCTCTTCTGCTTGCAGAGAGATAAGACCTGCCCGGCGAGGCGAACCGCTGTGGTGCCTGACGCTCCGGAGCGGATGATGACCGCTAAGAGCTCCGCGTCCGACAGCGCCTCCGCTCCAAAGGCGAGACACTTCTCATAGGGACGCAGATCTGTGTGCTGTGATTGTTCCTTTTTCATATGTTTTACCAAAGGGCTCTCAGATTCCCCTGGAAAATCATTTTAGCACACTTTTTTTTATAAGTATACGCAATTCATTTATTTTTCATAAAAAATTGAGAACCTCCGGCGTCAAATCGGCCGCGCGTAGCAGGAACAGAGCGCCTCCGCGACTTTCAGTCCGTCAATGGCCGCGGAAGTAATGCCTCCCGCGTATCCCGCCCCCTCGCCGCAGGGATACAGCCCTCTCAGGCTGCTCTGGAACGACTCATCCCTGCGGATGCGGATCGGGGAGGAAGTCCGGCTCTCCACAGCGCTCAGCAGGCAGTCGGGGCGCGCGAAGCCCTCAATTTTCCTGTCGAACGCGCAGATTGC
>CAKNMY010000158.1 GCA_930989745.1 uncultured Lachnospiraceae bacterium | reverse complement strand
AAAGCCCGTAAATAAAGGCTTTCTGGCCCACCGCCGACTATTCAAACTCAATCGTAGCCGGCGGCTTCCCTGTACAGTCATACAGCACCCTATTAATGTGCTTCACCTCATTCACAATCCTGCTCGTCGTCCTTCCAATCACTTCCCACGGAATCTCCGCACTCTCCGCAGTCATGAAGTCAGTCGTCGTCACCGCTCTGAGCGCGATCGCGTAGTCATATGTACGCTCGTCGCCCATAACGCCTACAGACCGCATATTCGTCAGCGCCGCGAAGTACTGTCCGATCTCTCTGTCCAGTCCTGCCTTTGCGATTTCCTCTCGCCAGATTGCATCTGCGTCCTGCACCATCTTTACCTTCTCGGCTGTAACCGCACCGATAATACGGATTCCAAGTCCCGGTCCCGGGAACGGCTGGCGGTAAACAAGGTATTCCGGAATGCCAAGCTCAAGGCCTGCTTTTCTTACCTCATCCTTAAACAGATCGCGCAGCGGCTCAATAATTTCTTTGAAATCCACGCAGTCCGGAAGTCCTCCGACATTGTGGTGGGATTTGATCACTGTGGATTCTCCGCCCACGCCGCTCTCTACAACGTCCGGGTAAATGGTTCCCTGTACCAGGAAATCTACAGCGCCGATTTTCTTTGCCTCTTCCTCGAAGACGCGGATAAATTCCTCACCAATGATTTTTCTCTTTCTCTCAGGCTCCTCCACGTCTTTTAATTTTGCGTAGAAACGCTCCTGAGCGTTTACGCGGATAAAGTTCAGATCATAGGGACCGTCAGGGCCAAATACGGCTTCCACCTCGTCTCCTTCGTTCTTGCGCAGCAGACCGTGATCCACAAAAACACAGGTGAGCTGATTTCCAATTGCCTTTGCCATCATAACTGCAGCCACGGAGGAGTCCACGCCGCCGGAAAGCGCGCAGAGCACCTTGCCGTCCCCAACCTTTTCGCGGATCGCCTTGATGGACTCGTCCACGAAAGAATCCATCTTCCAGTCTCCGGCACAGCCGCAGACATTAAATACGAAGTTGGAGAGCATCTTCTTGCCCTCTTTTGTATGAAGAACCTCCGGATGGAACTGTACGGCATACAGGCCTTTTTCCGCATTCTCAGCAGCTGCCACAGGGCAGTCCGGAGTATGGGCGGAAATTCTGAAGCCCGGAGCTTCCTTTGAAATATAATCATTGTGACTCATCCAGCAGATGGTCTTCGGAGATACATCTGTAAACAGCTTGGATGTGTTGTCCACTGTGACCTCGATCTTTCCGTATTCGCGCACCGGAGCTTTCTCTACAGTTCCGCCCAGCAGGTGCATCATGAGCTGGGAGCCGTAGCAGATGCCCAGAATCGGAATGCCCAGTTCAAAGATTTCTTTGGAGTACGTTGGAGAGTCCGGAAGATATGCACTGTTCGGACCTCCGGTAAAAATAATTCCTTTGGGATTGATTTCCTTAATTTTCTCAATATCTGTCTTATAAGAATAGATTTCGCAGTATACGCTGCACTCGCGCACACGTCTTGCGATCAGCTGATTGTATTGTCCGCCAAAGTCCAGCACAATGACCGTTTCTCTTTTCACGTAATTACCTCCTGATTTTTATTTCTTGTAATTGTAACAGCCGCTTTACAGCTTTTATGCCCATTGTTCCATTATTATATGTGATTCCCCCGGAATTTACAATAGCTTTCCGGGAATTTCCTGCGTTTTCTGTCACAGCTCATCCGCCGTTGGGATGGACGGCGCGGCACCTTTTCTGGATACGGCAATCCCCGCCGCCTTCGCGCTGCGGCGCAGAATTTCCTCGGTCGGGCGTCCTTCCAGGATACCTGCCAGAAAATATCCGGTAAAAGTATCTCCCGCAGCAGTGGTATCCACGGCCTCAACGGGATAGATTCCCTGACGGTAAACCGTCATGCCGTCCCAATACAGACATCCGTCCCCGCCAAGAGTGAGCAGGATTTTCATTCCGGGATACGATTCCGAAAGCCTGCGCAGGATTTCCTCCGGCTGTGTCTCCCCGGTAAACGCGTTTCCCTCAATCTCGTTCAGCAGCAGATAGTCTGCTTTTTCCAGCGGAAAACGCATCAGCTCTTCATCAATCGGAGACGGATTCAGCGCTATACGCATCCCACGGCGGTGCGCCTGTTCCATGAGGTATGGAATCTCGTTAATCTCATTCTGCAGCAGCAGGAAGTCTCCTGCGCCGAAATCAGAGAGTACCCTGTCGATCTGCTCCCGCCTTTGTCTGCGGTTTGCCCCGCCCCAGAGGAGAATACAGTTCTGCGCGTGTTCATCCACCTGAATCACGGTGTGCCCGCTGGGTCCCTCTGTGATGAAAATATAGTCTGTATTCACGCCATTCTCCCTCAGGTAGTCACGCATCGCAGTGCCGTCCTCCCCGATACAGCCGGCATGATATACGCATGCCCCGGCGCGCGCCAGAGCAATCGACTGGTTGAGTCCCTTTCCTCCGAAAAAGGTGTCTCTGCGCAGGGCGGCCAGTGTCTCGCCGCCCTGCAGAATATGAGGCACCTGATAGACATAGTCCAAATTCAGTGAACCGTAATTTAATACTCTCATTCGTTCCCTCTCTTCTGCTTTACTCTGCAGCCACGCCGAGTTCTCTCATATATCTTACGACCGGCTGCAGATATTCTCTGCTGGAATTATCGTGCGAATGCAGGAAGTTCTCACTTTCCTGTTCGCTCATAAGGCGCCGGAACAGCTCCATCATCAGCTTCTCACCTCTGTCCATTGCCTCATAGTTGATCCCGCTCTCCAGATAAAATACCGGACATTTCAGCCCCTCGTCCCGAATGCTGACCGCTATCTGCCGCTTTGCCTCCGGGGAGCCGATCGGGGCGGCTCCTGTCGCCAGTATGATCTTCTGTTTGCGGCGCAGCTCCCCCTTCCTGAGCCATCTCAGCTTCTGGATATATCCGGCGCGGAAGTGGGAGGCAAAGATCACAACATCGTATGGCTCCAGCTCCATCTTTCGCGCGTCCTTATACGAGGCTGCGGGGCAGCCTGTCATCTCTGCGAGCCACCGGACGTACTGTTCCGTAAATCCTGTCCTGGAATAATAGATGAGGATTGCCTTTTTCACTGCGCTTCAGACCCTCCGATGCACGCGGACCTGCCGCGGTATTTTTCTCTGGTAGCCATTCCTCCGCGAATATGCCGCTCCTGCTTGTTCACATCAAGCACCTGCCGGGCCTCTCCGGCAAGGGATGGATTGATCTGTAAAAGGCGATCGGTAACATCCTTATGTTTGGTCGTTACTATTTAGAGCTGTTTTATTTTCACATTC
>CAKNMY010000157.1 GCA_930989745.1 uncultured Lachnospiraceae bacterium | reverse complement strand
GCAGCTGCATTCTTTACGGTCATGATATCCGTATGGATTCCGTGCCGGAGAATCCGGAAAATCTCACCGATCGCGGCAATCCGATCTTCTAACGATATCCGCATCCATCCGCGGGAGGTGAAAACGCCCCGGATGACATATAAAATCTTCGGACTGGAAGGCATGATGGCGGAGAAGAACTACGGGCGTGACCGGAAGAAATACCGCAGCACCGTGGCGTCCCTGACGCTGAGCATTGTGCTGTTTACCTCGGTGTCCGTCTACGGACAGTATCTGATGCAGACAGGCGGCTTTGTGCTGGAAATGCCGGATGTGCAGATTGTTTATGACATATATAGTGAAGAAAGCAGCACACTGCAGGAGAGAGCCGGCATGATACAGAGCGCCGAAAAACTGGCGCGCGAAAATGGGGATGTGACGCTGGCGCAGCCGTACGGAATTGCCGCTGGTATCTGTATGGAAATCACAGAGGAGGAGATAGACGGCGGCAGGATGTCATTTGTGGGTATTCAGGAAAACGAGGACGGAAGCCTGTATATAGACGTCTTTCTGACCGTGCTTCCCGATGAGCTGTTCGAGAAAATGGGGGGAACCACACAGGACACAGGAGCGCTTCCCGTTCTGTATCCCCGCGCAATGAGCTTCTATAACACGGAAACAGGCCGCTATGAAAAGATGAACCTGCTTCAGGGCAGAGACGGCACAGACTTTGAGATACAGGAGAGCGAATATGATGACAGCGGTAATCTGAGCTACCGCGATATCTGCCGCGCGTCTGTTCTGGGATCATACGATGAGCTGCCAAAAGGCGTCACTCCCGTTGAATTTTCCGTGCAGCTTTTGACCAGTGTGAGCGGATATCAGAACTATATACAGCAATATGAGGAGGAAGCCGGAATCCAGATGCGCCTCGGCATTCAGTGCGGCAATCATATTCAGACGTATCAGGAGCTGATTGAAAGCTTTAAGAATGCAGGGTTTCCCACGGACGGACTGAACGACCTGGCGGACACCTATGAGCAGGACCGGCAGATCCTGACGGCGATCAGCGTGCTGGCGTATGGCTTTATCATTCTGATCTCGCTTATTTCCGTGGCAAATGTGTTCAACACGATATCCACAAACCTGATGCTGCGCAGAAAAGAATTTGCCATGCTCCGGTCTGTCGGAATGTCAGGAAAGGGATTCCGCAAAATGATGTGCTGCGAGTGCCTGATTTACGGACTGCGCTCCATTGCATACGGAGTGGTTCTCTCGCTCCTTGCAAGCCTGGCAATTTTCTTCGTGATTATGAACGGCGCGGATACGGAATATATCGTTCCATGGAAATATTTGATCATAGCGGTAATCTGTGTCTTTGCGGTGGTCAGCATTACGATGGTTTATACGATGGGAAAGATACGCAGGGAAAATATTATCGAGGAACTGAAAATGAACTGAATCAGAGGGTTTCGCTTCGTATTGGAGCGGAACCTTTTGTATTATACTTTTTTAATAAAAAGTTTAGAGGAAAAGGAAAAAGGTGTATGTTATAATAAAAACCAGAGAAAACGTAGAGAATGTCAGGAGTGTAGAAAATGAAACTGAAAACCCGAATTATCATTTCGTTTTTCACCATTATTCTTGTACCTCTGGTCTTTACGAGTATCGCATTCGTAGGTTTTATGAGAATACAGCTCGCATCGATCCGGCAGGAGTATAATATTCAGGATGCCACCTACGAGAGCCTGTCCAACAATATTTCCCTGCTGAATAAGATGACGCGCGCTGTCTATAATGAGATCGAGCAGACTGCCCGGGAGAATCCCGAGCTGCTGCTCAGTCAGAGTTATCTGGATCAGATCAGTGTCCAGCTTAAGAATAATTATTCCTATCTGATCGTACGGGAGGGTGAAGAACTCCGCTATAATGGAGTGCCTGAAGCCGTCGGATTGGATCAGTCGCTGCTCCCGGAATACGGAGATTCCGGTGCCGGGTCCAATTCAGGGCTGTATATTTCGGATAACAGTACCCATGTGCTTATTAAGCAGATCGATTTTGAATTCTCGGATGGGGAGTTGGGAAGCGCGTTTATTGTGACAAAGGCTGATGCGGTGGTTCCGCAGATGAAGTCCATGGTTACGGATATGCTGTTCATCATTGTGCTGATTCTCATTCTGACGAGTTTTGGACTCAGCTTCTGGATTTACAGGGGTGTTGTCACACCGCTGAATCATTTGAAGAAAGCGACCCAGAATATCAAGGAGGGCAACCTGGACTTTACGGTAGAGGCAAGCGGCGTGGAGGAAGTCAACGAGCTGTGCGAGGACTTTGAGGAGATGCGCAGACGCCTCAAGGAGACCGCGGACGAGAAGATGGTGTTTGAGCGGGAGAGCAAAGAACTGATCAGCAATATTTCTCACGATCTGAAGACGCCGATCACAGCGGTGAAGGGATATGTGGAGGGCATCATGGACGGTGTGGCGGACACGCCGGAGAAGATGCAGAAGTATATCCGCACGATTTACAATAAGGCAAATGAGATGGATCGTCTGATCAACGAGCTGACCTTTTATTCGAAGATTGATACGAACCGTATTCCGTATACCTTCAGCAAGATTCATATTACCGAGTATTTTGAGGACTGCGTGGAGGAGCTGAGCACGGAGCTGGATGCAAAGAATGTGGACTTCACTTACTCCAACTATGTGGAGGAGGACGTGGTGGTAATTGCGGACGCGGAGCAGTTAAAGCGCGTGATCAACAATATTATCAGCAACTCCCTGAAGTACATGAATAAGCCGAAGGGCAAGATCGCGATGCGCATCCGCGATGTGGGCGATTTTATCCAGGTAGAGATCGAGGACAACGGCAAGGGAATCGCCAATAAGGATCTGGCGAATATCTTTGAGCGCTTTTACCGCACGGATGCTTCGCGGAATTCCTCAAAGGGCGGAAGCGGCATCGGGCTGTCCATTGTGAAGAAGATTATGGAGGATCACGGAGGAAAGGTCTGGGCGACCAGCAAGCTGGACGTGGGAACGACGATGTATTTTGTGTTGAGAAAATATCAGGAGGTACCGATCAATGAGTAGAATATTAATTATTGAAGATGAAGAAGCGATTGCGGATCTGGAAAAGGATTATCTGGAGCTGTCAGGTTTTGAGGTGGAGATCGAGAACCGTGGCGATACAGGGCTGGAACGCGCGCTTCAGGAGGACTTTGACCTTCTGATCCTCGACCTGATGCTGCCCGAGGTGGATGGCTTTGAGATCTGCCGTGAGGTGCGTTCCCACAAGAACACGCCGATCATCATGGTTTCCGCGAAGAAAGATGACATCGACAAGATCAGAGGGCTGGGTCTGGGCGCCGA
>CAKNMY010000156.1 GCA_930989745.1 uncultured Lachnospiraceae bacterium | reverse complement strand
AGGATTACGTTCGGGCCGGATACGGATAAAGAGGAGCCGAGCATGCGGAATTCAAATTTATTTCCGGTAAAGGCGAACGGAGAAGTACGGTTCCGGTCCGTATTGTCCTTGAAAAAGTGCGGGAGAACTGTTGCTCCCGTCTCCATGGGAACGCGCGCGCTGGTGCCGAAGAATGTATCGTTCTCCACGGAATCCAGGACTGCGTTCAGCTCCTCACCCAGGAAAACGGACACGATTGCCGGCGGAGCCTCGTTTGCTCCGAGACGGTGGTCATTGCCCGCGCTTGCCACAGAGACACGCATCAGATCCGCGTAGTCGTCCACAGCCTTGATGACCGCCATGAGGAAGACCAGAAACTGAATATTTTCAGCAGGAGTCTTGCCGGGATTTAACAGATTGACGCCGGTGTTGGTGATCATGGACCAGTTGTTGTGCTTGCCGCTTCCGTTGATGCCCTCAAACGGTTTTTCGTGGAGCAGGCAGACGAGGTTGTGCTTATCCGCTACCTTCTTCATGATCTCCATTGTGAGCTGATTGTGATCCACAGCTACGTTTGCGGTGTCGAAGACCGGAGCGAGCTCATGCTGCGCAGGAGCGACTTCATTGTGTTTCGTCTTTGCGGGAATGCCGACTTTCCAGAGCTCTTCGTCCAGATCATGCATATAGGCGGAGACTCTCGGCTTTAAGACTCCGAAGTAATGATCCTCCATCTCCTGTCCCTTGGGAGCCGGAGCGCCCAGAAGCGTGCGTCCGCAGAAGATCAGATCCTTACGCTTTAAATAGAGGTCTTTGTCCACGAGAAAGTATTCCTGCTCCGGGCCTACGGTCGTGGATACGCGTGTCACCTCAGTATTTCCGATCAGGTGCAGCAGGCGCACCGCGGATTTGCTCAGCGCTTCCATGGAACGCAGCAGAGGAGTCTTCTTGTCTAGCGCCTCTCCGCTGTAGGAGCAGAATGCGGTTGGGATGCACAGCGTTCTGTCCTTGATAAACGCGGGAGAAGTCGGATCCCAGGCGGTATAGCCTCTTGCCTCAAAGGTGGCGCGCAGTCCGCCGGACGGGAAACTGGAAGCGTCCGGTTCACCCTTTACGAGTTCTTTTCCGGAAAAATCCATATTAATTTCAGAATCTCCCACCGGTGAGATAAAGCTGTCGTGCTTTTCCGCGGTGATTCCGGTCATGGGCTGGAACCAGTGCGTGAAATGGGTGGCTCCGTTTTCCACAGCCCACTCTTTCATTGCGACCGCCACAGAGTTCGCGACCTCCAGCTCGAGGTGCGTGCCGTTTTCAATCGTCTTGCGAAGCGCCTTGTAGACGTCCTTGGGAAGCTTATTTTTCATTACCTTGTCACTGAAGACCAGACTGCCGTATAATTCAGGGATATTTTTGTTCATAGGAATCTCCTCCTTATGGAATAATGGTTGAATGAAATTTGCAATCCGCGGAAATAAAAGAAAGAGCGCCCTGGATTTCTCCAAAGCGCCCTTGCTTTTCTGTGTAGTAGTATAAGCACAAAATCCTCAAAATGTCAACCCTGTTTTTGAAAAAAATTATTTTTTTGGGGATTTACAAATTCAGAAAAATGGTTTATAGTATAGCCCATGATTGACAAAGGCGTCAGAATAGCTGTAATGGCTGTTTTGGCGCCTTTTTTCTATACGGAAGGCAGGAGGACGAGAAAAGATGGCAGTAAAATATGTATTTGTAACCGGCGGAGTGGTGTCGGGTCTGGGCAAAGGAATCACGGCGGCTTCCCTGGGAAGGCTCTTAAAGGCAAGGGGCTGCCGGGTGACGATGCAGAAGTTTGATCCCTATATTAATATAGATCCCGGAACCATGAATCCGATCCAGCATGGCGAAGTCTTCGTCACGGACGACGGAACGGAGACGGATCTCGATCTGGGGCACTATGAGCGGTTTATAGATGAGAGCCTGGACTGCAACAGCAACGTGACCACGGGAAAGATTTACTGGTCCGTACTCCAGAAGGAGCGCCGCGGAGATTTCGGCGGCGGAACCGTGCAGGTGATTCCGCATATTACAAATGAGATTAAGAGCAGGTTTTATCGTTCCCATGACGCGGCGGAAGAAAGGATTGCGATTATCGAGGTAGGGGGAACCGTGGGCGATATCGAGAGCCAGCCGTTCCTCGAGGCGATCCGCCAGTTTCAGAATGAAGTCGGAAAAGAAAACGCGGTGCTGATTCACGTGACGCTGATCCCGTATCTGAAAGCTTCCGGAGAGATGAAGACGAAACCTACGCAGGCGAGCGTGCGCGAGCTGCAGGGCATGGGAATCCGGCCGGACATTCTCGTGTGCCGCTCGGAAAAAGAACTCTCCTCAGAGGTTCGGGATAAGATCGCTCTGTTCTGCAATGTCCCGAGCAGCCATGTCCTGCAGAATCTGGATGTGGAGTATCTGTACGAGGCGCCGCTTGCCATGGAGCGCGAACGGCTGGCCCAGGCAGTCTGCGAATGCCTGAACCTGCCGTGCCCGATGCCGGATCTGAGCGACTGGATTCAGATGACAGACGCCCTGAAGCATCCGAAGACAGAGGTAACGATCGCGCTGGTCGGAAAATATATTCAGCTTCACGACGCGTATCTGAGCGTTGCCGAAGCACTCAGGCACGGCGGCATTGCCAGCCGCGCGAGCGTCAGCATAAAATGGGTCGACAGCGAGAAAATATCTCAAGAAAATGCGGACGAGCTGTTGGGAGACGCTGACGGAATCCTGGTTCCGGGCGGTTTCGGAAACAGAGGGACGGAAGGGAAGATCCGCGCAGTGGAATACGCGCGGACGAAGAAAGTTCCGTTTCTGGGAATCTGTCTGGGAATGCAGATGGCGATTGTGGAATTTGCCCGCCACGCGGTGGGGTACGAAGACGCCAACAGCGCGGAGATCGACGGCAGCACGTCGCATCCTGTGATCGCCCTGATGCCGGAACAGAACGGAGTGGAAAATATCGGCGGCACGCTTCGCCTCGGCGCGTATCCGTGTGTTCTTGCCGAGGACAGCCTGGCGTACGCGCTGTATGGACAAAAGGAGATCAGGGAGCGCCACCGCCACAGATATGAGGTCAACAACGACTATCGAAAGGCGCTGGAGGAGCACGGCATGCGGCTGTGCGGTACGTCTCCGGACGGCAGAATCGTGGAAATGATAGAACTTCCGGATCACCCGTTCTTCATCGGAACACAGGGCCATCCGGAATTTAAGTCAAGACCGAACCGCCCGCATCCGCTGTTCGCGGGCTTTATACAGGCGGCGGTGCGGCAGAAAAATCGAGAACAATAACATTTGCCGGCCGCAGGCTGGCCGGGATTGAGAAAGGGGAAAGAATATGCAGAAGAATTGCGGATTATACAGGGAACAGTTTGAACATGATAACTGCGGAATCGGCGCAGTCGTCAATATCAGGGGAATCAAATCCCATGAAGCTGTGGAGAACGCGCTCAGGATCGTGGAACATCTGGAGCACAGAGCGGGAAAGGATGCCGA
>CAKNMY010000155.1 GCA_930989745.1 uncultured Lachnospiraceae bacterium | reverse complement strand
AAAAAGTGGTGGTTTCACGTACTTAGGGCTAGCCGCCGCGCTAGCGGCTTGGTACTAATGTCAAATCATATGATGAAAAAGGAGGCATCCCCATGTCCCAACTGCCTCAGATACGTCTCTCTGTCCGCGCGTTTGTGGAATTTCTGCTGCGAAGCGGCGATCTGGATAACAGGCGAAATGCTTTCGCGGATAAGGAGGCGATGCAGAAAGGCAGCCGCATCCATCGGAAAATCCAGAAAGCCATGCCCGTGGGCTACCGCGCCGAGGTGCCGCTGATATATGAAAAAAAATATGACGAGTTCACCCTTCGCATTGAGGGCCGCGCTGACGGGATCTGGACAGAGCCGGAAGGGGTGACCATTGATGAGATCAAGGGGATCTATATGGATCTGGAGCAGCTTACGGCTCCCATTCCGGTGCATCTGGCGCAGGCAAAGTGTTATGCGTACATTTACAGCCTGCAGAACCATCTGGAGACCATAGCGGTGCAGATGACATACTGCAACCTGGATTCTGAGGAAAAGAAGTATTTCCGGGAAACGTATACTCAAAATGAGCTGGATCTGTGGTTTTCCGGACTCGTGGACGAATACTACAAATGGGCGAAGTTCCAGTACGACTGGAGACAGATCCGCAACCGTTCCATGCAGGGACTCGAATTTCCATTCCCCTACCGGGACGGGCAGCGGGAGCTGGTGCAGGGAATCTACAGAACGATCCTGCGCAAAAAGCAGCTCTTTGTCCAGGCGCCCACGGGAATCGGAAAGACGATGTGCACGGTATTCCCGTCCGTGCGCGCCGTCGGGGAGGGGCTCGCGGAGCAGATCTTTTATCTGACGGCCAAGACGATTGCGAGAACTGTCGCCGAGGAGGCGTTTCAGATCCTGAAAGCGCGCGGACTGAAGTATAAGGTAATCACAATCACGGCAAAGGAAAAGCTCTGCATCTGCGATGAGGCGGAGTGCAATCCGCAGCACTGTCCGCGCGCAAAGGGCCATTTTGACAGAGTGAATGACGCGGTATTTGAAATCCTGAATCAGGAAGATATCTATACGAGGGAGCGGCTTCTGGAACACAGTGAGAAGTGGCAGGTCTGCCCTTATGAGATGTGCCTGGACATTGCCTCATGGTGCGATGCGGTGATCTGCGACTACAACTACGTGTTTGATCCGGATGTGAAGCTCAAGCGCTTTTTCGGAGAAGGCGTGAAGGGCGAATATCTGTTCCTGATCGACGAGGCGCATAACCTGGTGGATCGGGGAAGGGATATCTTCAGCGCGGCTCTGTATAAGGAGGACTTCCTTGCGATGAAGCGCATCGCGAAGCTTTTCGACAAAAAGCTGGAGCGGCTGACCGACCGCTGCAATAAGAAGCTGCTCGAATATAAGCGGGAGTGCGACGGATGCCGGGTGATGGAGAGCATTTCCGACTTTGTGCTCCCGCTGCTCGGGCTGATGTCCGAGCTGGAGACCTGCCTGGAAACACTGCGCGACGAGGAGCTGCGCCGCCAGGTTCTCGAATTTTACTTCCAGGTGAGGAGCTTTCTGATGATCTATGAACTGGTGGATGAAAACTATGTCATCTATGCCCAGCATGAGGAGGACGGGCGGTTTAAGATTAAGCTCTTCTGCGTAAATCCGGCCGCAAACATTCAGGAATGTCTCGACAGGGGGAGAAGCACGGTGTTCTTTTCCGCCACGCTGCTTCCGGTTCAGTATTATAAAAAGCTGCTCAGCACACGTGAGGACGATTATGCCGTCTATGTGGACTCGCCGTTTTGCCAGGAAAAGCGCTGCCTGATCCTCTGCCGCGACGTGAGCAGCCGCTATACCCGCAGAAACGAGACGGAGTACCGGAAGATCGCGGCCTATATCCACGCGGCCGCGTCGGCAAAGGCCGGAAATTATATGGCGTTTTTCCCGTCCTACCGGCTGATGGAGGATGTGCTTTCGGTCTACCGCAGCGAATTTGCCGGAGAAAATGTTGAGATTCTGGTGCAGGGCACCGGCATGACGGAAGTACAGCGCGAGGAATTTCTGGGGAAGTTTCAGGAAAAGAACGACAGGAGCCTGGTGGGATTCTGCGTGATGGGCGGAATCTTCAGCGAGGGCATTGACCTTGCCGGCGAAAAGCTCATAGGAGCTGTCGTGATCGGCACGGGGATCCCGCAGATCGGTCAGGAGCGGGAGCTGCTGAAGGAATTTTATGACAAAAAAGGGGAAAACGGATTCGACTACGCGTACCGTTTTCCCGGGATGAATAAGGTGCTCCAGTCCGCTGGGCGCGTGATTCGGACCAGAGAGGATGTGGGAGTGATCCTGCTTCTCGACGACCGCTTCTGCACGCGGGAGTATGAGATGCTGTTCCCGCGCGAGTGGGCCGAGCGTACCACAGCGACGCTTCCCGCCGTACCCGGGATTCTTCAGTCATTCTGGGAGAAGAACTGAAGAAATTCCCGCGCGGCGATAGGTACCGGAAGCTTGGGATTGTGAGCGATGATGAGCTGTCTTGAGGGCAGCTCTTCTTTTATATCCACAGTGAAAAGCTCCTCTGAGGTGGACGGGCGGTAATCCATGGAGATGACTTCTCCTTTGCCTGGCAGACAGTAGTCCGGAACAAACGCGATGCCCAGTCCGATAGTCGCCAGGTCAATCAGCAGATCATTGCTTCCCAGTTCGATCTCCGGAACCAGGTCGAGCTGATGGCGCTGGAACAGGTTGTGCAGAAATTCGCTGGTAGTGCTCTTGCGGTCCAGCATCAGAATCGGGTATTCCAGCAGATCCTTCAGATGGATGCTCTTCTGATAAAGCTGAGGATAGAACTTTCTGCTCGCCACAAAGGTATCAGAGAAGGTGTAGATCGGCTGGTACTGCAGCGAATTCTGCAGATGGGAATTGGGAAAGTTCGTGACAATAATATCCACCTGGCCTGTCTCCAGCAGCTCCACGCATTTTGTGGAAGTCTGATTCGTGACCTTGATATGAACATTCGGGTACGTTCTGTGAAAACGGCTCAGATACGGCACCAGAAAGTACCGGCAGATCGTATCGCTGGCCCCGATTCGGAGCTGTCCGCCGCCCAGCGTGCTGGATTCCATGATCTGATTCTCTCCGCGCTTGATCAGATTCATGGCAGGCTCCACATGGCGCAGCAGCGTCTCACCCTCCGGAGTGAGCTGCACCCGCTTCGTACTGCGGATAAACAGGTTGATGCCGAGCTTCTTCTCCAGAACCTTGATCGACTGGCTGACCGCGGACTGGGAGATATAGAGCTGCTTGGATGCCTCGGAAAAACTTAAGGAAGAGGCGACATAATAAAAGACTTTATATAATTCATAATTGATATCCATGAAAATCCTCCGGTGAATAAGTGATGACTTTAATGATTCCGAAAAGCATTATAGCATATCTGCGGAAAAATGAAAACTTTTACGGAGGATGCATTTGACATCGGACGGCGCGGAGTTTAGAATAAAAGCAGCAGATGATAAAGAAAGCGAGGAAATTATTATGAAAGTAATCAGCACAGAAAAAGCACCCGCGGCAATCGGACCGTATTCCCGGGAGTTTGACAGTTGAGCATAGGAAAAATCATCTGCAGGCCGCATAAAACCTG
>CAKNMY010000154.1 GCA_930989745.1 uncultured Lachnospiraceae bacterium | reverse complement strand
GGATCCGTGAGAATCTCGTAGCTGTCTTCCTCCTCACTGAAATCCTCGGCTCCCGCGTCAAGAGCGATCATCATCAGATCGTCGGAATCCATCTCGCACTCCTCTTTGTCGATAATAATCTGTCCCTTCTTGTCAAACATAAAGGAGACGCAGCCCTGAGTTCCGATGCTGCCGTTTCCCTTGGTGAACGCGCTTCTGACATTTCCTGCAGTACGGTTCTTGTTGTCGGTGAGCGCTTCCACGATGATCGCGATTCCGTTCGGTCCATATCCCTCGTATGTTACATGCTCGTAGTTATCGCTGTTGGAATCTCCGGCAGCTTTTTTGATGCCGCGCTCGATCGTATCGTTCGGCATGTTGTTTGCCTTTGCCTTTGCGATTACATCGCGAAGCTTGCTGTTATTTGCCGGATCGGGACCGCCCTCTTTTACGGCGATTACGATCTCACGTCCGATGACTGTGAAGATTTTACCCTTCTTTGCGTCATTTTTCTCTTTCTTATGCTTAATGTTGGCAAATTTAGAATGTCCTGACATATTGTTCAATCTCCTTCGTCTTATGTTAGATTTTCTCTGCTTTCAGTTTTTGAATGATATTATTGCGGACGGACAGAATCTGGAAACGGTAGCCCTTTGCTGTGACTTCCCTGTCCTCCTCAGATACCCGTTCACCGTCTCAAACTCTTCCTCTGAGAAATCGATTCCCAGAACGTCCCCGGCTTCCTCCAGAGGCGTAAGCCCGTCCATCAGTATACTGTTGTCATGCAGCGGCACAATATACTGCTCCGACTCATCGTATTCATCAAAAATATTTCCCACGATCTCCTCGAGAATATCCTCCATGGTGATCAGACCGCTCGTCTGTCCGTACTCATCCACCACGATTGCCATATGCGCCTTCTTGAGCTGCATTCCGCGGAACAGTTCATCAATGCTGCGCGTCTCCGGGATAATGGGAACCGCGCGCAGCAGATTCGGGATATCCCGGATTGCCCAGGAATCGTACCGTCCGGTATTCAGCTTCGCCATGACGTCCCTCAGGTGGATGATTCCGACGATATTATCCATGTCGTCCTGATATACGGGAAAACGCGAATTATTCTCGCTCAGAATCTGCTCCGCCGCCGCTTTCAGCTTCATCCTGCCGTCCAGAGCGACGATATTGAGGCGATGAGTCATGATATCCCTTGCGCTCTTGTCCGAGAACTCCATGATATTATGCATCATCGCGGCTTCGCTCTCCATGAGCACGCCCTGCTCGTGCGCCTCGTCCAGGAACTCCCTGATCTCGTCCTCCGTGACATCGTCGTGGATGCTGTCGGGATTCTTTCCGAACAGGCGGAGTATTCCTTTTGCAGCCAGCCGCAGCAGAGATGTCAGAAGCCGCAGAACCGTCATCGTCCCCTTTACAAATCCGCCGAGGGCAAAAGCCGCCCTCACGGGAGAGAGACTGCTCAGCAGATGGGGGATGAAGATTCCAAAGGGCACCAGCAGAATCACGGCAGCAAGAACAAGCAGGATCAGCGCTGCCGCAAACAGAATCGCGCTGCCGACATACTTATGTAATCCCGAGGAAAGGAGCAGCCGGTACAGCGGCGGGGTAAGTCCCAGCACGGCAAATCCGGCAAGCAATCCGAACACAGTAGTGACCAGATAAAAGGTATCGTGGAAGCGTTCCGGCTCATCCAGGACGCCTTCAATAAACTGCAGCCGTTTCGGCTTCTTCTTCCCGTTTCCGTATGCGGCGAGATCGCTGTCGGAAAGCGAGTCTATCGCGGCATTAAAGCCGTGGAAACAGCTATAAAAGATCAGAAACAGCACAATAATAAAGATACTCAGCCCAGGGTCATACCCGTCATTCATGAAAAACTCCATTTCTCCTTCTTTAGTCCTATCAAAATATATCACTGAAAAGCCCGTTCGTCAAGGTTCGCCGCGGGAAAAATCTCCCGCGGCTATGTAGTGCGTATCTCCCTGACGCCGTCCGTTCAGTCGTCCGGCAGTTCCAGACTGATGTGCAGCGCGTGATCCACCTCATCGAGAATCTTCCGGTCCAGATGGCAGATCTTATCCTTCAGGCGCTGCTTGTCGATCGTGCGGAGCTGCTCCAGCAAAATGACGGAATCCCTCACAATCGCATAAGAGGACGCGTCGATCTCGACATGCGTCGGCAGCTTTGCCTTGTTCATTTTCGATGTGATGGCCGCACAGATCACCGTCGGGCTGTGGCGGTTCCCCACATCATTCTGTATGATCAGCACCGGACGGATCCCTCCCTGCTCACTTCCGACCACCGGACGCAGATCCGCGTAAAAAATGTCGCCTCTTCTAATAATCACTCCATTCACACTCCGATTTCAGTTTGTTTACCTGGAGTATTTCCAAAATTTTGTAGAAGTATACGAAGCCTTAAAAAATCCCGAGTTCCCGCATTGCCGACGGAATCTCTCTGAGAATCGCCCCGGAAGTCAGCGATGGGCGCGCACCTGCGCGCGCTGCGCACGAGCCGCAGAATCCATGAAAATGTACGGCTGCCGGAACATCGTTTTCACAGGCATGGCTCTGTGAGAGCATCCCCGCGATGATGCCGGTGAGAACGTCTCCGGAACCTGCAGTCGCCATGCCGGAATTGCCCGAGGCGGTCAGGTAAATCCTGCCGTCGGGAAAGGCGGTAACGGTCCGCGCGTCCTTCAGCACACAGACAACGCCGTACTCTGCGGCGAATTCCCCGGCGCAGGCCGCGGGATCTGCCTTTATCTGAGCCGCACTCCTGCCTGTGAGACGCGCCATCTCCCCGATATGCGGCGTGATAACCGTGAAGTTCTTCCTCTGCTTCAGCATGTCCGGGCATTCGCTGATGATGTTCAGCGCGTCTGCGTCGAACACGCAAGGCTTTGCGCAGGATGTCAGCAGTTCCCGCACCAGCGCGCGCGCCGCAGAAGAAGTGCCGAGCCCGGGGCCGGCCGCGATCAGATCAGCCCAGGCTGTGCCGGGCGCGAACGCCTCAAGCTGCGCCTTCTCGCTCTCCACCTCAGGAAAAAACGAAAGCATCGCCTCAGGCAGGCTGATGCGCAGAGCGTCCGCGTTTGCGCGGGAAGTATGAAGCTTTACCATGCCGGCTCCGGAAAGGAGCGCTGCCGACGCGCTCAGATACGCAGCGCCGTACATCGTATCGCAGCCTGCGAGCAGCAGAACTTTTCCGAACGTTCCCTTATTGCCCCAGTCCTGCCGCTTTTTGTAAAATTTTGCGATATCACTGTCTTCTGTCAGCAGGCACCCGGGATCCTCACCTTTTGGAAGATAAATGCCGATATCCGCAGTCCGCACATTTCCGGCATATTCCGCGCCCGGGTACAGAATCAGCCCTCTCTTCTCCCAGGCAAAGGTCTGCGTCACATCCGCGCGCACCGCAGTGCCGAGAACGGCTCCCGTGGTGCCGCTGATGCCGGACGGTACGTCCACGCTGAGTACGCGCGCGCTGCTCTCGTTGATTCGGCGTACGGCATCCGCAAATACGCCCTCAAGCTTCCGGTGAAGTCCTATGCCGAAGAGCGCATCCACTATAGTAGTATATTCGCTGAAGCGGGGAGAATGTACAAAAGTGACGCCATAATTTTGGGCAATCTCGA
>CAKNMY010000153.1 GCA_930989745.1 uncultured Lachnospiraceae bacterium | reverse complement strand
CTCGCTGATCAGACGTACTTCTCTGTCTCTGATCTGCTCGTTAATCATTAAATCGCTAATCTCGGTACACCTCCATCATAAAATTCGCATGCAATCGTTCTGCCAAGGGCAAAAAAAATGCAGATAGACAGACTACCCACATAATATCGTAATAATTGCTTATTATCACTATATTAACCATAGTCACTGCTTATGCGTGCTAAGGTGAGAGTGGATACTCTTCTTTGTTTTCATCTCGTTCACTATAGCATGCTTTGCGGCCGGTGTCAAGAAGATTTTTCATTTTCTTCAACTCTTACAATTCCCTTAACTATATTGTGTACAGAGGGAGGTTTTGATAAAATATCATAAAAAGGAGGCGCATATTTATGAAGACTAAAAAAATGCTTCTGGCCTTTCTCTCCGCTGCCCTGCTGGTCACAGCGGCGGGATGCCAGCAGTCAGACGATACAAAAGATACCGCTGAGGATAAAAAGACGGAGACCACCGCCGCCCCCACAGAGGAGGCCAGGCTGCCCGCGGACGGCACGCTGGCGCAGGACACTGCCGATGACGGTGAGGTCCCGCCGTCCGACGAGAAGCCGTCCACCGCGCCGGACGAGACCGTGAATGCAGCTTCTGATCAGGAGATTTCCTCCGTACCGGAAACTTCGTCAGAGGCTGAGGGAAGTCCGGATTTCACCCTGGCGTCTTTCTCAGACGCTGAGGAATATCAGACAGGGGAGGAGATTTCTTTTACGGCAGAGGATCTCTCCTATCTGTTTACGGTCACGGACGCCTCGTTTACGGATCAGCGGGACGAGCATGCCGCTTCGCAGCCGGACAGCGTGGTTCTGATCACCTATGAATACACGCCTGTCTCCGGCTCAGCCCTTCTGGTGGATGATATGAGTTTTCAGCTCTTCCTGGAGGACGGAACCGCGTGTGAACTCTACTATTTCCCGGATCAGCAGACGCCCTCGCTCGTCTCTGCTCCGGAATCCTGCACCGCGCAGATCGCTTACGGCGTTCCGGAAGGGACGGAGGAGGCAATTCTCTGCTATCGGGATTCTTCCCATGAAGAGCTGCCTTCTGTGAAGATTCCGCTGAAGTTCTCCTAATATGCGCGAGCAGCGCGCAGCATCTTTCTGGCTCCGGGAAATGTTTTTTATTTTCATTGACATATTCCCAATGCAACCATATAATAATGATAGAGATAGGAATTCCTGTCATCGAAAATATTGTCCGCTCACCGTTGGCGGCCTATAAATGTTCGGCTCGAAAATATGGATCGCTCACCGGAAGCGTCTAATAAATGTCCGGCTCGAAAATTTTCGGCCCTGCCGCACGGCAGGGCTGATTTTTATAGGGAGGAATCATGATTTATCAGGAAGGATACGTTTACCACATTAAAGACGAATATTTTGAAAAAGTGCTGGACAGCAAGCTGATGCAGAATAAAGAAAACGGCACATATCGCCCTACCTTTTACTGTCTCCGCGACAAAAAGACCTCTCTGCTGTGGATGGTTCCGTTAAGTACCCGTGTAGAAAAATTCCGGGCTATCCATGATAAACAGGTGCAGAAATACGGCCGATGCCTTACCATTGTTCTCGGCGAATTCGATGGACGGGAGGCCGCATTTCTCCTCCAGAATATGTTTCCAGTCAGGGAGTATTATCTGGATCATATTCATACCCGCAATAACAATCCCGTACCTGTGAAGCACTCTATCCACAAAGAAGTCAGCACCAACATGAAACGAATCCGCCAACTTCATGCACGAGGGAAAAAAGTTGTCTTTCCGAATATTACCCGCCTGGAGCAGATCATGCTCGCGGAACTTCGGGAGCAGGGCCCTAACTGAAATTTTTTCCCGGTATCTTCATCCTCCCAGATGTCAGATACTCCAATGGCAGGTTTCATCAATCGAGATCTGTTATACTTACAATTCATATATACCTTTTAATCAAGCAAACGGGACCGGCTGTTCTTGCCGGTCCCGTTGTCCTGTCAGTGGCAGGAGAATGTGCTGCAACAGGTATCCTCGCAGCAGCAGGCTTTGCTTCCGCTGATGTCGATGCTGCCCGCATGGCACTGCATTTCTTCGTTATATTTACATTCGCACGCAGAACAGCTCACGGAGATATTTGTGCATCCGCTGCCGTCCGCGCAGCTGTTGCTCATAGATTCTCCCGCTCTCTCCTGAAAGCTGGAGCAGCACGTCTCGTCCTTGGTGCGGGCGGTGTTTCCCTCCACCTTGATATCTCCCTTACTGCAGAGTTCATTTTTGTTGTAAATGCATGTCTTTGCTGTACAGACTAATGCTGGCATGGTAAAGTCCTCCTTATTTTATAATTTCAGCACGCGCAAAATCTCTGCCGGCTGTATGGTTTAGTATGTGCGGAGATTTTCATTTTATACTTTGCCTCATGCCAGATTGAAAAATAGGGCTTGTGAAAAAACGGAAATTCGCTTCTTCACAAGCCCTGTCATCTTTCAGGTTATTTATTTTGCCTGCTGTTCCACTTCAATTTTGCGGATCTCTTTTGTGCGGATCTCTTTTGTGATCGCTGCGATAAACTCATCCAGGGATTTCTGGCCCTCGTCGCCCAGGTAGCGGCTTCTCACAGATACCACGCCGTCCTCTTCCTCCTTTGCTCCGACAACGAGCATGTACGGAACCTTCGCAAGACGGGATTCGCGGATCTTGTAGCCAATCTTCTCGGAACGGTTATCCACGCTGGAGCGGATGCCGTTTGCCTTTAACTCCTTATTGACTTTCTCGGCATATTCAGCATACTTCTCAGAGATCGGAAGCACGCGCACCTGTTCCGGACACAGCCAGGTCGGGAAGAGTCCCGCATACTTCTCGATCAGCCATGCAAGCGTACGCTCGTAGCAGCCGATGGAAGTTCTGTGAATAATGTACGGACGCTTCTTCTCGCCGTTTTCATCAATATAGTACATATCGAACTGCTCTGCCAGCAGGGCATCCCACTGGATCGTGATCATTGTATCCTCTTTGCCGTAGACATTCTTTGCGTTGATATCTACCTTCGGTCCGTAGAATGCAGCCTCTCCGACATCCTCCACGAACGGAACCTCCAGCTCTGTGAGGATCTGGCGGATATGTCCCTCTGTCTCATTCCATACCTCAGGCTCACCGATATATTTCTCTCTGTTCTCCGGATCCCACTTGGAGAGATGGTATGTCACGTCGTCCTGTAATCCCAGCGTCTCCATACAGTATTTTACCAGGGCAAGGCAGCTCTTAAACTCCTCTACCATCTGGTCCGGACGCACGATCAGGTGTCCCTCTGAAATTGTAAACTGGCGCACGCGTGTCAGTCCGTGCATCTCGCCGGAATCCTCGTTGCGGAACAGTGTGGAGGTCTCAGCATATCTCAGCGGCAGCTCGCGATAGCTGTGCTGTCCTGCCTTATATACGTAATACTGGAACGGACAGGTCATCGGACGCAGGGCAAATACTTCCTTATCTTTCTCCTCGTCGCCCAGCACGAACATTCCCTCTTTATAGTGATCCCAGTGACCGGAGATCTTATACAGATCGCTTTTTGCCATCAGCGGAGTCTTGGTGCGGATATAGCCCCACTCATTGTCCTCCAGATCCTCGATCCATCTCTGAAGCTCTTTGATCATGATCACGCCCTTCGGCATCAGAAGCGGAAGTCCCTGTCCGATTACATCAACCGTTGTAAACAGTTCCATCTCGCGGCCCA
>CAKNMY010000152.1 GCA_930989745.1 uncultured Lachnospiraceae bacterium | reverse complement strand
ATATAAGCGAAGCTTTCGTGGAATCGGTACACGCGCTCGGAAAAGAAGTATACGCATGGACGCTGAATTATAAGGGTGATATGAAGCGCATGATTGACTGCGGGGTGGATAACGTGATCACCGATGATCCGGAGATGGTGCATCAGGTTCTGCTGGGAGAGGATGACAGAGATCCCGGCTTCCTGGAGCTGATGCGCTATATGCTGAAATAGACGCTGCGCAGCCGCAGGAAGATATGGTATGGGGCTTTTCTTCTAAGTTATATCATGTTATAATGGGCGTTAATGAGACGGGGATGGCGGCCGTGAGGGGGCATGCCGTCATATTCTGGGAAACCTGTTGATACAGACACACGCGTAAGAAAAGAGGAGTATATATGGCGAATGCAGTTGCGCGCCGCTCCCGCACAAAGGCAAGAAGCAGAGTACGGAAGCGGCGGGTGGATTATTATGATTTTAACCTCCTGGCTGCGGTCATTCTTCTGACCTGTTTTGGGCTGGTGATGCTCTACAGCGCCAGTGCCTATGAGGGACAGACGAAGTTTGGAGACGATATGTATTTTTTTGGCAAGCAGGCGATCATCAGTATTGCTGCGATCCTGGTTGCCGTGATTTTTTCGCGGATTGACTATCATTATCTGATGAAAGTGGCGACGCTGGCGTTTGGAGTCAGCCTTCTGCTGATGGTTCTGGTTGTCACGCCGCTGGGCGTGGAGGCGAACGGCTCCCGAAGATGGCTGAAGCTGGGCGTTCAGTTCCAGCCGTCCGAGATTGCGAAGATCGCGGTAATTATTTTCCTGCCGTACATGATTCTGAAGATGGGCAGGCAGGTGAACACGACCAAGGGAGTGCTCATCCTGCTGGCGGTTGGATGCTCCCAGGCGGTTTTTGCGAAGGTTTTCACGGATAACCTGAGTACAGCTCTGATTATCGGCGGAATCTCGGTAGTGATGGTCTTTCTCGTATATCCGAAGGTGAAGCCGTTTTTTATTGCGGGAGGTATTGCAGGCGGGGCAGCGGCTATGTTTGTGCTGTACCTGTCTCTGACGATTGACAGCAGCAGCAGCTTCCGTATCCGCCGTATCCTTGTCTGGCTGCGGCCTGAGGAGAACGCGGCCGACGGAGGCTATCAGGTGATGCAGGGACTCTACGCGATCGGGTCCGGAGGGATCTTCGGAAAGGGGCTGGGCAACAGCGTTCAGAAGATCAGCACCATTCCGGAGGCGCAGAACGATATGATCTTTACCGTCATCTGCGAGGAACTCGGGATTTTCGGAGGCGTTCTGATCCTTCTGCTGTTCGGATATATGCTGTACCGGCTGTTCTTCATTGCGCAGAACGCGCCGGATATGTACGGCTCCCTGGTAGTGAGCGGGATTTTCGTACATATGTCGCTGCAGGTTATTTTAAATATCTGCGTAGTGCTCAATATTATTCCCACCACGGGTGTTACGCTTCCGTTCGTCAGTTACGGAGGTACGTCGGTTCTGTTTTTGATGGCTGAGATCGGAATTGCTCTGAGCGTGTCCCGCAGAATCCGCTTCCAGCAGGATGATGCTGAGAAGACTGCTGAGACGGGCGAAACCGCCTGATTACAGGATTTTTTAAAAAACAGTTGACAAACAGCATATAGAGCGATAAACTTTGAGTATCAAAATAAAAGGAAATTCAAAGGAGATTCTTAAAATGTTAGAGAAGATGAGAGAGATTCTTGCAGAGCAGTTAAACTGTGACGGAAGCACCATTACCATGGAGACATCTTTCAAGGATGATCTGGGTGCGGATTCCCTGGATTTATTTGAGATGGTTATGGCTCTGGAAGAAGAATATTCCATCGAGATTCCGGCTGAGGAGCTGTCTGATCTGGCTACAGTCGGAGATGTTATTGAGTATCTGAAGGGAAAAGGCGTGGACGCAGAGGCGTAAGAACCATCGCCTTGACGACCGCTGGGTTTCGCAGAATGGGCCGGCAAGGCCTCTGCGGAACTCTTTTTCATGACAATGGGCAGTTCGCGCAGCGTGCTGCCTATTGTTTAAAGATATATTTTGATAATCAAAATATTTGAGAAATCGAACTAATTTGACAAATTACAATAGAGAAAAGCGCCGCAGACAGCGGCACAGGAGGTTGAAAATGGGTAAAATTGCTTTTATTTTCCCGGGCCAGGGCGCGCAGTACGCGGGCATGGGCAGGGATTTATACGAGAACATTCCGGTTTGCCGTGAGATGATCGATCTGGCGTCCCAGGCGTCAGGGGTCTCCATGCCGGAGCTGCTGTTTGAGGAGAATGACAGACTGAATGTGACGGAATATACGCAGATCGCGATGTTGGCTGTCTCTGTGGCGGCGCTGAAGGCGCTGGAGGAGAAGGGCATTCATGCGGATGTGGCTGCCGGACTCAGTCTCGGAGAGTACGGAGCGCTCGTCGCTGCCGGTGTGCTGACTGCCGAGGACGCGTTCGCTCTGGTGAGAAAACGCGGAATCTTCATGCAGGAGGCTGTGCCGGAAGGCGGCGCTATGGCGGCAGTGCTCGGCTCAGACGCGGAGACCATCGAGCGGATCTGCCGGGAGACGGAAGGCCAGGTGTCCGTGGCAAACTACAACTGCCCGGGACAGATCGTGATCACGGGAGAGGAGAGCGCTGTTGCTGCTGCCGGAGAAGCTTTAAAGGCTGCCGGAGCAAAGCGCGTGCTGCCGCTGAAGGTGAGCGGCCCGTTCCATTCCCCGATGCTGAAAAAAGCTTCTGAGCAGCTAAAGGAAGCGCTGGCGGATGTAGAGCTTCACGAGATGAAGATCCCGTATCTGACAAATGTGACAGGCGATTATGTGAAGGATATCTCCGAAGTCAAGGAGCTGCTTGAGACGCAGGTATGCGCTTCCGTCAGATGGCAGCAGAGTGTGGAGAAGATGATCGCAGACGGCGTGGATACGTTCGTGGAGATCGGACCGGGTCGGACGCTGACGGGATTTCTGAGAAAGATTGACCGCAGCGTAAAGGGATATAATGTAGATAAGCTGGAAGATCTTGAGAAGGTTGCGGCAGAGCTGACAGAAAGACAGTAAGATGCGGTTCCTGCCGGATATATGAGAGAAAGTTGAGGAAGATTCAGATATGGAAGACAGAAAGGTTGCGCTGGTAACAGGCGCCGGCCGCGGGATCGGAAAGGCGATCGCGCTGAAGCTGGCGGCAGAAGGCATGTTTGTGATTGTAAATTATAACGGGTCGGCGCAGGCTGCGGCGGACACCGTAAAGGAGATTGAGGAGATGGGACAGAGCGCTGTTGCCATGCAGTGCGATGTCAGTGATTTTGCGGCGTGCGAATCCCTTTTCAAAGAGGTTATCGGAACGTACGGCCGTCTGGACGTACTCGTTAATAACGCGGGCATCACAAGAGACAATCTGATCCTGAAAATGAAGGAGGAAGATTTCGACGAGGTAATCCGCGTAAATCTCAAAGGCGCGTTCAATACGACCAAGTGCGTTGCGAGACAGATGGTTAAGCAGAGGGGCGGAAGAATCATCAATATTTCTTCCGTGGTGGGCGTTATGGGCAACGCGGGCCAGGCGAACTATGCGGCTGCCAAGGCAGGCATAATCGGACTGACCAAGACGATGGCGCGGGAGCTCGCAAGCCGTCATGTGACGGTGAACGCGATTGCGCCCGGATTTATTGAGACGAGTATGACAGAGAAGCTGCCGGAGCAGATCCGTGAGAGCTACCAGGGACAGATCCCGATGGGAGCGTTCGGAAAGCCGGAGGATGTGGCAAATGCAGCGGCATTTTTGGCTTCTGAGAACGCTGGATATATTACAGGACAGGTACTTTGTGTCGACGGCGGCATGTGTATGTAGGAGGTAGAGATGAAGAGAGTTGTTGTAACAGGCATGGGGGCAATCACCCCGATCGGACTGGATGTGGAGAGTTTTTGGCAGAGCGCGTTAAAGGGCGAGCATGGATTCGGAAAGATTACGCGCTTTGATCCGGAGGGATACAAGGCGAGCATGGCGGCGGAAGTCAAGGGCTTCGTGGGCAACTTTTCCGT
>CAKNMY010000151.1 GCA_930989745.1 uncultured Lachnospiraceae bacterium | reverse complement strand
GCTCATGGACGATGTGCGCGAGAAGAATTTCCATCCGAATATCGTCTATGACGGGGCCATTCCCAGGGAGTTCTCCGTCCTGCCGCTGCTGCGCTGGTCAAACGAGCGGAGCGTCTCTTTTGAGAGCGTTTCCCGGCTTCTCGAACAGTATTATGCGGAAAAAAACAAGGTCACCCGCATCCGGCAGAAGTCCTCGGAGCTGCGCCGCATCGTGCAGACCGCGCTTGAGCGCAATGTCAAGAAGCTCGCTCTGCAGAACAAGCAGATGGCTGATACCGAAAAGAAGGAAAAGTACCGTATTTACGGGGAGCTGCTGAACACTTACGGATACCAGTGCGAGCCGGAGGCAAAATCCATGGAAGCGCTCAATTATTATACGAATGAGATGATCACCATTCCGCTCGATCCCGCGCTCTCCGCCCAGGAAAACGCGAAGAAGTACTTTGACCGCTACGGAAAGCTCAAGCGCACTGCCGCAGCTCTCACCGAACTGATTGCGGAAACCCGGGAGGACATCGAGCACCTGGAATCCATCAGCACTGCGCTGGACCTCGCGCAGGGGGAAGACGACCTTGCGCAGATCCGGGAGGAGCTGGCGGAGTTCGGCTATATCAAGCGCCGTTTCCTGAAGGGAAAGAAGGTGAAGCTTGCCTCCCATCCCCTGCATTTTGTCTCCAGCGACGGATTTGACATCTATGTCGGAAAGAATAATTATCAGAATGAGGAAATTTCCTTTAAGCTTGCCTCCGGAAGCGACTGGTGGTTCCACGCCAAAGGGCAGCCGGGTTCCCATGTCATCGTAAAGTGCAATGGCCAGGAACTCCCTGACCGTACCTTCGAGGAGGCGGGACGCCTCGCGGGCTACTACTCCAAGGGCCGCCAGGCGCCGAAAGTGGAAATCGACTACACTCAGAAGAAGAATCTCAGAAAACCCTCAGGCGGAAAGCCCGGATTTGTCGTATATTATACGAATTATTCGCTTCTGATCGAACCGGATATTTCAAATATTAAGCAAATATCATAAGATTCTTCACGAAATATTAAAATTTCCAGGTTATAATTGGCACAAACGCAAAGTTCAGCAGCTAAAAGGAGACTGACATGAAAAAAAGAAATGAAGTGCAAAGTACAGGGCGGATGCCCACGGCAAAGTATGACCCGGATCCGAATACCGGTCTGACATCAAAGCAGGTGCAGGAGCATACTCTTCACGGATGGGTCAATCTTCCTGTAGATCCCCCGTCTAAAACTGTAGAGGAGATTATCCGGAGTAATGTTTTTACATACTTCAACCTGATCTTTCTGGTGCTTGCCATCCTTCTGATTGTGGTTGGCTCATTCAGAAACCTCACATTTCTTCCGGTCATCATCGCGAATACTCTGGTGGGAATCATTCAGGAGATCCGCTCTAAGAGGGTACTCGACAAGCTCTCCGTGCTCAACGAGCCGAAAGCCACCGTTATCCGTGACGGCAAAGAAGAGATCGTTTCTGCGGATTCTCTGGTTATTGAGGATATTGTCAGATTCTCGGCAGGAAATCAGATCTGTGCCGACGCCACCGTCATGCTCGGAGAGGTTCAGGTCAACGAAGCGCTGATTACCGGAGAATCCGATGAGATCACCAAGCGTCCTGGCGACACGCTGCTGTCAGGCAGCTTTATCGTTTCCGGCGAGTGCCGGGCGAGACTGGATAAAGTTGGTGAGGATTCCTATATCTCCAAGCTGACTGTGGAGGCAAAGGCGGCAAAAGAAGGCGAGCAGTCCGAGATGATCCGCTCTCTGAATAAACTGGTCAAAGTTGTGGGCATCCTGATTATACCGATCGGCATTCTGCTTTTTTCCCAGCAGTTCTTCATAGAGAAGATCGGCTTTCAGACCAGCGTGACCTCCATGGTCGCAGCCGTCATCGGCATGATCCCTGAGGGCCTGTATCTGCTCGCGACGGTAGCGCTTGTGGTGAGCGTTATGCGCCTGGCAAAGCAGAAGGTTCTGGCTCATGATATGAAGTGCATAGAGACGCTTGCCCGCGTCAATGTGCTCTGTGTGGACAAGACCGGTACGATCACCGAAAACACCATGCAGGTGGACCGGGTTGTTGAGGCTGCTCCGTATCTGGAGATGGAGGAGAAGCTCCCTCTGGAGACTCTGATCGGTGATTTTGCCTCCAGTATGTCCAGAGACAATATTACCATGGCCGCGCTGCAGGACTATTTCCAGCAGAACAGTACGAGGAAACCGCGCTCCATCACCTCCTTTTCGTCCGCCTATAAGTACAGCAGCGCCACGTTTGACGACGGCGCCTACATCCTCGGCGCGCCGGAATTTGTGCTCCGTGACGACTATGCGGAGTATCAGGATGAGATCGAGGGATACGGTGAACAGGGCTATCGTGTCCTCGTCTTCGGAACATATGCCGGAGAAGTGACTGGAAAGGCTCTGACTGAAAAAGTAACCCCGCTCGGCTATATCCTGCTCTCCAACCCCATCCGCAAGGAGGCGAAAGAGACCTTTACTTACTTTGCGCAGCAGGGTGTGGAGATTAAGGTTATTTCCGGGGATAACCCTGTCACAGTATCCAGGGTTGCCGATGAAGCCGGCATCCGGAACGCGCACCTCTATGTGGACGCAAGTACGCTCAATTCCATGGAGGAAATCGAGGCGGCTGTGCTGAAGTACACCGTCTTCGGACGCGTTACCCCGGCGCAGAAGCGCCAGTTTGTACAGGCGCTCAAAAAGCATGGAAAGACGGTTGCCATGACCGGAGACGGTGTCAACGATATTCTTGCGCTTAAAGACGCGGACTGCAGCATCGCCATGGCGTCGGGAAGCGATGCCGCGGCACAGGCGGCGCAGCTCGTTCTGCTGGATTCCAATTTTGCCTGCATGCCCTCTGTGGTTATGGAGGGGCGCCGGGTTGTCAACAACATTCAGCGAAGCGCCAGTCTGTTCCTGGTAAAGAATATCTTTTCCTTTCTGATGTCGATATTCTCGGTGGTCTTTATGATCACCTACCCGCTGGAGCCGTCGCAGATCTCTCTGATCAGCATGTTCACCATCGGAATCCCCGCCTTTCTTCTGGCGCTGGAGCCGAATAAGAACATCATTGAGGGACATTTCCTCACAAACGTGCTGCTGAAGGCGCTTCCGGCCGGACTGACAGATTTCTTTGTGGTCGGCGCGCTTGTGGTGTTTGCTGAGGTGTTTGAGGTGAACTCCACTGATATCTCCACGGCGGCGACGATGCTGCTGGCAATTGTAGGATTTATGATCCTTTTCCGCATCAGCCGTCCCATGGACAAGATCCGCTGGGGTATCTTCATCTTTTCCATTGTGGGGCTTATTTTCTCCTCCACGGCGCTGCGGGAGCTGTTTGCCATCACCGGCATGTCCATGAAGTGTATCATGCTCTTCGGCGTATTCACAATCGTGACAGAGCCTATGATGCGTTATCTGACGCTTTTGTTTGAGTGGATTCAGAAGAAGATTTCCCAGAAGCGTTCTGATCAAAAATAAAATATAACAGGAGATGATTCATGCTTTTATTTATACTGATTCCGCTGTACCTTTTGATGAATTTCTATATTGTCTGGCGAAGTCTGCGCTGGCTGCGCACCTGCCATTCTTTCTTTGGAAAGAAGTGGTTTATCACAGGTTTTGTGATCGTATATGTGCTTCTCGCGACTTCGCTTGTAACCTCTCTGATTGTTCCGGCAGGGGCAGTTCAGAGAAGCATCAAAGTCATAAGCAATTACTGGCTGGGAACTTTGCTGTATATTCTTCTCTTTATGCTGCTAGCGGATTTGATCCGGCTGATCCTTCTGCCGTTTCGCCGCAGGCTTCCGGATGGATTTTTTCACTCCCGCAAAGTACACGCCGCCGCGGGCGCCGCAGTCTTCTGCCTCGTGGCCCTGTTCAGCGTATACGGTATTTTTCATGCGCATGACACAAAAGTCACCTCCTACAGCGTGACTGTGGACAAATCGTGCGCCGGACGGGATTCTCTCAAAATCGCGCTGATTGCGGACACCCACCTGGGCTACAGCGTCGGCGTGCCGGAGCTTCAGAAGGCTGCAGACCTGATCAATGAGATGCAGCCGGACGTCATCGCCCTGGCAGGAGATATCTTTGACAATGATTACGATGCGCTGGATGATCCCGACAGGCTGATCGAAATTTTCCAGAGTATGAAATCCACTTACGGGATTTATGCCTGCTACGGCAATCATGATGTTCCCGAAAAGCTGCTTGCCGGTTTTCGCCTGAATACGGATTCGGATA
>CAKNMY010000150.1 GCA_930989745.1 uncultured Lachnospiraceae bacterium | reverse complement strand
TGAACCGCTATCATGGGCGCGAACACGGAACCGATCAGATAGAGGAAATCCGTGATGTCGTCCATGGGGAAGAGGATCGCTGCGATCGTGCCGATCACGGTAACAACAATTCCCACATGCTTTCCTTTCAGCCGCGGGAGAATGGATTCTGACGATACGCCGGCAGAATAGGCATCCAGGAAGGTGGTTGTCACTGTGGAGAAAATCACGATCAGAAGACCTGCAATTCCAAGTCCCGCCTTCATCATGATAACGGCGATATCTGTCTCTCCGGTATAGATTGCCGCCCCCATTCCGATCACATACATCCAGCAGCTCACAAGTCCGTAGACAATCACGCTGACAGCTGTGGCTTTCACCGGCTTCTCCGCCTCACGCGTGTAATCGCTGATCACCGGAAGCCAGGATAACGGCATGGCAACTGAAAGTTCCACTGCCGCGCCGAAGCTCATGGCGTCTCCTGATGCATCTGAAATCGCCGAACCTCCGCCGAAGAAGATCAAACGGCATAAAATCAGCGTCAGTATAAACAGCGCCGCCATTGCCACTGTGTTGATCTTGCCCAGGTTTGTCACTCCGACCGCAATCCAGAGTATGATCAGGGCGCCAATGACAATGCACCATACCCATGCCCCGGTATTGAATGTGCTGTTGGCTGCAAGCGCTCCGTCGTAGATCATGATCGCCGTCCAGCCTACAAGCTGGAGAACATTTAAGAACGCGAAGAGCAGACCGCCCTTCTGTCCGAAGCTCATCTTCACTGTTTCCATGGCGCTCTTTCTCATCCGCGCGCCGATCAGTCCGGCGAAAAACATCATCAGACACCCGATCAGATGTCCCAGAAGAATAGCTGCGAGACCTTTTTCAAATCCCAGCGGCGCCAGATAGGTTCCGGTCAGAATCTCCGCAATGGATACGCCCGCGCCGAACCAGATCAGCCCGTTTTCAAAAACAGAAGTACCTTTTTTCTTCTCCATCTCAGTGCACCTCCGCTTCGCGGACATATTCGCCCGTTATATCAAATGCGTGATTCATCGGTCCGCTGCCTTTTCCAAGATCAAGCATTGCTCCGAGAGCTCCTGATATATACATTTTCGCGCGTTCCACAGAAGTGTCCATGTCAAATCCTTTTGCAAGGTTGGACGCGATCGCGCTGGAGAGGGTGCAGCCTGTGCCGTGGGTGTTCGGGTTGTTGATCCGTTTTCCGTAGAACCACCGATAATCTCCGTCTCTGTAAAGCAGGTCATTCGCATCGTTTAACTGATGCCCGCCTTTTAAAAGCACGGCACAGTGGTAGGACCTGCTGATCTTCTCCGCTGCTTTCACCATGTCGTCCTCTGTTTTAACAGCCATGCCTGAGAGCACTTCCGCCTCGGGTATATTGGGCGTTAAGATGTCGGATATGGGAAGCAGTCTTTCTTTCAGAGTTGCGATGGCGCTGTCACTGATCAGCTTCGCCCCGCTGGTCGCCACCATAACCGGATCTACGACAATGTTTTCTGCCTGGTATTCCTCCAGTTTCTCCGCAATGGCACGGATCAGATCTGCAGAAGATACCATGCCGATCTTCACCGCGTCCGGACGGATATCCGTGAAAATACAGTCTAACTGCTGTTTCAGAAATTCAGGGGATACCTCCATAATTCCTGCTACGCCGGTTGTATTCTGTGCAGTAAGTGCAGTGATCGCGCTCATGGCAAACACGCCGTTTGCGGTCATTGTCTTGATATCTGCCTGAATTCCGGCGCCTCCGCTGGAGTCACTCCCAGCGATTGTTAATGCTGTTCTCATAATCATCTCTTCCTTTCTTTTCTTTGGTACGGATGGTTTCCGGCAGCCGCGCTCTTATCCGCACAGCGCGCCGACCCTTCCCCCAGCATTAATTTTATATAGCGGCAGAAAGTGGTGCCCCCGGCCTGCCGCTTGAAAAGTGCCGCGCAGCATCGGAATCTCTTTCCCTGCTACTCTGACGCTCTTTTCCAGAATATATTAAAATCTTTGAATTCCGGCAGATAGATGTCCGCCGTATTCCAGATCTGCGCGAGATCTCTGTCATTTGCTTTGTCATATACGCCAACAGTGCAGAAGCCAGCCCTCTTCGCTGTCTTTATGGCATGCAGGGCGTCCTCGAAAACCCAGGTATCCTTCGGATCCGTATCGAGCTGAAGTGCAGCCGCATAATAGATATCCGGCTGATTCTTGCCGCTGCCGATTTCCGAGCAGGTAAAAATCCCCTGAAAATGAGACAGAACCTTCAGACGTTTCAGAGCAGCTTCGGCGTTTGACCGGTCTCCTGTTGTGGCGATCACCATAGGGATCTTCCTCTCCCGGAATTCATTCAGATACTGGCGCACGCCTTCCTTTAACGGCACCCGCTTCTCGTAAAAATCCCGGACCTCACGATTAATGCCCGCAATCACCTCTTCCGGTGTCATTTTCAACCCGTAATGGCTGATCATATAGTCTGCGCCTTCTTCCAGACTCATGGTAAACAATGTCTCTCCAAGCCCTTTCTCCGCCTCAATCCCAAGACGGTTCAGATAGAGCTCACCCAGGTTTTCCCACACCGGCATAGAATTCAAAAGCACACCGTCCACATCAAATATGACTCCCTTTATCATAGAAGATCCATCCTCCTGTTCTAGGAAACAGTTTCCTCTGTGCGGCTTTTCAGCGTACGCGCCGCCTCCTCGATATCCTGCTGCGCAAAGATGGCGCTGATCACAGCAATGCCGCAGATGCCCGTTCCTTTGAGCTCGATTACATTTTCCCTGGTAATCCCGCCGATGGCAATGACAGGTATATCCACTGCCCGGCAGATCTCCCGGACGGTATCATGGCTTACCTCCACCGCGTCCGCTTTTGATCCGGTGGGGAACACTGCCCCCACGCCGAGATAGTCCGCGCCATGTGCCTGAGCCCGCAGCGCCTGCTCTACAGTCTGCGCTGACACGCCGATGATTTTGTCCGGTCCCAGCTTTTTCCGGACGTCTCCTGCCTCCATGTCACTCTGCCCCACATGAACTCCGTCCGCATCAATCTCCGCTGCAATATCCACATTATCATTGATCACAAACGGCACATTGTAGCGGGCGCAGAGCTCTTTGATCTCTTTGGCCTCCTGCAGGAAAGCCGTGTCATCCAGATTCTTCTCCCGGAGCTGCACGAATGTCACTCCGCCTTTTAACGCCTCTTCCACCTGCTCATAGAGGGTACGGCCGTTCAGCCAGCTGCGGTCCGTCACCGCGTAGAGCAGGAGATCTTTCTTATCGCAGTTCATAGTCTGCCCCTTTCTCGAGTTCTTCACCCGTCATATTGTAGATCGCGTCGATGATCCGGTTTCTGTAGGCGGAATTTCCATCTCCTTCCTGCATCCGGCTCCATCCAATCTGTCCAGCAAGTCCCATGACGCAGACAGACGCTGCCGCTGCCTCCAGCCTGTTCTCCGGGTTCGCGGTAATATACGCTGTCATCATGCCTGAGAGCTGGCAGCCTGTTCCGGTAATCTTCCCCATCTCCGGACGGCCGTTCCGGATCACGTAGCACTTCTCACCGTCTGTCACAAGATCGATCGCCCCTGTAACCGCGATAATGGAACCGGATTCTTTTGCAAATTTCTTCACAAACGCAACAGCCTCATCAAGGTTTTCTTCCGTCACAGCGTCAGCCACATCAGCGTCCACGCCTTTGGTTGTACCGCTCCCCAGCGCAAGCGTCTTGATCTCGGAAATATTGCCGCGGATCACCGCAAGATTCAGTTCCTTCATCAGATCCAATGCCGTGTTGGTCCGAAGGGCGCTGGCTCCCGCCCCAACCGGATCGAGCAGCACGGGGTGTCCCAGCTCATTCGCTTTTCTCCCGGCGCGGAACATTCCTTCAATGCTTGTCTTATGCAGGGTTCCGATATTGATATTCAGACCGCCGCAGACAGATGTGATATCTTCCACATCCTCTGCCTCGTCGGACATGATCGGACTTCCGCCGCATGCGAGAAGCACGTTCGCGACATCGTTGACTGTGACATAGTTTGTTATATTATGTACCAGTGGTACGGATTTTCTTACGTTTTCCAGACATTCTCTGAACATTGTTTTTCCTCCTGTATAAAGTCCGGCGGATCATGTCAGCCCTGTCTTTTCTCTTTACAGACTTCTGTCCGCACGGCATTGTTTTGAACAGACAGAAACAAAAAAAACGGGGATCCCTGATAAAGGATACGCCCGTCTGTGGAGTCTATATCTTCCCTACGTTGGCATTACCCAAATCAGGTTGCGGGTCGAAGCAGTTCATCTTC
>CAKNMY010000149.1 GCA_930989745.1 uncultured Lachnospiraceae bacterium | reverse complement strand
AGAGTCAAAACGTGTATCAGGCTTGTATATTTGACCTGGACGGCACGATTGCGGATACGCTGGAATCGATTGCGCATGTGTCCAACCAGGTCCTTGAACATTTTCATATGGAGCCTCAGCCGGTGGAGGATTTTAAATATTTTGCCGGGGACGGGGCAGATATGCTGATGGAGCGCTGCTTTGCCGCAGCATCCGGAAAGAGAGAGAACTTAAAGGAAGCCCAGCAGATGTACCGCGATGTGTTCCGGAGAGATCCGCTGTACCGCGTGAAGCCGTTCGAAGGCATGACGGAGACGCTGGCAGAGCTGAAGCGCAGAGGCGTAAAGCTTGCCGTGTGTTCCAATAAGCCGCATGAGGCGGCTGTCGGATGCGTGGAGGGATTGTTCGGAAGCGATCTTTTTGACGTGGTTCTCGGGCAGAAGCCGGAGATTCCGAGAAAGCCGGCGCCGGACGCGCCGCTCCTGATCGCGGAGCGCTTCGGGATAAAGCCGCAGGACTGCATCTACGCAGGCGATACGAATACAGATATGCAGACGGGAAAGGCAGCGGGCATGTATACGGTCGGCGTGCTCTGGGGCTTCCGCACCAGGGAGGAACTCGAGGAGAATCACGCGGATACGGTGATTGAGAAGCCGGAAGACCTTCTCGCGCTGCAGAAGGGAGAGAAGCTATGATCAAGCTGATAGCGAGCGACCTGGACGGAACGCTTTTGCTGAACGGAAGCCAGAAGCTTGCCAGGGAAACCTGCGGGCTCATTGAGAAGCTGATGGACAGGGGAATTATTTTTGTACCGGCAAGCGGCCGTCAGTACGCAAATATGCAGAGAATGTTTGCGCCGGTAGCGGATCGGCTCGGGTTTATCTGTGAAAACGGATGCCTTTCGTTCTTTCAGGGAAAGATGCTGCATAAGGATGTGATGGACCGGGAGACCGGGCAGGAGCTCCTGCATGCGATCTGGGAAAAAGAGGGAGCGGAGATTCTGCTCTCCGGCGTCAATACGAGCTATCTGATGCCGAAGGAAGAGTCCTATCTGCACCGGATGCGGGATATCGTCAAAAATAATGTCACGGTAGTGGATGATATTTTCGCTGTTGAGGAAGAATACTTTAAGATATCTGTTTATGAGAAGGCAGGAGTCGACGCGAGCCGCAGCTACTGGGAGAACCGATTTGGAAGCAGAGTGCAGGCAGTTGTATCCGGCCTCGAATGGCTGGACTTCACGCCCAAGGGCGTACATAAGGGACGCGCGCTCAGGGTGCTGCAGGAGTATCTGGGGATTGCGCCCGAGGAGTGCATGGCGTTCGGGGATAATTATAACGATAAAGAACTGCTCGAAAGCGTGGGATTTCCGGTGGCAATGGAAAACGCCAAGCCGGAGATCTACGCGATGTGTCAGAATCACACAGAACGGGTGGAACGGACGCTGAGGGAATTACTCGCGGGAATATAAGGAGGAAGAAAAGATGGCATACAAAAAAGAGAGTGTGGAGACGTTTTTAAGAAATCAGCATCAGCTGTTTGACGAGCCGGTGGCGGAAACGTATGAGGAAGCCGAGGAGGTGCTCGAGGACTGTCTGGCGGTGGAGGTGAATTCCATCCGGGAAGTGCGGCGCTATCTCGATGAGAGCGGCATGGATGTCGAGGGCATGAGCGACGAGGAACTGCTGGATGCCAGCGAGGTCTTTGCGCTTGAGGACGGAACGTTTCTGATCGTGGAAGGTTAATTTTCTGAGAGGGATGTCAATGAATATGGAAGAACTGATAAGCAGACAGCGGGCATTCTGCAAAACCGGCAGGACACTGAGATACGATTTTCGCATGAGGATGCTGAACCGGCTCGAGCGGGCAGTGCGTCTCCACGAGGAGAGCATCCGTGAGGCGCTGAAGCGAGATCTCGCGAAATCGTCTTTTGAGAGTTATATGACCGAAATCGGCATGGTCTATTCGGAGCTTGCCTATGTGAAGAAGCATCTGAAAGCGTGGATGAAGCCGCAGGCGCATCTGACCCCGGCGTCACAGTTTCCGGCGCGCAGTTTTTCCGTGCGCGAGCCGTACGGCGTGGTTCTTGTGATGGCTCCGTGGAATTATCCGTTTATGCTCGCGATCGAGCCTCTGATCGGCGCGATTGCGGGAGGCAACTGCTGTATTGTGAAGCCGTCGGCATACGCGCCCTCGGTATCCGCAGCAGTCCGTCTCGTTGCCGAGGAGGCATTTCCGGAATATTACGTCGCTGTGGTGGAAGGAGGACGGGCGGAAAATACGGCTCTTCTCGAGCAGAAGTTTGATTATATTTTCTTCACCGGCAGCGTCAGCGTGGGCAGGACTGTGATGGAGAAGGCCGCGCAGCACCTCACTCCCGTGACACTGGAGCTGGGAGGCAAGAGCCCATGCATTGTGGAGAAGAGCGCGAATCTGAATCTCGCGGCAAAGCGCATCGTGTTCGGAAAGTTCCTAAACAGCGGGCAGACCTGCGTGGCGCCCGACTATGTGTATGTGGAGGAATGCGTCAGAGAACGCTTTCTCGCGTATCTTAAGAAATGGATATATAAAATGTACGGGGAAGACGCGCTGGAATGCGCGGACTACCCAAAGATGATCAATGAGAAGCATTTCCGGCGCGTGCTTGGGCTGATTCGAAATGAGCATATCGCCTGCGGCGGCCGAGCGGATAAGCAGGCGCTGAAGATCGCGCCTACGGTGCTCACCGGGATCACCTGGGACAGCCCGGTGATGCAGGAGGAAATTTTCGGCCCTGTGCTTCCGGTACTCACATTTCAGGATATCCGGCAGGTAAAAAAGGAGATTACTTCACGGGCAAAACCACTGGCGCTGTATCTCTTTACCTCGGACCGGACGCTTGCGGGCGAAATCATACGGGAGGTGCCGTTCGGAGGCGGCTGCGTCAATGACACGATCATCCATCTCGCAACTTCCCGCCTGGGATTCGGCGGTGTGGGAGAGAGCGGTATGGGAAGTTACCACGGAAGAAAATCATTTGAGACCTTTACGCATGAGAAGAGTATTGTGGAAAAGTTCTGTCCGCTGGAGCTTCCGGTGCGCTATCAGCCGTATACACCCCTGAAGGAGCGGGTGCTCAGAAAGTTTTTGTAGGGGAATGAAGCGGTATGGAAAGTAAGAAAAGTAAACAAAATGTGCAGGAGCAGTCTGATTTTACGATAGGAAGCGTCCGCTCCGCAATTCTGCGTCTCGCGATTCCGATGACTCTGGCACAGCTCGTCAGCCTGCTCTACAATATCATCGACCGCATGTATATCGGCCATCTTCCCGAAAATTCAACGCTGGCGCTGACGGGACTGGGGCTTACCTTCCCGATCCTGACAGTCATCACAGCGTTCTCCAATCTGTTCGGCATGGGAGGAGCCCCGCTCTTCTCAATTGCCAGGGGCAAAAAGCAGTCTCACCGGGCGGAGGAGATCATGGGAAATACGTTTACCATGCTGGTCCTTACAGGAGCGGTTCTGACGGTCCTGGGCCTGTTCGTCAAGCGCCCGGTACTGTATCTGTTCGGCGCGAGCGACGCGACGATCGGATATGCGGACGATTACCTGAGCATCTATCTGTGCGGCAGCATTTTTGTAATGATAAGCCTTGGAATGAACGGTTTTATCAACGCGCAGGGATTTGCGAAAAAGGGAATGCTCACCGTGCTGATCGGAGCGGTCCTGAATATCATTCTCGATCCGATCTTTATATTCGTGATGGACTGGGGCGTGCGCGGAGCGGCGGCAGCGACCGTCATCTCTCAGATGGTATCCGCGGTATGGGTTATGAAGTTCCTGACCGGAAAGCAGGCGATTCTGCATCTGAAGCGAAGATACCTGAAGGTTCGGCTCAAGATGCTCAAAGAAATCGTGGCGCTCGGCATGTCGGGTTTTATCATGTCCGTGACGAACAGCATCGTCCAGGTGGTGTGCAATGCCACGCTGCAGATCTACGGAGGCGATCTGTATATCGGAATCATGACAGTGGTAAACTCCGTGCGCGAGATTGTGACGATGCCGATCAGCGGCCTGACGAATGCGGCGCAGCCGGTGCTCGGATATAACTACGGGGCGAGAGCGTACAGAAGAGTGCGCGAGGGAATAAAGTTTATGACACTCTCGGGAATCGCATATATGCTGATCATCTGGGCTGTTTTGTTCGTATTCCCGGAGCAGTTTATACATATTTTCAACAGCGACCCGCAGCTTCTGAAAAACGGCGTGACGCCTCTGCACATCTACTTTTTCGGATTTTTTATGATGGCGTTCCAATTTTCGGGACAGTCGACGTTCGTGGCGCTGGGAAAATCCAGGCAGGCGGTTTTCTTTTCGATTTTCCGAAAAGTGATTATCGTCGTGCCTCTGACGCTGCTGCTTCCGCAGGTTGCAAAGCTTGGTGTGATGGGCGTATTTCTGGCTGAGCCGATCTCGAACTTTATCGGAGGGCTGGCAAGCTTCGGAACCATGATGGCGACTGTCTGGAGAAAGCTCAAGGAGCCGCCGAAGGAGAATCAGGCCGGCGCGACGAATGCGTAAGCTGATCTGAGG
>CAKNMY010000148.1 GCA_930989745.1 uncultured Lachnospiraceae bacterium | reverse complement strand
ATAGTCGGGCAGATGTTTTGTCAAATGAAAAAAGAAGTGGTATGGCAGATAAAACCATGCTATAATAGGCACGTTACCGCCTCCAATACTGGTGACAGAGAGGAGGTGTTCCCCGTGCAAGAGGTATTGTCTTTTTTAGTCTCTGTCATGGCTGGTGTGGCTTGCCACTACATCATCAAATGGTTAGACAGAGATAAATAATCGGTAACTAGCCTATGGCATTAAGCCCTGCCATTCAAAATGGGAATAGAAAGCCCCGAAAGTCTGGTACACTTTCGGGGCTTTCGTTTGTTCCCTATGCGGGTATTGTCTTTTTGCCTATCGGCATTATAGCATATGCCATTCCGAAATGCAATATGCCTGCCAAAACTTTCAAGGCCGACATGGGTTTCGCCTGAAGACAGTTGCCATTTCCCCGTCCGCGGGTTAAAATAAACAGAGAATTTTTAGCGAACGGAGGTGTCTGCCATGCGTCAGCTGGATCCCAAAATCAGAAAGGATTCAAAATACTACATTTATTCTCCGGGCAAAACAGCCAGGGATCTGTTTCTGTACCCTGTCTGCGCGGGACTGTTCCACTATGAACCGGGGTATCTCCTGACCAGGAACAGGTTTGACAGTTTTCTGATCCTGCATGTGGATGCCGGTTCCCTGGAAGTAAGATCCGGCGCATTTTCCGGGACCGCGCGTGAGGGACAGTTCCTGATTCTGGACTGCTACAGCCCGCACATGTACGGGACCGGCGAGGGCTGTACGGCGTCCTGGGTGCATTTTGACGGGATTACCGCGCGGGGATATGCGGAACTTGTGATCTCCAGATGCGGAAACATATTTTCACTTCCAAATCCGCTGCCGGCTGCGGAATTCCTCCGGATGATCCTGAAGATGTTTTCTTCGGGAAAGCCGATCCAGGAAGCTCTGCTGTCACGATACCTGACGGATATGATGACAGAATTTCTCACTGCGCCCCTGTTTGAAGGAGAAGAGCAGGGATATGCCGCGGTGATTCAGGAAGTGGTATCTTACATCTCCGGCCATCTGGAGGAGAATTTGAATCTTGAAGCGCTCTGCAGGAGAACGGCGCTCAGCCCGTATCATTTTATCCGCGTATTTAAGCGGGAGACAGGCTTTACGCCGCATCAGTATGTAATGAATGCCCGCATGGACGCAGCACGCTATCTGCTGGCGAACACGGGGCTGCAGATCAAGGAAATCGGCTACAGGATCGGTTTTTCCAGTGAGAGCGCATTCAGCAGCGCGTTCCGGAAGGCCGAAGGAATGTCGCCTGTTCAATACCGCAGCCGTGTCTGACCGGGATCAGCCCTGCCAGCAGTTTTCAATTTCCTCACGCAGAATCTGGATATAGCGTCTGCCTTTTTCTATATTGTTGTGAAGCGTATAGACATCCCTCTGGGTAAACTCCAGTTTGCATCCGCGGGCAGCTTTCAGCGTGGCGCGGAAATGCTCTCTGAGCGCCTCTTCATTGAGGACGGGATCTACACCGAGGAAGTTGGGACTGGGTTTGCGGTGATAGATCACGCGGCTGCCGCGCAGCTCCTCGCCCATGAACTCCTCATCACACCAGGGAGAGATAGATACCTTCCGGAGATTTTCAAATTTGCTGACACACCGGTCCCAGATGGGGTGTACCGGCTCACAGCAGCCGTAGGAGAGCAGTCCGTACTGGCTGGAGATTTTCTTATAACATGGATAGATAAACTCCTCATACATATCGGGCGATATGCCGACCGTCTCCTGAGAATCCATAAATCCCCAGACATCGGAAGTTGTGAAGGGGCGTTCTTTCAGAGTCTCCGCGCCGGGAAGCTCTCTGGTAAAGGCGAAGGTTCCCTGTCCTACGTTTTCAAAAGCAGTCGTCGGAAGGATCAGTCCTTTTTCCTCCAGCATCCTGTAATAGGCGAGCGTGTCATCCGCAATCTGATTCATCATCTTCTTGAACAGCTCGGGATAATCATACATATTGAACATCATCTGCTCCATGCTCATAATGTGCACGAGCATCTGTGTGGGGACACTGTACAGACAATCCATTTTCATCTGTACAGGCAGGATATCGCCGATCGTTTCTTCGACAAACTGTCTGCGCTGTTCGGTGCGCTCCAGATCCACGCCGAAAGAGGAGGGCTTAATCAGGCCGGACTCATACGCCTCCTCCAGATCTTCAATCGCCGGGATAAAGTGATGGCCAAGACTCTGATGGCCGTCCATCTCCGCGTTTTCCACATGTACGTCAATGTCAAAGAGCTTAAACCATGTATCATATCCCATTGGATAGAAGTCCGGAACTACGCGGTCGTCGTCAAAGAGCTCCAGATTCAGAAAGTTCCGGTACAGCTGGGCTTCCAGCGCGCGTGCTGCCGGAGAAGTGCATTTCAGACGGTCCGGGATGATTTCCTGTTCAAAAGTTGCCATCTCCAGCTGGATCATAGGGCGGTCTCCCTGCAGGTCATTGTGGCGGTACCACTGCCGGATCCGCTCCTGGTTGACTTCTGAGCGGGCATAAGAGAGCTGTCGTTTCGCCAGTTCCCGCAGGCGGTCGCGTTCCCATGTTTCGATTGTTTTTTTCATCATTTGTTACCTCCGCAAACGTTTTTCTTCTTTTCATATTACCATTTCCGGGCGCTGTGCTGAATGCTTATTTTTGCTCATGGCTTTAGAAAAATTGCTCAGTCCGTGTGTGAACATTTTATGATGGCTTTTTCACAAAATGTTCATTTATGTGCCATATTTTTCTCACACTTTTTCGTTATATTAATAATCAAACAAAGGCAATCACTTTTTCATATAAACTTTTTCTTTTTCATAAGCCGGAACTGCTTGCAGTCCCGGCCCTCCTTTTGTCCGGGAACAGTGATCCTCCCGTTCTCAGCTGCATGAACTCCCCGGTTTGGGATTATAATAATTGTTGAAAAATACTGAAAATGAAGTAAAATATAAGTATAGGATACAGAAATACGGTGAAATGGCGGGATGGATATGAAGCGAGTGCTCACTATCTGCTGGCGCAATTTAAAGAGAAACGCCGGCAGTCTTTTACTTTTTGAAATTTTATACAGAATCCCCGCGTTCTGCCTGATCTACTTTATGGCTGAGTGCGCTGTACGTTTTTCTCTGGAGCAGCAGGGCTACAGCTATATGACTGCGGAAAATTATATTCAGTTTATTCGCCATCCGGTGACACTGCTGCTGGTCGCGCTGTGCGGCATAGTGGTGCTGGCTGTGCTGTTTCTGGAATTAATGGCGCTTTTTACCTGCTTTGAGGCAAGCTGGCGCAGGGAGAAGTGCTCGGCTGCCGACATGTTCACGAAGGGCGCGGTGCGGATGGTGCGGTTTCTCAGGAAGCGTCCGGTTTTCTGGATTATCGGACTGCTCGGCGCAGTACCGGCAGTGCATCTCTATCTGATTATCTCCGAGAGCTGGAATCTGCGTCTGCTCTCAGTCACAATACAGAAGCTTTACAGCGCAGCTCCTAAGAAGGGGATATTTCTGGCAGCCTGCATCGTTGTGACAGTATGTTCTGTTATATATGCGTATCAGCTGCCGTATCTGTTTGCTGAGGGCGAACGATTCAGGGAATTTAAGCTGCGGGCTGCGGGTATGTGGAGGAACGGATGGAAGCAGATCCTCTGCTCGGGCGTATGCGTGCATCTGGCGGTTTTTGCAGTGACGGCGGCATCCTATCTGCTGGCTCTTGCGGGGTTTGACATCTATATTCTGATTTTCCGGGAAGCTTCCGCGCGCATCAGCGCTGCGCTGATATACGGGCAGTGGCTGAAGAAAGCGTTCTGCCTTGTCTGGGGAACTGTGGGATTTGTATTGATCCTGAACTATGTGTACGCGGTCTATCTGGTATACGGAAATCCTCAGCCCCGGAAAGAACAGGTGAAGCAAAAGAAAAGAAAAAGGAGAATGGGAGCACGCGCATCAGCATTCCTGTCAGGCAGGGCGTTTGCTACGATCATCCTGGCAGCCGTTATCGGTCTGGAAAGCGGTTATCTGTACAGTATTTCCGCCCAGGGACCACAGGTGGATTCGCTCGACAGAGCTGCCACCGCGGTCACGGCTCATCGAGGGGGCGCGAAGATGGCGCCTGAGAATACGATCAGCGCGCTGGAATACTCGGTGCAGAGTATGTCCGACTATGCGGAGATTGATGTGCAGGAGACAAAGGACGGGGAGGTTGTCCTGCTTCATGACAATAATCTGAAGCGCACCACAGGTATGAATAAGTATATCTGGGAGCTGGATTTTGCCGAGGTGGAGCAGCTGGATGCCGGAATCAAGTTCAATAAGAACTTTCGAGGAGAGAAGATCCCGACGCTGGCGGAGGCGATCGAATATGCTGACGGTAAGATTAATCTGAATATTGAGATCAAGTATAACGGACACAATGAAAATATCGTCAACAAGGTGGTAAAGATCATCACGGATTACGGTTTTGAGGACAGCTGCGTGCTGACCTCGATGAATTACGGCTTCCTGAAGGAGGCAAAGCAGCTGAATCCCGATATCCGCACAGGATATACGATGACGATGATGTACGGGGATCTGTCGGATCTGACTGCCGCGG
>CAKNMY010000147.1 GCA_930989745.1 uncultured Lachnospiraceae bacterium | reverse complement strand
ACTCACTATCTCCCCCCTCATTTTAGAGAAGAGCCGCGGCAGCGATCCTGCAGCGGCTCTTTCTTTGTCATGCCAAAACCTCCGCGCCGTTCAGCATTTCTTTATATTTTTTCCATTTCTTTTAGACTTTGGACATACTTTCGTCACGTTTTTTCCTTATAATAAATCTCGGATAGTTGATTAACCACTCACTATCTCCCCCCTCATTAAACGAAAAGGCTGCCATCGGCAGCCTTTTTGCTTGTTGTTCTTATTTCCTATTCTGTGATAATGGTTCCCGTCTTTCCGAGATATCCGTCCTTTGCCTTGTCAATGGATGTGATCACCGCGCGTCTTCCTTTGCCGCCTTCGATGAACTCCACAGCCGCTTCCACCTTCGGGAGCATGGATCCGGACTCAAACTGATCGTTCTGCATATACTGCTTCATCTCTTCAACCGTAACTTTTCCCAGCTCTCTCTCCTCATCGGTATGATATTCTACTGATACGTGTTCTACGCTGGTGAGGATCATCAGGACATCCGCGTCAAGAAGCTCGGCGAGCTTGGCACTGATCAGGTCCTTCTCTATCACAGCGCTGGCTCCTGCAAGCTCCTCCTCCTGCGCAAGCACAGGGATTCCGCCGCCTCCGCAGGCAATCACAATCTGATCCGCGTCAAACAGCGTGCGGATCGCGTCCTTCTCCACGATCTCCTGAGGCTTGGGAGCAGCTACTATTCTGCGGTATCCGCCCTCAACCTCTGTCACGAAGTTGCCTTTCTTCTCCTCAGCTTCCGCTTCCTCTGCGGAAAGCACACGTCCGATGATCTTCTCCGGCTCATTAAACGCTTCATCATACGGATCTACCTGCACCTGCGTCAGAATTGTGCTGACCGGCTTATAGATTCCCCTGCGCAGCAGCTCAGCGCGGATCGAATTCTGCAGGTCGTATCCGATATAGCCCTGGCTCATCGCAGAGCAGATGGACATGGGCGCTACCGTATAGGACGGATGCATCTTCACAAATTCATTCATGGCTGTGTGGATCATTCCCACCTGGGGCGCATTGCTGTGTGTGATTGCAATATTAGCTCCTGCTTCCACCAGATCCGCGATCATCTTTGCTGTCTTTCTGGTGGCCTTCTTCTGCTCGGGAAGCGTTGTTCCCAGCGCGCGGTGTCCAAGAGCCACCACTACTCGTTTCTTATCCATAATACAATACCTCTCTTATCGTCTTTTCTCACACGTTTCTGTGCTGATTCCCTGCTGCTTCCAACTGCCCTTTGGGTGCAAAACAGGCGCCGGGAGCGCCTGTGCAGCATCTGTATACGTATGTTTATTATAAGTTCTCCGGACGGAAAATGCAAGAAAGAATGTGCGGGCAAACACACAGAGAGCGGCAGGCATCCTTTCCGCTGTAAAAGATGCCTGCCGCAGAACACTGCTATGCAATTACCAGGGTCTTGATTATGAAATAGGCGAGTACCACAATACCGAGTACAATGCGGTACCATCCGAACACCTGGAAGTCGTGCTTCTTGATATAACTCATCAGGAACTTGATCGCGAGGATGGACACCACAAAAGCGACCGCCATGCCCAGAAGCAGGTAAACAACTTCCGTGCTGCTGAACGCAAATCCCGCTTTGAGAAGCTTCAGAAGGCTGGCTCCCGCCATCGTGGGGATCGCCAGGAAGAATGTATATTCCGCCGCCAGCTTTCTCGACATACCGATCAGGATTCCGCCCACAATCGTCGCGCCCGAACGCGAAGTTCCGGGAATGACCGCGAGAAGCTGAAAAACTCCGATCAGAAGCGCGGTCTGAAATGAGATCTCACTCAGCCGTGTCATCGCCGGACGGCGCGTCTTGTTGTACCGCTCAACCACGATAAAGAGCAGACCATAGACAATCAGCATGATCGCCACCACGATATAATTGTTCAGGTGCTCCTCAATCCAGTCATTAAACGGGAGCCCGATAATGATCGCCGGGACACACGATACAAGAATTTTCAGCCACAGTACAATCTTACTCATATACACATGGTTGTCACAGAAAATCTGAATCTTCTCCAGCCTGGGATTCCCGCTCATGTAATTCCAGTTGCCGGGCAGCTCCGGATTCTTCCTGTGGAATGGCCACAGCTTCCTGAAATCCAGAACCACCACTGCCAATACCGCTCCGAGCTGGATCAGCACCAGAAAAACATCCCAGAATCCCTTCGATACATCCAGCTTAACAAACTCATCCACCAGAATCATATGCCCGGTGCTGCTGATCGGGAGCCATTCTGTGATTCCCTCCACAATACCGAAAAATATGACTTTCAAAATTTCAATAATATCCATCTTCTCTTTCCCCAATCCGCAGGCGGAGCAGAAACACCGCCCATTTTTATTATCAGACTATGTTCATTATAAAACAAATATACGGCGCTGACAATATGCTCTGCAAAAGATTTCTTTCTATAGTCTGAGAGACCCGCGCATGCCTGCCGGGTCTCTCCTTTTATTTCTTATTTTCTTTCCACTGTCGCAATGTCGATCAGCGTCAGCGTCTTGATATCTGTATTTTCCAGACTGGTCACGAGCGCTCTCGCCGTGTCGATCGCTGTCAGAACGTTTACGCCTGTCTCAATCGCATTTCTGCGGATCACGAAACCGTCCTTGGAGTGTTCCACACCCTGCTCCGGAATATCAATGATCAGGTCAATCTTATGTCCCAGGATCAGATCCATGAGGTTCGGGGACGGCTGCTCGATCTTGTTGGTGCGGATCGCATGGATGCCGTTTTCCTTGAAGACCTTCGCGGTGCTTCTCGTCGCGTAGATCTTATAGCCCAGCGCTTCAAAGCGCTTCGCGATCTCTACCGCCTCCGGTTTGTCAGCGTCACGGATCGTCATAATCATGTTCTTATGCTTCGGCAGATTGATGCCCGCTCCGAGGAAGGCTTTGTAAAGCGCCTCATTGAAGGATTTCGCGATTCCCAGACACTCTCCGGTAGATTTCATCTCCGGTCCGAGGCTGATATCCGCTCCGCGGATCTTCTCAAAGGAGAATACCGGCATCTTGATCGCGAAGTAGTCCCCCTCAGGCTGCAAGCCCGGCTCGTATCCCATCTCGCGGATCTTGTGTCCCAGAATTACCCTGGTCGCCAGCGGCACAATCGGAATACCCGTCACCTTGCTGATGTACGGCACCGTACGGCTGGAGCGCGGATTCACCTCGATCACGTATACTTCCTCGCCGCAGACGATGAACTGGATATTGATCATACCCACAACATGCAGGGAACGCGCCAGGCGCTTCGTATACTCCTCGATCGTCTTCTTCGCGTTATCGCTGATTGTCTTGGCCGGATATACGGAAATACTGTCGCCGGAGTGAATTCCCGCGCGCTCGATGTGCTCCATAATACCCGGAATCAGAATGTCCTCGCCGTCGCACACAGCGTCAACCTCGATCTCCTTGCCCACCAGATACTTGTCTACCAGAATCGGATGTTCCTGAGCGATGCGGTTGATCACGCCGATGTACTGATCCACATCTTCATCGTTGATCGCGATCTGCATACCCTGGCCGCCAAGCACGTAGGACGGACGCACCAGAACCGGATAGCCGAGCTGGTTAGCCGCGCGGATCGCCTCATCTGCCGTGTATACCGTATGTCCCTTCGGACGCGGGATATGGCACTCCTCCAGGATCTTGTCAAACAGCTCTCTGTCCTCAGCCGCGTCCACATTTTCCGCGGAAGTTCCGAGGATCTTCACACCCATCTTGATCAGCGCTTCCGTGAGCTTGATCGCCGTCTGTCCGCCGAACTGCACGACTGCTCCGTCCGGTTTCTCAATATTTACCACATTCTCCACATCCTCGGGAGTCAGCGGCTCAAAATACAGCTTGTCCGCAATATCAAAGTCCGTACTTACGGTCTCAGGGTTATTGTTGATGATAATCGTCTCATATCCCTCTTTCGCAAATGCCCAGGTACAGTGTACGGAACAGAAGTCGAACTCGATACCCTGTCCGATGCGGATCGGGCCGGAGCCCAGGACAAGCACTTTTTTCTTATCACTTCTGCCGTCCGCCTCATTCTCTCCGCCGTATACGGAATAGTAATACGGAGTCGTGGCAGCGAACTCAGCGGCGCAGGTATCTACCATCTTATACGCTGCGGTGATGTTCCACTGGCGGCGCAGTTCTTTGATCTCATCTTCTTTTCTTCCGGTCAGGCGCGCGATGACATTATCCGGGAACTCGATGCGCTTCGCCTCGCGCAGCAGATCTTCCGTCAGCTCCTCCTCACGCAGCGCCTGCTCCATCTCCACGAGGATCGCCAGCTTGTCGACAAACCAGATATCGATCTTCGTGATCTCATGGATCTCCTCGTAGGAAATGCCCTTGCGGATCGCTTCGGCAATACGCCAGATCCGCATATCGTCTACAATCTTTAATTCCTCCAGCAGCTCCTCTCTGGACAGATCAGTGAAATCGTAGGACATCAGGCTGTCCACATGCTGCTCGAGAGAGCGGATTGCCTTCATCAGGGCTCCCTCAAAGTTATTGCAGATGCTCATAACCTCTCCGGTCGCCTTCATCTGAGTCGTCAGCGTTCTCTTCGCGCTGATAAACTTA
>CAKNMY010000146.1 GCA_930989745.1 uncultured Lachnospiraceae bacterium | reverse complement strand
TATTGTGATGTGCCCGTATTGAGATACCCCTCTCCGGTAATCGAATATAGAAGTATTGTCTATACTCTGAGGCAGGCGCTTTTTCGGCGCCTGCCTTTTTCGGATTAATGCGAAAAAAATTTCCTCTTGCAAAATACCCCATTAGGGTATATAATGACCTCAGAAAGTGAGGTGCTGATGATGAGCGAACATGGAACAGAAGATAAGAAGGAATGCTGCCACAAGACCAAGGAGCGCTCCGAAAAGGAATACCGCGATCTGATCAACCGGCTGAACCGGATTGAAGGCCAGGTGCGCGGGATACGCAGGATGGTTGAGAATGACAGCTATTGTACCGATATTCTGGTTCAGGTCTCTGCGGTGAACGCCGCTCTGAACAGTTTTAATAAAGTGCTTCTCGCGAACCATATCCGGACCTGCGTGGCGCAGGATATCCGGGACGGCAAGGAGGAGACGATCGACGAGCTGGTGGTTACGCTGCAGAAACTGATGAGATAACAGCAAGGAGGAAGAGAGATGGAACAATATTCTGTTACGGGAATGAGCTGCGCGGCATGCAGTGCCCGCGTGGAGAAAGCGGTTTCCAAGGTGCCGGGGGTGACCTCCTGCTCCGTGAGCCTGCTGACGAATTCCATGGGCGTGGAGGGGACGGCGAGCGCGTCGGAGATCATTGCCGCGGTCGAAGAGGCAGGATACGGAGCCTCCAGGAAGGGCGCTTCCGCACAGTCGAGGGCGGCTGCCGGCGCAGCCGAACAGGAGGAGCTTCTGAAAGATAAAGAGACGCCTCTGATGAAGCGGCGGCTGATTGCGTCACTGTGTTTTCTGATCCCGCTGATGTATTTCTCCATGGGACATATGATGTGGGGCTGGCCGGTTCCCTCCGTGCTGGAAGGAAACCACATAGCGATGGGACTGATACAGCTGCTGCTCACGACGATTGTCATGGTCATCAACCAGAAGTTCTTTATCAGCGGCTTCCGGAGCCTCTGGCACCGCGCCCCGAATATGGATACCCTGGTGGCGCTGGGCGCGGGAGCGTCCTATGTGTACAGCACATACGCGCTGTTTGCGATGACGGATGCTCAGGTGCGCGGTGATCTGGATGCCGTGATGTCCTATATGCATGAATTTTACTTTGAGTCCGCAGCCATGATCCTGACGCTGATCACAGTGGGCAAGATGCTGGAGGCCCGCTCCAAGGGGCGCACGACCGATGCGCTGAAGAGCCTGATGAAGCTGGCGCCCAAGACGGCGACGGTGCTGCGGGACGGAGCGGAGACAGAAGTCTCGATTGAGCAGGTGCGCATCGGCGATGTATTTGTGGTGCGCCCCGGTGAGAATATACCCGTGGATGGTATCGTGCTGGAGGGAAGCAGCGCGGTAAACGAATCGGCGCTGACCGGAGAGAGCATCCCGGTGGACAAGAAGCCGGGGGATCCGGTGTCCGCCGCGACGCTGAATCACTCCGGATTTATCAAATGCGAGGCCACAAGAGTGGGCGAAGACACCACGCTGTCCCAGATTATCCAGATGGTCAGCGACGCGGCGGCGACGAAAGCTCCCATCGCGAAGGTGGCTGACCGTGTCTCCGGCGTGTTCGTTCCCGCGGTTATCGCAATCGCGCTGGTGACAATCGCCGGATGGCTGATTGCGGGACAGACGGTCGGATTTGCACTGGCTCGCGGGATTTCCGTGCTCGTCATCAGCTGCCCGTGCGCGCTGGGACTGGCGACACCGGTCGCGATCATGGTCGGAAACGGCATGGGGGCCAAGCACGGAATCATGTTTAAGACAGCCGTATCCCTGGAAGAGACCGGCAAGACGGAGATCGTGGCTCTGGATAAGACCGGAACGATCACAAGCGGTGAGCCCAGAGTGACAGATATGCTGCCGGCGCAGGGGGTAAGAGAGAGAGAGCTTCTGGAGCTTGCCTGCGCTCTGGAGAGGAAGAGCGAACATCCTCTGGCACATGCGGTTTTGGTGCGCGCGTCGGAGGAGGGGATCGGACAGGGACTGGAAGTATCCGATTTTTCAGCAGTTCCGGGAAACGGACTTTCCGGAAAGCTGGGCGAGGATATAGTAACCGGCGGAAATCTGAAGTTTATCAGCCAAAATACCGCTGTCTCTCCGGAGATGGAGAAGCGCGCGCAGCAGTTTGCCAATGACGGCAAGACACCGCTGTTCTTCAGCAAAAACGGACAACTTATGGGAATTATCGCTGTGGCTGACGTGATCAAGGAGGACAGCCCCAGAGCGGTCAGAGAACTGCAGAATATGGGAATCCGCGTAGTGATGCTCACAGGCGACAATGAGCGCACAGCCAACGCGATCGGAAAGCAGGCGGGTGTGGACGAGGTAATTGCGGGCGTACTCCCCGAGGGCAAAGAGAGTGTAATCCGCGCCCTGAAGCGAAAGGGAAGAGTCGCCATGGTCGGCGACGGCATCAACGACGCTCCCGCGCTCACGAGGGCTGATATCGGAATCGCGATCGGCGCGGGTACGGATATCGCGATAGACGCCGCGGACGTGGTGCTGATGAAGAGCCGCTTAAGCGATGTCCCGGCAGCGATCCGTTTAAGCCGCGCGACACTGCGGAATATCCATGAAAATCTGTTCTGGGCATTTTTCTACAATGCGATCGGAATTCCGCTTGCGGCGGGCGTATGGATTCCGCTGCTGGGATGGAAGTTAAACCCGATGTTCGGAGCTGCGGCGATGAGCCTCTCCAGCTTCTGTGTAGTGACCAATGCCCTGCGTCTGAATCTGTTTAAGATGTACGACGCGAGCAGGGATAAAAAAATAAAAATTCATAAAAAACAGGAGGAAACTGAAATGAAGAAAACCATGAAAATCGAGGGAATGATGTGCGGACACTGCGAGGCACGCGTAAAGAAGGTCCTGGAGGCGCTGCCGCAGGTGGATGAGGCAGTCGTAAGCCATGAGGCCGGAACCGCGGAGCTTACGCTGAACGCGGAGGTTGCGGACGACGTGCTGAAGAAAGCGGTGGAAGACCAGGACTATAAAGTACTGGAGATCTGCTGAGAAGTAGTAAAAAATAAAGTACCGGGTAAGAGCTGCGCAGGCAGCTCTTTTCCTGTCACAGGAGGGATCACATGCAGATCAGATATGTGGAAGCGGGGGACAGAGAGTTCTGGTTCAGCCTGGACCGGCATCTGCCGGAACGTGAGTTTGATGAAAAGGTGAGAAACAGACGCGGCTATGTGATGGAGGAGGAGGGAATTCCGGTTGGAATCCTGAGATATAATCTCTTCTGGGACAACACGCCGTTTTGTACGATGCTGTTTATAAGCGATACCTGCAGGCGCAGAGGATTCGGCAGGAGCCTGATGGAGCACTGGGAAGCGGAGATGAAATCACAGGGCTTCGGGATGGTGATGACGTCCACGCAGGTGGACGAAGAAGCGCAGCATTTCTACCGAAAGCTCGGCTATAAAGACCGCGGGGGATTCGTCATCGACATTCCGGGGTACGAGCAGCCGATGGAAATGATTATGATAAAGGCGTTGTGAGATGACGAGGCGATTTTAGGAGGATGAGGGATGAGAGAAAGAGTGACAAGGGTACTGCGCACTTATGGGAGGCTGCTGGCGCTGGGACTGGCGGGAATACCGATTGGCCTGGCAGTGGGAGAAATTGACGCGCTGTTCGGGAGAGTGCTGCTGGCGATCACGGCGTTCAGGGATGAGCATCCGATGCAGCTGATCCCGTTTCTTGCAGCAGCCGGAGTGTTAATCGCGTTCTGTTATCAGAAGTTTGGAGGAAAGAGCAGCAGGGGTATGAACCTGATCTTTGAGGTGGGACACGGGGATGAGGAAACGATTCCGATGCGGCTGATTCCTTTCATTATATCCGGGACGTGGCTGACGCATCTGTTTGGCGGGAGCGCCGGCCGCGAGGGCGTAGCGGTACAGATTGGCGCCGCGTGTTCCCACTGGGTCGGAAGAAGGCTTCCGTTTCAAAACAGTGGACATATTTTTCTTGTGACCGGTATGGCAGCAGGATTTGCGGGACTGTTCGGAACGCCGATTGCGGCGGTCTTTTTCGCGATGGAAGTTCTAACCGCAGGGATTCTGGAGTATCAGGCTCTGCTGCCTGCTGCTGTTGCCGCCTATACTGCGAGTTACACCTCGCGCTTTCTGGGGCTCGAAAAATTTGAGGTTCTGCTGTCACCGGAAATGAATCTGGATCTTTCTCATACGGTGCGGCTGCTGGCGCTCGGCCTGCTTTTCGGCATTGTCGGAGGAGCGTTTGCCTGGGGGCTGAAGACGATGAAAGAAAAGCTTTCGGGACTATTTTTGCGTCCGACTGTGAGAATAGCCGCTGTGGGAGCTGTTCTCAGCATCCTGCTTCTGGTTCTGCATAAGGGAAGGTATGCGGGGCTTGGAACCAATCTGATCCAGACGGCGGTTTCGGGCGGAGAAATCTTCTATTATGACTGGATTGCAAAGTTTGCGCTCACGATCCTGACGCTTGCGGCAGGCTTTCAGGGCGGTGAGGTCACTCCGCTGTTTTCCGTCGGCGCCAGTCTGGGTGCCGTTCTGGCGCCTGTTTTTGGAATACAGGTTCCGTTTGCGGCTGCGCTGGGGTATGCCGCTGTTTTCGGCGGCGCAACGAACACTTTTCTCGCGCCAGTGCTGATCGGCGCGGAGGTATTCGGATTTGAAAAT
>CAKNMY010000145.1 GCA_930989745.1 uncultured Lachnospiraceae bacterium | reverse complement strand
CATGTGTCTCCTCCTTCTCATCTCTGTAATACCGGCTCTGCACCTCGAACATTTCTGCATACTCGCCGTCTGCCGCGAGCAGCTCTTCGTGCGTGCCCCGTTCCGTGACCGCGCCGTTCTTTAAAAACAGAATTTCGTCGCAAAAGCGCGTGGAAGCAAGCCTGTGCGAGATAAACATAACGGTCTTTCCTGCCAGCTCCCGGTCATAGACCTCATATGTCGCTTTCTCCGACAGAGCATCCATCGCCGCCGTCGGTTCGTCCAGGAGAACCAGAGGCGCGTCCTTATAAAGCGCCCGCGCGAGCAGAAGCTTCTGCTGTTCTCCTCCCGATAAAAAAATACCTTTTTTGTCTATCACATTTCCATAGCTGCTCTCCATTCCCGCGGGAAGCCGCTGTATCTTCTCCCACAGCCCGGAACGTTTCATAGCCGTCTCGCAGCGTGTACGGTCCAGATGCTCGCGCACCTCGCAGGCAACATTTTCATCCAGTCCGCTCTCCAGAATCAGCGGTTCCTGAAAAATAGCGGAAATCTTTTCAAAATATTGCTCCCTGTTCATCTCGCGCAGATCCACGCCGTCAATCAGAATTCTTCCCTCCGTCGGCCTGTACAGTCCGCAGAGCAGCTTTACAATCGTCGTCTTGCCCGCGCCGTTTACCCCCACCAGCGCCGTTTTCTTATCCGGGCTCAGCGTAAAGCTGACGTGATCCAGCACCCTTTTGTCGCTGCCGGGATATACGAAGCTGACATCCTCAAATGCAATGCTGATCTTCTTCCCTGTATGAACCTTCTCTCCCGAAGCATGCGTCCTTTGCGCGTTATCGTACCATCTCTGGAAGTCCGCCATATTGATACAGGCTCCTCCAAGTATAGTAAGATTCCCGGAAATTTGGGAAAACCAGTTGGAAAAACCGGCTACAAGCCCGAGATAGAATACAAACTCCGCCGTCCCCATACCCTCGCTCATACGTCCCAGCAGATACGTGTAGCATACGAAATCTCTGAGCGCGGACATCAGAAGCACGGACAGTTCGTATGCAAAATATACACCTCTCTCTTTTGCAAACAGCCGCTTAAACCGCTTTGTGTATCCCTTGTAATAATCCAGAAGCCAGATCCTCAGCCCGAACAGACGGATATCTTTTCCTGCCTGGATATTATCCGTAACGCTCTCGTGATAGTGCTGCTTCATCCACAGGCTGCCCCTCTCATCCTTATGACTCTCCTCATATTTTCTTGCAAGAGAATAAATTCCCATCTGGATCAGCGAAACTGCCAGCAGAAGCAGGATAATCAGCGGTTCGAGAGAAGCCGCGGCACATAGATACACAATGAGTCCCAGTACATTTATGGCAAGCTCTGTGTTCTGTTTCACGAACCCTTCCATTCCTCTATATTCTCCGCCATCCATTGCCCTTATGCCCTTTTCAAAATTTTCCTGCGTCTCCTTTCGCTCCATCCACTGATAATCCGCCTCACAGACCTCACGCATCAGCATTGTCATGCCATGTTTTGCCCTGAAAACCGTGACCAGCATTTCTATTCCGTTAAAATAGCTCTGAGCGCCGTACACTGCCGCCGATACGAGAAACAGCCCCAGCATGGAGAACAGATACTGCCCCATTCCGCCGCCCTTTTCCAGCACTGCGATGACAGCGGCAGGAATCACAACTCCCATAACCTGTGCTCCGATGCTCGTAAGTATCTTTCCTGTTCCCACCGCAAGAATCTTTTTCTCATATTTCCAGATCATTCCGTAGACAAACCGGTAGGTAGACCAGATACTGTATTTCCGTTTCCAGTCCGTACAATTTCCTTCGTTCATGAATGTCCCTCCTCTTGTTTTCATGTACACATACTAGCACATCTATACGGAAAGTCCGAAAAAAATGCACGGAACGCCGGGTTCCGTGCACGAATGGTATCGTATTCTCCTACAGCGGCATCATAATCTCCGTCACAAAGACGCCGGGTTCATTCTTCCGGTTGATATAGCCGCCGTATTTTTCCACAATAAGATTAATTCTCTTCAGCCCATGCCCGTGGTTGCCGCGCTTTGTGGTAATGTATTCTTCATCCAGCCTGCGCACCGCCTCGTTTGTGGAGTTCAGCACATAGATATAAAGCTGCTGTCTGAGTACACCGATGTAGAGCCTGATCCTCCTGTCGCCCTCCTCCATCTTCTGGCATGCCTCCACGCCGTTATCAATCAGGTTTCCAATCAGGACACACAGGTCAATATCGGTCACCGTAAGCTGTTCGGGAACCGCCGCCTTATAATCCACCTGGATCTTCTCCTGTATCGCAAGAGACAGCTTGGAATTCAGGATGGCATCCAATGCCACATTTCCAGTTTCTATGAGCTGGCGCACCTCATCGAGATCGTTCTCCAGCCGTTCCAGATAATCCTTCGCCTCTTCTTCCATGCCTTTGCTCAGATAGGCTTTCAGAGACTGCATGTGATTGTGATAGTCATGGCGCCAGCCGCGCATGGTCATATAGATGTTCTGGATCTCGCTGACCTGGCGGGTCAGAATCTGATTCTGGTATTCCGCCGCGCTCTCCTCATACGACTTGCGCATAAATGCCTGGCTGTTTTCGCTCATAAGGAAAAAGATGGTCAGCAGAACACTCTCCCACTGCGGTGCTTCCGTACTTAGAAGGAACCTGTACAGGCAGACTGCCAGCGCAGTGCCAAACAAAATACTGTAGCCCAGGCTCGTGCGCAGGGCAAAAATACGGAGCAGCACAAAAACTGCGGCTGCGCTGAACAAAAAAGTCACATGACCGGGATATGGAAATATTTCCATATTATCTAGAACGATCCAGATACCGGAAATTCCGAAAACCAGGGGCAGTAAAATCAGAATATATTTCTTCCCCCTGCGCTCCGCAATCTGCCATACGCCGAACAGCATGAGAACTGCACTGCAGAACAGCGGAATCACGTTTGTGCTCATTCGAGTATCCCTCCCCTGTAATAGCGGATAAACGCTTCATTCAGCGCCTTATATCTGCTGCGGCTTACCGGTATACTCCCTCCGTCATTCAGAAAGCACTCCGTCTTCATGATGCGCACTACACAGTCCAGATTCACGAGATAGCTTCTGTGTGCCAGCACGTATCTGTCTTCGGGCAGCTCCTGTATCAGATCCGTGAAATTATATTTCATGACAAGCTCCCTGCCGTCTTTTAAAAGCATGCGCACATAGTGCTTCTGCGCTTCCGCGAAAACGATCTCCTCGATATCAACCCGCACGCTCTCTCCCTGTACGCTGCAGATAAAATACTGCTTCTCCCTGCGTGTTCTGGCACCTGCATAGTCCAGAAGTTCAAAAATCTTCTCCTCCTCCAGCGGCTTCATCAGATACCGCGCAGCCAGAACCTCATATCCTGCAAAAACATATTCTCCACAGTTTGTCAGAAACGCCAGCACAATCTTCTCATCTTTCTCCCGAATCCGCTTCGCAAGTTCAATGCCGCTGATTCCCTCCATCTGAATATCCAGAAGAAGCAGATCGTAGGGGTAGTTGTCCGGATGTTCAAACTGAAACGCTTCTCCGCTTTCAAACACCGTGATCTCGCATGGCTGTCCTGACTTCTGCTCCCAGGCGAGAATCATGTCCTTCAGAATAAGCGACTGCGCCTGTTCATCGTCGATAAACGCAAGTTTCATAAGTCATTCCCCCTGATGTGAATTCTGAAGTTATATTACACGGTCTGATCTGAGATGGCAATACTTTTTTACAGCTCCCTTACCCACTGAGCAGCCAATTCCACCCAGCCCTGGCAGTGCGGTTCTATGCCGCCTGTACCGTCCGGCATTCCTGTTTCTTCATTTGCCAGAGATAAACCGTGAGGGCCGTGAGGATAGATGTGAAGTTCCACAGGAATCTTTTCTCTGCAGAGTGACTGTGCGAGCATAAGGCTGTTTTCCACAGGCACCGTGTTGTCCTCATATGTATGCCACAAAAAGACCGGCGGCATATCTTTCGTCACCTGCCTCTCCAGTGACATCTTTGCACGCAGTTTTTCATCTCCGCCGGTGATGTTTTGAATGGATCCCTCATGCGCAAGAGCTCCTGATGTGATGACCGGGTAGCACAGGAGCAGTCCGTCGGGACGGTACAGTTCCTTTTCCCCTCCCAGTTCCTCTGCAATCCACGGTTCCTGCCAGAACGTTCCCATACTGCATGCCAGATGACCGCCGGCAGAAAATCCGCATATTATGATTTTTTCGGGATCCGCATTCCAGCGCTCCGCGTTTTCTCTTACAAGGCGCACTGCTTTTGCAAGTTCCAGAAGCGCCTGCGGGAACGAAGCGGGCTTTACGCTGTATTTGAGTACGCAGGCGTGAAAACCTCTGGCATTCATCTGTACAGCAATCGGTTCGCTCTCCCGGTCCGACAGAAATTCATATCCGCCGCCCGGACAGATGATGACAACAGGGCGCTTTCTGTTTGGATTACCCTGCAAAGTGTCCAGAAAATACGTTTCCAGAGCTGCTTTTCCTCCTCTGATTTCCAGATTCCATTTTTCATGTATCATAATATTTCACTCCTTTTCTTTCCGGGGCTTTGCAATATACTTCACCGAGACACCCTTTTGTTTTGCATTATAGTACATTATAAAAGGATTGTCTAAGTCATCAACCCCCATTTCAAATGGGGGTTTGGTTTTAACCCCTCCGGGGT
>CAKNMY010000144.1 GCA_930989745.1 uncultured Lachnospiraceae bacterium | reverse complement strand
ATTTATACTGAGGTAATATTTAAAATTTGTGTCCAGTTTTTGTTGACTAGTGCAGTGGGATCTCAATTTTGAAAAGTGTCCACTGCTATGGGTACATTATAGTCAATTCAGATTTGTCGCTCTGTCTTATGTTTTATTCTACCATGTTCAAGGTTCAAATTCTATCAGTTTCCATTTTTATTTTAGGGGACTGCCTATTCACTTGTCTGTGTTATTTTACGGCACATGAGCATTGTCCGCTGGATTCCATGGGAAGGACATAAGGCAAACAGATGTATCCAGAACCAAGTGGTATCATATATTGACGATTTGCAAAAATTTATGATAACATAATGAAAAAAATGACACAAAGGAGAGATAACAATGAAGGGCTTATGGTTCTTGCTGAAATATAGCTGGAGTCATCAGAAAATATATATTATATTCAGCATACTGAATCAATTTATCCAGGGTGGTATCCTGATCGCAAACCTGATACTCCCGAAGTTTCTGATTGACGGGCTGATTGATCATCAGCCGCAGGAGAGAATTCTATTCTGGATCGGGATGATTGTGGGAAATAATGCCATAGGGAAAATCACAAATAATTATTTTACAGGGAAATGCTTCATACTAAAAGGAAAGCTTTTTACAGACTTCCAGGTAGATCTGACAGAGAAGCTGTCAAAATGCGATTTCGAGAGGCTGGAGGATAAAAACTTCCTGGACACTAAGGAGCGTGCGCGGAAATTTCTGTATGCGAACGGGCAGGGCTTCGGTGTGGTGATGGATCGGGCATTCAATATTATAGGAAAGGTCTTTGTGTTTGCAGGCATTATAACGATCCTGTCAACGCTGAGCCTGGCGCTGGTAGGGCTCTTTATTGTGCTGATTCTTCTGAACACGAAGTTCGAGGGAACGACGAGGAAGAATTACGTGAAGCTTGACCTGGAAAAGGCGCCGGTAGAGCGCAGGACCGCATATTTACTAAATCTGGTCGAAGACTTTTCTTTTGGAAAGGAAATCCGTATTTTTGGAATCCGCGACTGGATTACAGAAAAGGTACGCCATTACCTGAGTGAGTCTGACTGCTTCTATAAAAAGCAGGTTGGCGAGGAGATGAAGGCGCAGTACTTTGCTGCCGCAGTCAATATGATTCTCGAGGTTGTATCCTATATCACAATTGGCTGGAAGGTGATTGCGGGCACAATCGGAATCGGAGACTTTTCGATGTATATTTCCACGATGGCAAGCTTTACCTCCGCAATGACGGACGTGATGCAGAGCATCCTGGATATGAAACAGTTTTCGGGATATTATGACGCACTGGAGCAGTATATGAACATCCCCTCAACGATGTACGGAGGAAAGCTGGAGGCGCCGGAGAGTTTTCATACACTCACATTTGAGAACGTTTCCTTCAAATATCAGGGACAGGATACGTACGCGCTCAGGAATATAAGCCAGGAAATCCGCTTTGGAGAGCGAATCGCGATTGTAGGCGAAAATGGTGCGGGCAAATCTACCTTCATCAAGCTGGTTTGCCGCCTCTATGAGCCCACGGAAGGAAGAATCCTGTTGGACGGCACCGATATCCGGGATTACAGCTATGACTCTTATATGAAATTAATCGGCGCGGTTTTTCAGGATTTCCGCCTGTTTTCGTTCAGCATGAGAGAGAACCTGATCTTTGACAGGCAGGGGGTCAGCGACAGTGAGCTCATCAACCTTCTTGAAGAGAGCGGTCTGAGCGCCAAGCTTGAAGATATTGACTATAACCTGGACCGATCAATCTATAAGAATTTTGACGAGACCGGCTTCGAGCCATCCGGAGGAGAGGGGCAGAAAATCGCAATTGCAAGGGCAGTCTTCAAGAATGCTCCTATCGTTGTACTGGATGAACCGACTTCAGCGATGGATCCACGCGCTGAGTATGAGCTGTATCAAAGATTCCACAAAATGGTCGAAGGAAAAACCGCTTTTTTTATCTCCCACAGAATGTCCAGTACAAAATTCTGTGACCGTATCGTGGTTATCAACAGAGGGAGAATCACTGAACAGGGCACTCATGAGGAGCTGATGCGGGAAAATGGAAACTACGCGGAGCTTTTTCGGATGCAGGCACAGTTCTACAATGACTGATATCAAGCGGGATGTATTTTTTGCGGGAAAACAGAGCATACTGCGATCAGAAGCAGAGGAGGCGGCAATGAGTCATAGAGGTCAAAAGCCTTCTGAGACAGATATGTGACGAATTGTTACAAAATTATTTACAAAATGGCGAGTTACTCTTGACGCATGCCCCAACATGCATTATGCTATTATCAGCCGGCTTTCAGCCCGGCGCAAGAAAAATGAAGTAAAGAGGGAAAGAAATGCTGACGGAACAACGGTATGAGAAGATTCTCGAGCTTCTGGAGCAGAAGGAAAGCGTGACAGTCATGGAGCTGAAGAAGCTTTTGGGGATTTCGGATTCCACTGTCCGCAGAGATCTTGCCGCACTTGATAAAGCGGGAAAGCTTGTGAAGGTATTCGGCGGTGCGGTGCGCGCCGGGGCAGACGCTGCACAGGAGGAATCATCGGCTGATGAAAAGCCCGGCTGCTGCGATGAGAAGAGACGAATCGGCAAATATGCCGCCGGTCTGCTGGAGCCGGAAGATGTGATCTATATGGATGCGGGAACGACTGTGGGAGGCATGATTGATTTTCTGACAGAGAAGGAGATCACGGTTGTGACAAATGATATAGATCACGCAAAACGCCTGACAGCACTGGGGGTTAAGACAATCCTGACCGGAGGAGAGCTTAGGGAAGACGGAACCGTGGTGGGAACCGACGCAGTGGAGAGCGTGCAGAAGTATGAGTTCTCCAAAGGCTTTTTTGGAACCGCCGGAATCAGCCTGCAGGCAGGCTTTACAGCCAGGGATTCCGTGGAAGCATCCATAAAGGAAGCAGCCTTTTCCCGCTGCAGCGCCCGCTATATTCTGGGCGATCACACGAAGCTTGAGAGTGCAGGCACGGCATCCTTCGGAGCGTTGGAAGAGGGAATTTTATTGACAGACGAAGACGCTGGAGAAGAATTTGACGAATATACGAAAGTCTGGAGAATAAACTGAACATGAATGCAGAAGAAGTCCGCTTGCGGGCTTCTTTTACTTTCCGGAGCAGGGCGGACATTTCGCTTGACAGGAAAATTTTATAATAGTATGATTTGAGAAGAATAAGCGATTTTACGGCAGGAAAATCTGAAAGAGAGGAACAAAAACTATGGCAAATGACCACGGAGAACAGATAAGAATCGTACAGGAGACCGTAGCGGGCAAGGAGATCACATTTGCGCATGTGATGGGCGGTCCGGCTCCGATCATATATCAGAAGCTGGGATTGAATCCGCAGCTGGATTACCGTTCATCGGCAATCGGAATCATGAATATGACCCCGCCGGAATCAGCTGTGATCGCGTCTGACATCGCGGTCAAGAGCGGGAATGTCTACCTCGGGTTCGCTGACCGGTTTACGGGAACGCTGATTATCACGGGAGAGATCTCGGACGTCACCTCAGCGCTGACGCAGATCGTCAACTATTTCCGTGATTCCCTGGGATATGTAGTCTGCAATATTACAAAGAGATAGGAAGTGCGGCCATGGCTCGAATGACGAAGGAGGAACTGCTGGAGAAGCTGTTCCACGATGATTATGAACATCTGAAGGGAAAGAAGCTGCGTCTCACCCGTGTGCGGGTTCCCGGAAAGGAAGTCTGTCTGGCGCATGTGATAACACCTTCCGAGGCATGCATCTATCAGAACCTGGCGCTGCATATCGGCGTGCACGAGGGAGAGGACCACACAGGCGAAGCCATCGGAATGATTCGATTTACACCCTGGGAGGCGGTTGTGGTTGCGGCGGATGTCGCGGTGAAGAGCGCGGATGTGCAGATCGGATTTATGGACCGGTTCTGCGGCTCTCTGATACTCACCGGCGGGCTGATTGAGGTGCAGACCGCGGTGAAGGAAGTCGTCCGCTTTTTTGATGAAGTTCTGGGATTTAAGACCTGCGAGATCCATAAGAGTTAGACGGAGTAAGAGGAAGAGATGAGAAAAGTATTTTTGATGGGAAGAAGCGAAGCCGGAAAGACCTCTCTGACACAGGCGCTCAAAGGAGAGGAGCTTCACTATGTCAAAACGCAGTATACCAACACGGCTGACGATACCATTGACTCGCCTGGTGAGTATGCGGAGTCGAAGCGTTTCAGCGTAGGCCTGGCGTGCTTTTCCTTTGAGGCGGATGTAGTCGCCATCGTCCAGGCGGCGGACGAGCCGTTCAATCTGTTCGGCGACAGCAGCCGCTGCTTTATCCAGCGCCCGCTCATCGGCATTATCACCAAGATTGATTCGCCCTATGCCAACATTCCCATGGTCAGGCAGTGGCTGATCAATGCCGGATGCGAGAGAATCTTCCTGGTGAACAATGTTACGCGGGAGGGGATCGATGAACTGATGGAATATCTGAATGAGGAACCGCCCAGACTGACGCTGGAGCAGGCCAAGTTCAAGCAGAGTATTGGACTGAACGAATGGGATCCGCTTCCGGACGGCGTGCAGTATCCGGAGGGTATATAATACAGGAAGAGGGGAACCACGGTTCCCCTCTTCCTGTGTACAAAAAAAGGACCGACCTGCGTCAATCCTTTCGATAATAGCGAGAGGGGGACTTGAACCCTCGACACTACGGGTATGAACCGTATGCTCT
>CAKNMY010000143.1 GCA_930989745.1 uncultured Lachnospiraceae bacterium | reverse complement strand
GCCGCGAACAGACGCAGGGGATGCTCTTTCAGCTTCACCGCAAGCAGCGTCATCAGCACTCCGCCGGTTCCATAAATCGGAAGCCATGGACCGTAAAATACGCCCCGGTTGATAAACACTCCGTCTATCGCAATATGAAAAATCACTTCCCAGGCCCAGCCTATAAAAGAAAATATAAAAAACAGCAAAACCAGAAAACTTAATGTATAATCCACTGAATTCTGTTCTCTCATAATTCCCACACCTCTTTTTCCTGTCTTTATTGTATCCAAAAACCCTGGAAAAACTAAAAAAGAAAAACAAAAGAAATATGGAAATCATTTTTACGTTTTTCTTAACATGATGCCGGAGGCTTTGCGGATCCTGCTTCTCACCGCGTGATATTTTTCAGCCATTTATAGGAAAAATAGCGCTTAAATGAAAACGGCAGCTTCAGAATCTCATCGCTTACAAGGAACACATACACCCACGGCACCGGGAGATCGAAGACAAAGGCCGCCAGCGCGCCCAGAAAAATCGCGCCGCCCCACATTGCCGAGAGATCCAGCGCCAGGCCGAACCGGGTGTCGCCGCCGGCACGGAATACTCCCACAACCAAAGTAGTATTCAGGCTCTGTCCCACACAGAAATACGCCATCACATACATCATATACCGCAGGTACTCAGAGGCTTCGTCCGAGAGCACCAGGAAATGGCGCGCAATCGGAGATACACACAGAATCACGGCAGCGCCGCACAGTCCGAGAATCAGCGACAGGCGCACAAAACGCCCCGCATAGACCTTGGCCTGCTCTTCCTTTCCCTCTCCGATCGCCTTCCCCAGCATGATCGCCGTTGCCCCTGCCACGCCGAAGGAAACGACCATGGCAAGCTGCCTGCTCACCTGCGTCACGGAATTTGCCGCGACCGCGGAACTGCCCAGATGCCCGATGATCGCCGTGATCGTCGCCATCCCAAGTCCCCATGCCAGCTCGTTCAGAAGCACCGGAAACGCATAGCGCCTGAAGTCCGCGTTCAGAAGCTTATCCTTTACGAACAGATCCTTCATTCTGAAGCGCACTGTATCGTTCTTCTTCCTGGCGTAATATACGACAATACAAAACTCCACGACTCTCGCGCAGACCGTTCCCAGCGCGGCTCCGGCCACGCCCATGGCCGGGACACCGAACATTCCGAAGATAAACACCGCGTTCAGCACCACATTTACCAGAAGGGAGACACTGTACACCACCGTGGCGATCAGTACCCTCTCCACGCTGCGCATAATATTCAAATACGTCATCGTAAGACACGCCAGCACATAGGAGAACGCGATCACTCTCAAATAGGAGATTCCCTGTGCAATGACCTCCTCCTCATTGGTGAACAGCCTCATCAGCGGCCGCGGGATGATCCACGCCGCAAGCGTGAACAAAATACTCACAAAAAGCGCTACTCTGAGCGCAATGCCCAGCACCTTCTCAATCGTGCGCACATCCCCTTTTCCCCAGTATTGCGCGGTGATCACCGCCGCTCCCGACGTGAGTCCGAAGATGATCAGATTCAGAATAAAGTAGACCTGGCCGCCCAGCGAAGACGCCGAGAGCGCTGTCTCTCCGACCCGCCCCAGCATAATCACATCCGCTGAAGTAACGCCCACATTGATCAGATTCTGGAGTGCCATGGGGATCACCAGAGCAAACACGTTCCGGTAGAATACCTTTTTCTCGTTGTCAATTCTCATTTCTGCATAACCTCTGCTGTTGTTATATTTTTGTCCTATACTTCATAGACAAATTCGCTCGGAGTCAGCTCAAGCCTGAAATCCTCACTGGAATATTCCTCATCCAGATATACGGTGCTGCCCGCAGGCACAAAGACATTTCTGTACATCTCCATATCTTCATAGGCGCTGCTTCCCATAAATACCGAGAACACATCTTCCTCTCCTTCACGAATCTGTACAGGTCCCCATCCCTGCGATGCGTAAAAATTATAATATCCTTCCGGAATATCCGTCACCGAGCTTTCTGCGCCCATTTCCAGCACAAAAGACTCTGTCAGCGGATTCTCAGCCTCCTGCTGCCGCCCGGCCGTATCCGCGCACGACGACTGAAGCTCCACCGAGCCTCCGCCTTCCAGCGTAATCTCAGCTCCTGTGTACAGTCTCACATTCGCAAGACTTGTAGCTCCGTAACGTTCCTCATCCTGCGTCAGGCTCTGATAGATCCAGATTCCGTTTGCTTCGTCTGTGACAGAAAAAGATGAGGAGACATCCTCCATCGCCAGCACTGTATACAAACCTTCAGGGATCTGCCATCCCACCCGGTAAGTACCAGCCGCCAGCTGCACCATATACTCTTCCCCTTTCTGGGTAAGATCCGGGAGCCCTTCCGCGTACATCTCCTCATCTACCGAGATGTCTCCCTCGTTTTCCACCATATACTCCTCTTCGTATCCAAAATCCTCTGAAAAAGATTCCTGACTCTCTTCAAAAAATCCCACCGCCGCGGCTCCCAGAACACACAGCAGCGCTATGATGATAACCGCTGCAGTGCCTTTGCCCGTGTGATTCTTCTCCTTCTTATTCTTATGAGACGAACTCACATAGGTCCGGCTTTTTGCCGCGCTGCGGGCCGAAGAGCCGCGCTGATACTGCTGCGATTGCTTCTTCCCGGCTGCCGGCCGCTCCTGCTTCTGCTCCGTTCTTACCCGTTCCTCCCGAACCGCTGCATCACTCTTCTGCTCCCTGGGCCGGCTCTCATTCAGCCGGTACATCTTGCTCTCATCCCTGTAGGGCATGCCGCAATCCCGGCATCTTCCATCATGAATCGGCCCTCCGCAGATACAGCATTTCTTCATCCCCATAACTGCACCTCCCTCATATTGGCTTCACGCTATAGCTGATCAAAACTGAACGGTTACTTTACTTTCATTCTATATGGTTTCCAAAAATGTTGCAAGCAAAATTGTCAAATACCGCTTCTTATGATATAATAGCCGGAAAAGTAAAAGCCCTATCGGTTTTTGCCATCCATAATTGACAGAGGAGGAACATTATTATGGGAAATATCACGATACCTGAAAACTACGCTTCTGAACTGAATCTCTACGATACCCAGATTGCCATCAAGACAGTCAAGGATTTCTTTCAGCAGACTCTTGCAAAACGCCTGAACCTTCTGCGCGTGTCCGCCCCCCTGTTCGTTCTGCCCCAGTCCGGCCTGAACGACAACCTGAACGGCGTGGAGCGCCCGGTCTCCTTCGGCATCAAGGAACAGGGCGACGCTGCCGCGGAGATCGTCCATTCCCTTGCAAAGTGGAAACGCTACGCTCTGAAGCGCTACGGCTTCAAGCACGGCGAGGGACTCTACACGGATATGAACGCGATCCGCAGGGACGAAGACACCGACAACATCCATTCCATCTATGTGGACCAGTGGGACTGGGAAAAGATCATTTCCAAAGAAGAGCGAAATATGGACACACTCAAGCAGGTTGTCCGCACCCTCTACACTGCACTGAAAAATACAGAAAAATACATGGCAATTCAGTACGACTACATTGAGGAAATCCTTCCGAAATACATCACCTTCATAACCACCCAGGAACTCGAGGATTTATATCCCGATCTGTCCCCGAAGGAACGCGAATATAAAATCGTTAAGGAAAAAGGCGCTGTCTTCCTCATGCAGATCGGTGACCTGCTCGCATCCGGCGAAAAGCACGACGGCAGAGCTCCGGACTACGATGACTGGAGCTTAAACGGAGACATCCTCGTATATTACCCCGTACTTGACATTGCTCTGGAGCTCTCTTCCATGGGAATCCGCGTCGATGAGAACAGCTTAATGAGCCAGCTCAAAAAAGCAGGCTGCGAAGAGCGCGCTGAACTCCCGTTCCAGAAAGCAATCCTGGACCGCGAGCTCCCGTATACGATCGGAGGCGGAATCGGAATGTCCCGCATCTGTATGTTCTATCTGAGAAAAGCTCACATCGGCGAAGTCCAGTGTTCTCTGTGGCCTGATGATGTTATGGAACAGGCTGCCGAACACGGAATTCAGCTTCTGTAATACCAGCAAAAACGGCGCCGTGCGGGTAACTGTCCCCCGCACGGCGCCATTTTTTCTCACTGTCACAGAGAAATTTCGCCCTCAAACACAGTCGTCGCCGGTCCGGTCATATATACCGTATTCTCCTGCCGGTCCCATTCAATCCTCAGGTCACCGCCCAGAAGCTTCACTGTCACTTCGCCATCCTCCACAAATCCATTTAATATAGAAGAAACAGCCACAGCGCAGGCGCCCGTACCGCATGCGAGCGTCTCACCTGATCCCCGTTCCCACACGCGCATCTGCACCGTATGGCGGTCAATAACCCGGACAAATTCTGTATTCACACGGTCGGGAAACGCCGGATGATGCTCAAACGCAGGCCCAATCTTCTCAATCTCCAGGCCATCCACATCATCGATATATACGACTGCATGAGGATTTCCCATGGAAACCGCTGTCACATTCCAGACAGACCCATCCACCTCCAGCGGATAGGCAACCGCCGTGTCCTTCTCACATACCATGGGGACCTCCTCCGCGCGCAGAATCGGCGCACCCATATTCACGCGGACAGAAACGGCTTTGCCGTTCTCAGCAAATACCTCCACATACTTGATGCCGCTCTTTGTCGCAACACTGATTCTGTCCTTTTTCGCAATCCCCGCGTCATACACAAACTTGGCCACACAGCGCACTCCGTTTCCGCACATCGCGCCCTGAGAACCGTCCGCGTTATACATATCCATCTCACAGTCCGCAATCTGCGAAGGCTTGATCAGGATCAGACCGTCCGATCCGATTCCGAAGTGGCGGTCACTGACAAACTTCGCTGTTTCAGAAGGGTTCTCTACCGTCTCCTCAAAACAGTTCACATAAACGTAATCATTGCCGATACCGTGCATTTTCGTAAA
>CAKNMY010000142.1 GCA_930989745.1 uncultured Lachnospiraceae bacterium | reverse complement strand
TTTTCTCAGAACTGCTCTTTTGTCTGCTCTGAATCTGATACTTTCCTTATGAATTGTATCACAGTTTTGCCGTTTCGAACAGAGTTTCGGGAGCAAATCCTGTTCCTCGATTTCCCAATTTTCTATTGAGTTCTCTCTTTTTTTACATTATACTTTTTATAAGATATGATTGAACGGGAGGGGGATTTTGTATGAGTTTGGCTTCAGATTGTTTTGCTGCGCTGGACAGAGAAAAAGTATTTGAGAATTCCGGGCACCGGACCAGGTTTAAAGAACTGCTGGACTGCTATGGCTCGTATCCGTTTTTCAGCAAGGGGCTGTGTAAGTGCATGTATCTCTCCGCATGGGACGAACAGCACTTCTGCATCATGCTGGAGACGCTGATGGAGATGACGCTGGGAAATGATAAGAACACCCATGAGATGCGTGAGAAGGGCGACCTTCTGGCAGAAGAGCAAAAAGACGCGGAATACTACGTCTATGAGCTCTCCAATTCTTTTCTCGACAATAAGCCTTTTGTCATGGATTCTCTCGGCGAGGTCAGTCCGGACATTATGTATATCATCTGCCGCGCCATACATGCCGCGGAGATTATCGACCGGGTCTGACGGGACCGCCGCTTTTCAGCCGATAAAAAGGAGAGGCGTTCGCCTCTCCTCACATCATACATCTTATCTTCCGCAGCAGAATTTATACTTCTTTCCGCTTCCGCACGGACACGGATCGTTTCTTCCGATCTTCTCGCCCTTGACGATCGTGCCGGATTTCTTCTGCTCCAGATACAGAGCTTTTCTCTTCTCCTCAGTGAAGATATCGTCCCACATCGGAAGCTCGTACAGCCAGTCCGCTCTCGCATCTACCATGTTCTTGTACAGCAGCTCTTTGTCAAAGCCCAGATTTACGTTTGTATTCTCGTCCATCTCTTCGATCGGGTTCTTCACCTTCAAGCTGTCATTGATTCCATCCAGGAATCCGACCATGGTCAGGATATCCACATTATATTTCTCAGCCAGCTCCTTCACTGTGCCGTGTACTACCTCGTCCGGATTTGACAGAAGCTGTTCGTAAATGCCTTTTTCAATCGTAAAATACTTTGTCCAGAACTTCTGAAGTCTTCCCTTATCTGCTTCCTGAGAGTACGCCATGTCTCTCCAGTCTTTTAATAATCCCATATATCTTACCATCCTTCAATTCTTTGTAATCTCCCCTTATCGGGCGCAGCAGATATAGTATATACGAAAAGCGCAGAAAAAGCAAGGTTTTCGCTGTATTTTCTCAACAGCGCGTCAGGGCTGTCCCGGTTATCCGGGGCAGCCCTGACGTTAAAAGGGGAGGATAAGTATTTTCTCTTTATCTTTTGTCTGCTGACAAATAAAGAGCGCCACGCCTTTGTGCCTTCCCTTTATAAGTCATTTACAGTATGACCCGTTCAGGCGCAGTCTATACACATTTTTAAAAAAATTTATCGTAAATGCCGTATCCGAAAAGAAACAGTACGATCAGCGGCAGAATAAAGGTCAGATACACGCGCATCCAGTTCTGTATCTTCAATCCTTTTCCGGTATTCGCCTCTTTTTTAAAGTTCTCCCATCCCCATCCGTAGCGCGTCACGCAGAACAGCAGATACACAATGGAACCCAGCGGGAGCAGGATATTGCTGACCAGGAAGTCTTCGAGATCCATGATCGTTCCGCCGAACACCGCAAAGCCGTCCCACTTCCACAGATTGTATCCCAGCACGCAGGGCAGAGACAGAACTGCCACAAGAATCATATTGACCAGACTGGACTTTTTGCGGCTGCAGCCTGTCAGATCCATGCCGCAGGAAATCAGATTCTCAAACACAGCGAGCACGGTTGAAAACGCCGCGAATGCCATGAATACGAAGAACAGACTTCCCCAGAGTCTTCCCAGAGGAATATTGTTGAAAATATTCGGCAGCGTAATAAAGATCAGCGGCGGTCCGCTCATCTGATCCACGCCGAACGTAAAGCACGCCGGGAATATGATCAGTCCGGATGTGATCGCCACAAACGTATCCAGCACTGCCACGTTGACCGCCTCGCCCAGAAGCGCGCGCTCTTTGCCGATATAGCTTCCAAAAATCGCCATTGCGCCGATGCCAAGGCTCAGTGTGAAGAATGACTGGTTCATCGCGCCTACAATGGTATTTCCGATGCCAACCTCCTTCATACGCTCGAAGTCGGGAATCAGATAAAACTTCAGTCCCTCCTTCGCGCCTTCCATGGTAAAGCTGTTGATGGCAAGAATCACCATGATCACCAGCAGGGCGATCATCATTACCTTCGTAACTCTCTCAAGCCCGTTTTGAAGTCCTCTGGAGCAAATGAAAAATCCTATCACTACCACCAAGAGCATCCATGCTGCCATCACACCCGGCTGTCCGAGCATCGTGTTGAACTGCTCTTCCACACCCGCGGCGTCCAGTCCTTCAAACTTTCCGGTTGCTGTCAGATAGAAATAGTGGAGCATCCAGCCGGACACGGTCGTATAGAACATCATCAGCAGATAGCAGCCGATCATTGTGATGTATCCATGAATATGCCACTTCTGTCCCGGCTTCTCCAGCGCGTTATACGCCCTGACCGGGCTCTTCTGGCTCGCCCTTCCCACGGAAAACTCCATAGTCATGATTGGAAGTCCCATAATCACCAGGAACAGAATATAGAACAGCACAAACGCGCCGCCCCCGCCCTGTCCCGCCATATAGGGGAACTTCCAAACGTTTCCGATACCGATTGCGCATCCTGCGGACAGCAAAATAAATCCGAGACGGGATTTAAGTTTTTCTCTCTCCATGTTTTGCCTCCCTCATTTTATTTTCATTTGGCCGCGTCAGCAGCAACAGCAGCACGGAACTCCGCAGCCGCCGCAGCACATATTCAGCGCCAGGCACTGGCAGCACCAGTTGCCGGCGGACGGATTCTGCCGTTCATAGCCGTATCCCTGTCCCATGTCCGTATACCACTGACCACCGTTCTCAAGCTGGTGAAGCAGCATCTGATACTGCTGATTATCCGGCTCCAGAGCCACCGCACGGCGCGCGTCCTCGACAGCGTTGACGTTGTTGCCCATCCTGGAATTCGCAATCGCGTGCAGGTAGTACCACATAGCTCCCCTGTCGCGCATTCCGTCCAGTACGTTCATTGCCTCCCGAATATGTCCATTATTCAGATAATTCGCAGCCGCCTGATACTTCAGGCTTTCCTCGTCAGAACCTGCCGTATTCTGGCTTCTTCCGCTGAATCCGCCAAAACCGCCGTAAGAGCCGGAGGAGGTACCTCTCTCCCGCTCATCCACAATCTGCTCGTATGCCTGCTGAACCAGCTTAAACATTTCTTCTGCTTTTTCCTTGTTGGGGTTATTGATATTTGCGTCCGGATGATACTTCCGGCTCAGATTCCGGTATGCTTTCTTGATCTCATCCATACTCGCATCCCGCGAAACACCCAACACTTTATATGGGTCTGACATCCCGATTTTCCTCTCATTCCTCTTCTAATCTCGTTTTCCGGACGACTCTGTCTCTTTCCTGCGCTTTTTTGCGATTTTGTCATAGCGTTCCCAGATTCCCGCATACAGAATATTTCTGAGGATATCCGCATTTTCCAGCACCGGCAGCCGCTCAAACGCGCGCGCTGCTTCCGCCGCCATCATAGTCAGAATCCCATTCGCCTTTTCCTCAAAATCGTCACAGTGTGCCAGCGTCTCGAACGGATTATAATTTCCCGTCTGTCTGTCCTTCTCCACGTCTTCATAAGCGTCCATCAGGTAGATAAACTTTCCCAGATAAAAGCCAAGCCGGTACAGGTCCTTTGCCCAGATATCCTTTTTCCAGGCAAAAATCTCTCCTATGAGTTCGCCCGTATAGCCTGCCGCCAGATCCAGGTTATCCACTCTGTTATTCTCACACTCGTGCAGCCGCTTCAGATAACGCCGTACTGCGCGCGCTTTCTTCGGGTACTCTTCCAGGACTCTGCGGCAGGAATTTCTCAGAACCTTTGCGGCCAGATAGCTCCTGCGGCTTCCCTCATCCCTCCAGTTATCCAGAAGATTATAGTAGCAGAGCATGAGATTCATGTCCGCAGCATATTCCGTACAGACGTTGCGCATACAGGGATGCCTGCGTGCCGGATGCGCCGCGCAGAAATGCTTCTCCATGGAAGTCTCGCTCTCATAAAGTCCTGACAGCAGCACTGCCAGGAATGTCATGTCATAAGTGAGCGTCGGCTGCGCCTGCATCCCGAAGGTATCCTTCAGATCCTGGCAGATCCCGCAGTAATATGCCTGGTATTTTGCGAAATCCTTCAGCTTCAGCTCCTCTTTCTTAATCGTCACATATCCAAACATAAACGCCTTCCTTTCCCGGGTTTATGTGCGCTTGATAAACTCGGTCCCGCACTTGGGGCAGCGGATCGCGATCTTGCCCTTTCCCTTGGGAACTCTCGTCTTCTGCCCGCAGTTCGGGCATCTGAAAATCTTATTGTACGGATCTCTCTGCTCTTTGAACCACACCTTGACGTGTTCCTTCGCGCGCAGAAACTTCTGATTCTCCTCATACCGCTTGCTGAGATTCTTCGAAAACATGCGGTAGTACATCCAGACCATGATCAGGATTGCAACCCAGTAGAAGAAATTTGTGCGCAGAAACAGAGACAGCACCAGGCACACAACAAAAGCCCAGAATCCAACCCGGCTCAGATCGTCGCTTCCATACCGTCCCGCCATAAAATTCCGCAGTTTTTCTTTCCATTTGTCCATATGAATATTTCCTCGCCTTTCTCGCACTCGCGCGCTTCCATGCACTTATCACAGAAGCCTGTAAAATAACTGTACCGCATTCTATCCGGGCTGACAATAAAAATTCCGTGAAAATTTTATGAAATCAGAACGGCAGGTATAATCCTGTATATCGTACCACTCCTGCGGCGGGATGTAAACAAATTTACGGATTTTTTTGCAGTACTTTTGCGGGATGCTTGTATTTTGAGACGGCAGAGAGTATA
>CAKNMY010000141.1 GCA_930989745.1 uncultured Lachnospiraceae bacterium | reverse complement strand
TTTTTTCAAATCCGGAGAATATTTTGCCGGATCCCCTGCAAGATAGATTTCAGCGTTCACACCCTTCAGATACAGAATTCTTGCTGCTGCCGCCCCGTCTGCTCCGTTGTTTCCCGTTCCGCAGACCGCCAGCACACGGGTGAGATCAAATCCTTCTTCATGCAGAGCGCTGACACATGCAAGCGCCGCCCGTTCCATGAGAACCAGAGAGGGGACGCCCATCTGGCTGATTGTCCAGCTGTCGCAGGCTTTCATCTGTTCATCCGTCAATACATATCTCATACGTTATCGCTCCTCCTTATTTTTCGAATCCAAAACGGATACTGCCGGAGCCCGCTCGGACTCCGGCAGTATCCTCAGCCATTACTTCTTCTGCTCATCGTGGCTGTATGTAGTTAAGTTGTATGACAGGCGCATCAGACTCTCGGATAAATGGACATTTTCCACGACCACATCCTTTGGAAGGATCAGATTCAGATCTGTCAGCGCGAAATTCCAGATTGCCTTTACGCCGTTGTCCACCAGGCACTTCGCCATCTCCAGCGCCTTAGTCTTCGGCAGGGTCAGCGCCGCGATTTCCACGTTATGCGTACGGATAAACTCCGGAAGCTCGTCTGTCATGCGAATCTCAATTCCTCTGACGGATACGCCTTTCAGAACAGGATTCACGTCGAAGAGTCCGACTGTCTTAAAGCCGCTGCGCTCGAAGCTGGCATAATTTGCCAGAGCCTGCCCGAGATTTCCGGCTCCAACGATGATCATATTGTGCGTGCGGTCCAGCCCGAGGATCTTGGCGATCTCCGTGTGGAGGTGGCGCACATTATATCCATATCCCTGCTGCCCGAATCCGCCGAAATTATTGAGATCCTGCCGGATCTGAGAAGCGGTCACTTTCATCCGCTCACTGAGCTCTCCGGATGAGATGCGCTCCACTCCTGATTCCAAAAGCTCTCCCAAATACCGGTAATAGCGGGGCAGCCTTTTAATTACAGCCCGTGATATTCCTTTTTGGTCCACAATCCAGCCTCCTCATGTAAGTTCTTTTGATTATTATAGCTAATTGTTAAAGTAATGTCAAACAAAGTTATGTATTTTTCTGAGTCCATGCTGGAAAAAACGAAACTGTACGCTGCATTCTAAAAGAAATACGTCTTTCCCTTCTCAATCCTTTGTGCAAACTGCTGATAAAAGTCTTCACGGCTGTCAAAGGGCGTCAGATAAAAATTCTTCAGGATATACATACTTGCGTTCCTGGCCATTCCGTCGTCCCCGGCACGTTCCAGAAGTTTCTGGACATCCTTTAAAAAGTAGTGCCATTCTCCGACAAACTGCTCATACTGCGCAACATCCGGACGGTCCAGCCACTTCTTCACCTTGATTTTGGAGCGGTTGGGCCTGGAGCATTCATGGATCTGGAGAAAATACCGAAAGGATCTCCCCTCATAGTACCGTCCAAGCGGAAACATTCGGCAGAATCCCGGGCGGATCGCATGGATGCTGCATCTGCCCGAATCATCCAGATATACGCAAGCCTCCCGCTCTCCCGCCATCTTCAGGTTGGGGAGAATCACGCCGTCGCACACATTTAATTCCACCGAATGCTCCAGAAGCTCCTCAAATGTCTTTCCAAGCCCTGTGCAGAGCGTATGGACATCCAGCGGGTCGAGCACCAGAGATGTCCCCATCCCGCGGCAGCAGTCGGAACAGCCGGCGCAGTCCTGGCAGTCCGCCTTCACCATATCATTGGATCCGTAAAGCTTTCCGTCGGAAATCTCACGCAGATCTATATCTCTCTGCATGTAGTAATCACCTTCCATTCTCTTGTTTTCCGTCATTATTGTATCACAACTTCCCGGCCGGAGAAACTTTTTTCTTCTGACCGGACAAAAAACGGACGGGAACTGTTCTTCACAAAACAGTTCCCGCCTTCTCAGATAAGCAGCAGATAAATCGTTGCAATGGAAATAACAATCTGGATGATCACAAAACGAAATACCGTCTGCGTATTCGACCAGCCCAGCACCTTGCGCACATGGTCATGAAGCGGTGTTCTCGTATGCTGCAGGATCCGGATCTTCAGGAAGCGCATCAGGAATACTTTCACCAGTCCGAGTCCGCCGTCCACGATCAGCACTGCCGCTGCCAGCAGATATAAGAACGGGCTTTCCGTCTGCAGCACTACGATGGCGATAAACACGCCCATCGCGCGGGATCCCGCGTCTCCCATCAGAAGCTTGCTCGGCGTGGCGTTATACCACAGATATCCAAGCAGACATACCACAAAGAGCAGGATCAGGAACGGGGTGCTTCCCCCAACTCCCTTGATGGAGTCGATCACATAGATTGTCACCAAAGTCACGATCGTAAGCGTACCGGACAGACCGTCCACACCGTCAGAACAGTTCGTCACATTGATGGATACCCATACAAGGATCACGGTCAGGATGCCGAACACCACCGGAGGGATGGAAAATGTGATTCCCAGAATCGCCAGCTCCACAGTCGTTGTGTGGAAATGAATAAAGGTCACTGCCACGATTACGGCAACAATGAGATCCAGGATTCCCTTCTTGTACTCGCCCCAGGGCTTGTCAGACGCATCGTCGAGATATCCGGTCAGCATCTCCACCACAACCAGCGCGAGATAGATGACAATCTCCACATTCAGTTCACAGAACAGAAGGGCTGCCGCTGTAAATACGAGAATAAAGATGATGCCCGCCCCTCTGGGCTTTCCGGCGGACAGGCTACCGTCATGGGCGAACTCGCGCCCCATATCCTTCGGAAGAAACTTCTGAAGCTTCGCCGTGAACAGACAGGTTGCAAAGAAAGCGAATAAAATACCCGCGAACGCGGTCAGCGGATAAAATCCGTCCGTTATGTAGTTAATCATTGGTCTTTCTCCTTTGATATTCTTTTAAGCTGTTTCATATTCTAACATAAATAAAGGATAAAGTAAACCAAGAGTTACGCGTCCGCTCTCCAGATTCCCGCCCGCTTCAGAGCTTCCTCAATGGCGTCCAGCGTCTGTTCGCTGTCCGCGCTGACGGTATGGTAGTGATAGCCGGAGGTCAGATCCTTCAGAGGCGAAGACTTGCCCTCACGGATCTCCTCCATAAACTGACGGACCTTCAGCCGTGAAGATATCTGCAGGGAGGCTCTCAGCTCCCCGTAGACCTGATGCCGGACAAATACATCCACGACAGTTCCTCCAAAATCCACAATCGTATTCAGCTCATCCTCCATCTGCTCATCGGTGTGGCATACTGCGATCACCCGGGAGGCGTGCCTGGGACCATGTAAGATATAGCCCCGGTGGGTGGATAAAATCTCGTGATCCATGGCCCGCAGAAGGGCGATGTCCTGCACAATGACCTGGCGGCTGACGTCAAACTCCCGGGCAAGTGCAGCTCCGGATACGGGGGCCGCGCTCTTCTCTATATAATTTAAAATCTCTCTGCGCCGTGTTTCTCCGTCCATAAAATCCTCCTGTATCATTTCTCATGTGCCCTCATTATATCACGGCTTGCTGCAATCTTCCAGATCAGAGTCTGTGCAAATTTTTCAGAGACAGATCGAGGATGGGCGCAGAGTGCGTCAGCGCACCGCTGGAAATATAGTCCACGCCGATGGAGACGAGGCTGCTGACGCTCTCCCGCGTCACATTTCCGGAGCATTCCGTCTCGGCTCTGCCGTCGATGTAAGCGACTGCTTCCTGCATCTGCTCTTTTGTCATATTGTCGAGCATGATGATGTCCGCTCCTGCCTCAACCGCTTCCTTTACCATGTCGAGCGTCTCGACTTCCACCTCGATCTTGCGCACAAAGGGCGCGTATTCCTTTGCCATCTCCACAGCTTTCTTCACGCCTCCGGCCGCGGCAATGTGATTATCCTTCAGCAGAATGCCGTCGGAGAGATTATAGCGGTGGTTATAGCCGCCTCCCATGCGTACCGCGTATTTCTCAAAGATGCGCATATTCGGGGTCGTCTTTCTGGTGTCCAGAAGCTTTGTCCTGCTTCCTTTCAGTAGGTCCGCCACCTGTCTGGTGTAGGTGGCGATCCCGCTCATACGCTGCAGAAAGTTCAGCGCGGTTCGCTCGCCGGATAAAAGCACGCGGATGTCGCCGCGGATTTTCGCGAGCAGCTGTCCTTTCTTCACCGGATCTCCGTCTTTAACGAAAAATTCTGTGGTCGTCTTTTCGTCAAGCAGTACAAACACGCGGAAAAAGACGTCCAGCCCTGCGATCACGCCGTCCTGCTTGCACAGCAGCTCCACTTCTCCCTGCACAGCCTCGCGCATCACCGCGTTGGTGGTGATGTCCTCGCTTGTAATATCCTCGCGGAGCGCGGCCAGGATTGCCTCGTCCATATTTAATTTCATTGTAATTTCGTTCATCTCGCTGTTTTCTCCTTTTTAATTTCATCCAAAACCTTCCGGCGGTAGAGCTTCGCGAGCTCTCCGCGGCTCTCTTCGATTCTTTTGTCAGCCTTTCTTGCCAGCAGATCAAATTCCGGCTGTGATGTTGCCGCCTCATGCGCGATATCGCCGGCAGCGCGCTCAGCAAATACCAGGCTCTCCAGCAGGGAATTGCTCGCCAGCCGGTTTGCCCCGTGTACGCCGTTGCAGCTCGTCTCCCCCACTGCGTAGAGCGCGTCCATGGTGGTCCGGCTGCGGCTGTCCACATGGATTCCGCCCATAAAGTAATGCTGAGCGGGCACGACGGGAATCCACTGCTTCGTCACGTCATAGCCCTCCTGCAGGCAGTGCTCATAGATATGGGGAAAATGCCTGCGTATCACTTCCTCGCCCAGGCAGGTCATATCGAGCCAGACGTACGGCTTGTGATCCTTCTGCATCTGTTCACGGATTTTCTCCGTAAGCACATCGCGCGGGAGCACCTCATCCGCGAACCGTTTGCCCTCGGCATTATAGAGTTTTGCGCCCTCGCCGCGTACGGACTCTGAGATCAGAAATCTCCTGCCCGGCTTGGTAGAGTACAGTGTCGTCGGGTGAATCTGCACATAATCCACATGTTCCAGAGCAACATTATGGCTCAGCGCAATCGCGAGCGCATCCCCTGTCAGATGAGGATAATTCGTGGAATGCTCATACAGTCCTCCGATACCGCCGCTTGCAAGAATTGTGTGCCCCGCCTCGATGGCAAACCGGCGCCCGGCGCCGTCGGACGCGATTAT
>CAKNMY010000140.1 GCA_930989745.1 uncultured Lachnospiraceae bacterium | reverse complement strand
TCCTGTCAGCTCATTAAACTTCTCCATCTGTCCGCGAAGCTTCGGCGCATCCTTGCACATGGTGCGGAATTTATAGATTTCAAATACCCGGTTGCCCTGTCCGTTCCTCTTTTGCCGGAAGATCACTTTTCCCGGATCCTCTATAAAGACCGCAGCCGCAGCGGCGGCAAATACAGGGCTTAGCAGGACGATCCCCGCCACGCTTCCCGCCACATCCACAGCACGCTTTACGCCAAGGTAGATCTTTCCCTGATTCGGACGCACCCGGCGCTCCCCCAGATGTGACGTTACGCTCCCTGCCATAATTTTAATCCCTCCGCAAAATACCGGATCGTTCGGTCAAGCCCCTCGTCCAGAGATATCCCGGGCTCCCAGTCCAGCAGTTTCTTCGCCTTCGCGATATCCGGCCTGCGTCTCACCGGATCGTCCGCAGGCAGGGGAAGGCAGACAATCCTGCTTTTGCTCCCGGTCTTTTCCAGGATTTTTTCAGCGAGCCCGCGCACCGTAAATTCTCCGGGGTTCCCGAGATTTACCGGGCCTGTGACTTCTCTGGGCGTTCGCATCATGCGCAGAATTCCCTCCACCAGATCGTCCACATGGCAGAAGCTTCTGGTCTGGGAGCCGTCGCCGTATACCGTCAGATCTTCTCCCTTTAACGCCTGAATAATAAAATTGCTGACCACGCGCCCGTCCTCCGGATCCATATTTTTTCCGTAAGTATTGAAAATCCGGATAACCTTAACCGCCGTACCGTACTCCCGCACATAATCAAAGCACAGGCTCTCAGCGCACCTCTTTCCCTCATCGTAGCAGCTCCTGACACCGGTGGGATTGACGTTTCCCCTGTAGTCCTCTCTCTGCGGATGCGCCTCAGGATCGCCGTAGACCTCGCTTGTCGAAAAATTTACAAGCACCGCTCCATACTTTCGCGCAAGCTCCAGCATGTTCAGAGTACCAAGCACACAGGTCTTTGTGGTATTCACCGGATCTTTCTGATACGCGGGAGGACTGGCCGGACAGGCTGCGTGATAAATCTGCTGTACATCGAGATCAACCGGCTTCTGCACGTCCTGTTCCAGAAATGTGAATCTGGGATCCTTCAGAAAGTGTTCTATATTTTCCATTCTCCCGGTACTCAGATCGTCGAGACACCAGATCTCATTCGTCTCATCTTCCATCAGGCGCGCGCAGAGATTTGATCCCACAAAACCCGCACCTCCTGTCACGAGTATTCTCATGATTTTACTCCTCCTTCCGCCTATACTGCGGCTGCGCGCAGAGCAGGGTTTCCCACGCCGATCTGATATAATTCAAAACCATTTTCCTCCATCTCTTCCCGGTCGTATTGATTTCTCCCGTCAAATATTACCGGGGATTTCAGCATTTCTTTCATCAGGTCGAAATTCGGGCTTCTGAACTCTTTCCACTCTGTTACAAGAATCATGGCATCACAGCCCTCCAGTGCGTCATATTTTCCGTCAAAATACTTTATATTGGGATTTCCCTTCAGATAGCAGGTCTTCGCCTCCATAACCGCCTTGGGATCGTAGGCGTGGACTCTTGCGCCGCGTTTCGTAAGCTCTTCAATTATCACGATGGAAGATCCCTGGCGCATATCGTCGGTATCCGGTTTGAATGCAAGCCCCCATACTCCAAATGTCCTTCCCGTGAGATTATCACCGTATTTCTCCACAATTTTCTTCGGTATCACACGCTTCTGGGCAAAATTGACCTCCTCCACTGCGCGCAGGATCTGCGGCTCATAGCCGCTCTTGCTGCTTGTTCTGATCAGCGCCTGTACATCCTTTGGAAAACAGCTTCCGCCGTATCCGCATCCAGGATAGATGAAGCTGTGGCCGATTCTGCTGTCCGAACCGATCCCCAGCCGTACCTGATTTACGTCCGCGCCCACAAGTTCGCAGATATTGGCGATCTCATTGATAAAACTGATCTTTGTCGCCAGCATTGAATTTGCTGTATATTTTGTCATCTCTGCGGAAGCGATATCCATAATCAGGATAGACTCCGGCTTTCTCACAAATGAGAGATAGAGCTCACGCATCTTCTTTGCCGCCCTGTGGTTATCCACGCCAATAACGATTCGATCAGGCATCATACAGTCATTGACAGCCGTACCCTCCTTTAAAAATTCCGGATTGGAAATCACGTCAAAAGTGAGATCGCTGCCCCGCTCATCCAACTTCTTTTGAATAGTTTCCCGAACGAGGGCAGCAGTCCCAACCGGAACGGTGGACTTATCAATAACATAGAGATGATGATCCATGACAGCTCCTATGCTCTCCGCCACCTCCAGCACATACCGCAGATCCGCGCTGCCGTCCTCTCCCATCGGTGTTCCCACCGCAATAAAGCAGAAGTCTGATCGATCCAGGGCCTCAGCAATATCCGAGGTGAATTTCAGCCGTCTGCTCTCCATGTTTTGCTCTACCAGTTCCTCCAACCCTGGTTCATAGATCGGCACGATCCCTCTCTTTAACTTCTCGATTTTCTCAATATTATTATCTACACAGATAACTTCGTTTCCCATATCCGCGAAACAGGTGCCCGACACCAATCCGACATAGCCTGTTCCCACCACTGCAATTCTCATGTCAATCTCCTTTCCCGGCTCCCTTTAAGCCTGCTGTTCCCCATATTTGCCATAGTATTTTCCATAGTATTTTCCATAATAGCCCTGCTTGTGCAGGTTCACCTTGTTGAGCACAGTCCCCAGAATCGGGCAGCCGGTTTTCTCCATCTGTTCTTTGACGCTCTGCGCAAATCGATAACTGATGGAGCCTGCCTCGATGACCAGCACAACGCCGTCACATTTCTGCGCAATCACTGCGCTGTCAATGACGCTTCCCAGAGGCGGAGTATCGATCAGCACATAGTCATACGTCTCCCGCAGCACTTCCAGCATCTTTGAAAACCGCTGCCCTCCCAATAACTCGGCTGGGTTTGGCGGCACAGGGCCCGCAAATACCACGTAAAATCCTCTGACATTGGTACTGCAGATCACGTCCGTGAGCTGCTCCTGTCCCGCGAGAAAGTGGGTCAGTCCCCGGATTGCTTCCCGGACATGCACCCTTCCAAGCAGCACGGATTTGCGCAGATCCGCATCGATCAGCACCACGCGCCTTCCCGTCTCCGCCAGCGACATCGCCAGATTCAGCGTCACACTGCTCTTTCCCTCTCCGGGCGTACAGCTCGTGACAGCGATAACCTTCTTGTCGCTGCCACATAACATCAGATTTGTGCGCAGCGATTTATATGCCTCAGCGCCGCTGTATTCCATTTTTTCTGTCTCTATCCTGATTTTTCTCATCTTCCGTCCTCCTATCACATCTTCCGTTTTCCGCCAAGCAGAGGAATAATCCCCAGCGTTCCCACTTTCAGATAACGTTCCACATCCTCTCTGTTTTTGATCGTGTCATCTGCCGTGTGCACGAATAATACTGCCACGGCAGCCGCAAGAACCCCAAAGATCCCCGCCAGCACGCCGGTCTTCACCAGATTCGGCCGCGCCTGCCTGTCCGGCAGATTTGCCTCGTCCACCACATTGACTGCCTCGGTCGCCATGACCTTCTGAATCTGATCCGCAGCAGCATCCCGTACTTCATCGGCAATGCGCATTGCCATATAGGGACTCTCATCCAGCACGCTGATCGTCACGATGCGCGTGTCCGCCGGCGTATCTACGGATATTTTTTCGATCAGCTCCTCATGATCCATATCCAAATTCAGGCGTTTGATCACGCTCTCAGTGACCGTACGGCTTTTGATAATTTCCGCGTAATCTTTAGTCAGCCAGGCGCTCGCCTGCAGGTCGCTGCTGTTCACCGCGGTACTGTCCTGCTTGTTGAGAACATACATCTTTGTCACGGATTCATACTCCGGGGTCACAAAAAGCTTTGTCCCCAGAACTGCGATCCCCGCCAGCAGCACGCCTGCCAGAAGCACGATCCATCCCTTTTCCCAGAGCACTGCCGCCAGCTCCTTTATATGAATCTCTGTCACATCATTTCTCTGTTCCGGCTGTTCCATGTTCAAAACCTCCCTGCCGCTTTTCCCGCCCGGATTGCGGTCACTCTGATATTCCCGCAAAAATCCGTTCAGGATTCGCACAAAATATTTGATTTACGTACTCGCTGCCGCACTTCTTCTTCAGATAAGCGGCGCACGCCCCGATACGGGGCGGCCGAACCTGATCGCCATGGGCATCGCTTCCCACCAGATGAATCAGGTTTTCCTTTCTGAGACGGCTGCAGAATTTCCTGCACCTGCGGCCGTGCTCTCCCAGAATACTGCCCGCGTTTACCTGAATGTACGCTCCCATTCCGACAAGCTCCCGCACAAGCGTAAGGTTCTCTCTCAGGCAGGCATACCTCTCCACATGCGCCAGAATCGGCGTAAATCCCGCAGCCCGCAGCGCCGCGGTTCGCTCCCGGATAAATTCCGCCGGAGTATTACCGGAGAATTCGGCAAGTACTGCACGGCTGTTTCCCATCAGCGGACGTTTCCGCGCGGCGAGCATTTCCACCATATCCATATTTGCATAGAATTCACATCCCAGATAGATCATAAGCCCGGGCAGCTCGCGCCGTGCCTCCCGGCATACCGCATCATACTGCGCTTCCAGCTTTTCCAAGGGCGTCTCAAACATTCCCGCGCGATAATGAGGCGTGGCAATCATATGACGGACACCGTCCGCATATTCCATCCGCAGCATGCGCATACTCTCAGCAAGAGAATCCGCTCCATCGTCTACTCCGGGCAACAGATGGCAGTGAACATCCCAATATCCAGTCATATATGCCTCCTTATTGATCCGGTTGTTTCTGTTACGGTTAGGATGTTCAAAAATTACAGTTTTATACATAGGGAACGACCTGATAAAAGGGCGCAAAAAGCCGGTACGGCATCGGTAAAAACCGTGCCGTACCGGCGAATCTGCGAAGAAGCTGCCCTGTCAGACCGCTTTACGCTTCTGTCTTTCCTATTTTCTTAAAATATTCTCTGATTTCTCTCTCATATCCATTTTCTGTTGGGAGATAAAATCTCTCATCTTTAATCTCATCCGGCAGATACTGCTGCTCCACATAATGATTCGGATAATCGTGGGCGTATTTATAGCCAATCCCTCTGCCCAGGCTGGCTGAGCCCTTGTAGTGGGCGTCCTGCAGATGGGCAGGCACTGTCGTCTTCTTTTTCGATAC
>CAKNMY010000139.1 GCA_930989745.1 uncultured Lachnospiraceae bacterium | reverse complement strand
GACATGTTTTTGAACCTCCTCAATTATTTTATTTGGGGTAGACGCCCCTGCTGTAATACCTACGTGACCAATAGATTGAAAAGGCTTTGAATCCAAATCAACGAGTGTCTGTATATAGTAAGTATTTTTACATTCTTTCCTGCAAATCTCGTAAAGCTTCTGCGTATTCGAGCTACTCCTGCCACCGATGACAATCATAGCGTCCACCTGTTTTGCAATACTGCGGGCTTCGCGCTGGCGCTCTTCCGTAGCGTTGCAGATTGTATTTAAAACAATACTATCATAACTCTTTTTGAAAAAAATTTCAACTAATTCTTGAAATTTGTTGTAGTTAAATGTCGTCTGAGACACAATGCACACTCTGCTGCCCTCGGGAAGGCTGAAATTTTCGGCGCCTTCGCGGTCAGATATAACCGTCACTCCGCCCTCGCACCAGCCTTTGATTCCCTCTACCTCAGGGTGTCCCTCATTCCCGATAATCACGATGTGACGCCCGTCGCGGCTCTCGCGCTCTGCTATCCTGTGTATCTTCTTTACAAAGGGGCACGTTGCATCCACACAGTTCAGCCCCTGCTTTTTAATCTTATCATAAATGGCCTTTTCCACGCCGTGAGAGCGGATGATGACCGTTCCCCGCGTAAGCTGTTCCAGCTCTTCGGGCGTATCGATCACGCGCACTCCGCGCCGCTCGAGATCCTCCACAACCGTCTCGTTGTGAATGATCGGACCATACGTATAGACAGGCTCCCGGCAGCTTTCCGCCTGCTCGTAGACCTTTTCCACCGCCCTTTTGACCCCAAAGCAGAATCCGGCGGTTTTGGCAGTCGTCACTTTCATGAGCTTCCTCCTTTTGCTTTATCGGCATCCCGCTTCCCGGCAGATACGGAGTATGGCGTCCGTCACCTGCTCTATGGTCAGATCAGAGGAATCCACAAGCTTCGCGTCCTCTGCCCGGCAGAGCGGGGAGATCTCGCGGTGCATATCGCGGTAATCGCGCTCATTGATATCCGCCTCGATTTCTTCCAGATTTCCCTCTATTCCTTTCTGCTGCAGTTCCAGGCAGCGGCGCAGCGCGCGCGTGCGGGAGCTGGCAGTCAGATAAATCTTCGCCTGCGCTCCGGGAAGCACGCTCGTTCCGATATCCCTGCCGTCCATCACAACATTCTCCCTCGACGCAAGCTCTTTTTGAAGCTCTGTGAGCTTTTGACGCACACAGGCGTACACAGAGGTTCTGGATGCCATATTTCCGACTTCCTCCCTGCGCAGATCGCCGGTTACGTTTTTGCCGTTGAGAAATATCTGCTGTTCGCCGTTTTCGTAGCGGATATCGATGTCAGCGCCGCTGCATGCGTCCGCAATCCTCTCACCGTCCTCCGGACGGATTCCCTGGTTCAGGATATGCAGCGCCATGGCGCGGTACATGGCGCCGGTATCGACATAGATATAGCCAAGCTCCTTTGCCACTCTGCGGGCTATGGTGCTCTTTCCGGCGCCCGCAGGACCGTCTATGGCAATATTATAAGTCATACTCTGGTTCCTCCTTCTGTTCTTTTAAAATGCCTGTGCGGCCGCGTAAGCGGTGGACCAGGCAATCTGGAGATTGTAGCCTCCGGTAACGGCGTCCACATCCAGGACCTCTCCGGCAAAGTACAGCCCTTTGACGCGCCTGGATTCCATGGTCTTCGGATTAACATCCCGGACCGATACGCCGCCGCGGGTAATGATCGCTTCTTTGTATTCCCCGGTTCCCGTGATGGTCAGCGGGAACGCCTTGATAAGCTCCGCAAAACCCATGCGTTCCTGGCGGGAAATCTCGTTGACTTTCTTCTCCTCCGGGATCCCGGACAGATCGATCATCACAGGCGTCAGTTTTGCCGGAAACAGGCCGTGGAGCGCATTCTTAAACTGCTTGTTCTTCGCCTCTGAAAACATGCGCAGGAGGCGGGCGTCAAGCTGCTCCGCGCTCAGAGCCGGCTTCAAATCGATCCATGCCTTCAGCGGCCCTTTTCCCAGGCGGTTTCCCGCGTAAGCGCTGGCAGAGAGCGCCAGAGGCCCGCTGATTCCGCAGTGGGTGAAGAGCATCTCTCCGAACTCGTCAAACAGCTTCTTTTTGCCGTCCTGTACGGACAGTCTCACGTTCTTCAGCGACAGTCCCTGAAGTCTGGGGATATAAGCTTCCTCCGTCTTCAGCGGCACCAGAGAGGGGGAAAGCTGCGTGACGCTGTGTCCGGTCTCCTCCGCAAAACGGTAACCGTCCCCGGTCGCTCCGGTGGACGGATAGCTGATGCCTCCGGTTGCAACAAGAATTCTGTCGCCAAAGATCCGGGCTCCGTTTTCCAGCGTGACGCCTGTGACAGCTCCATCCTCAGCATCCACGGACCGGACTTTGCTCTTCAGGTGAATCTTCACACCCAAAGCCTTCATCCTGCGCTCCATCGCGAGAATGATGTCAGAGGAATGATCGGATACAGGGAACGCCCTTCCGCCGCGCTCCGTCTTGGTGGGCACGCCGAGCTCTTCAAAAAAGCGTATCGCCTGCTGGCTGTCAAAGCCGTAAAACGCGCTGTAGAGGAACTTCGGATTCGTGACAACATTCTTAAATAAATCCTCCACCGGGCAGTCGTTCGTAAAGTTGCACCTGCCCTTTCCGGTGATGAAAAGCTTCTTTCCGAGCTTTTCATTCTGCTCAAAGACATGGACTTCGTGCCCTGCCTCAGCCGCGAACACAGATGCCATCATGCCTGCGGCTCCGCCGCCGATAATCAGTATTTTGCTCATGGCTTCTCTCTCTCCTCAGGGAATTTTATTTTGATCCTCTCGTCGATGTAGTTAATCTCATCATTGCTGTAGACCTGGTATTCATCCCAGATCTTCTCCATACTCTCGAGTGTGTGCATGACGTCCTTCTGCTTGCGCATGCACAGCGCCACAACCAGGGCATTGATAACGCTCAGCGGCGCTACCAGCGAATCGACAATGGACGCCATATCGCTCCTTGCGATCAGATTGCAGGAGGAATACAGATTCATCGGAGAGTGGACGCTGTCCGTGAGCGTTATGACCTTTGCCTTTCTATTATTGGCAAATTCCATGGCTTTTAACGTCCGCATGGAATACCTCGGAAAACTGATGCCGATGATGACATCCTTTTCCCCGATCCGGATCATCTGCTCGAAGATCTCACTGGAACTGTTCGTGTGCAGCAGGCGCACATCGTCAAAGATCAGATTCAGATAAAAGCTCAGGAAGCTCGCCAGAGGAGCGCAGCTTCGGATTCCGACAATATAAATTGTCTTGGCTCCCAGAATCGTGTCCACCGCCAGATTAAAGGCGGAATGATCCATCTGCTCAAGCGTCATCTTGATCTTCTCCACATCAGACTGCAGGACTGTATCGAGAATCTCCGACTGAGGAACTCTTCCGTAGGTAAACTCCATTCTCTGAATGGAATTCAGCCGGTTTCTCACCAGCTCTTCCAGCGCGCGGTGAAACTGCGGGAAACCGTCGTAGCCGAGCTGGGTGGCAAAGCGCACGGTCGTGGATTCACTGACTCCAACCTCCTGTCCGAGCTTCGCGGCAGTTAAAAAGACCGCCTTATCATAGTGCTCGATAATATAATTTGCCAGATGCTTCTGGCCTTTGCTCAATTTCGGATACTGGCGGTTGATGCGCGCCAGCAGGTTTTCTGACTGTGTCATAGTTCTTCCTTCTTTTCTTCCGAAGGGTACGGAAAATTTTTCATCGTCCAGTATAGCATATTTTAAAAATGAGTGCAAACAAAAAGAAATCCTGCCTGACGTATAATTAAAGACAGCCCGGCGCAGAATCGCGCAGGACTGTCTTTAAGTTTATTATACCGGATATGCTCCGTTCTCGGTGTCTGCTGCCTTCGGGTCCACCTTGGTCTGCTGTGCTTCTCTGTATTTAAAGAAGTCTGTAGCAACCTGCGGGAACAGCGCGTAGGACAATACGTCCTCGTCCTGTTCTTTCCACTGTGCCATTTCGCTTTCCAGCTTGTCCATCTCCGGCTCAAGCAGATCTGCGGGACGGCAGGTAATAATCTCGGCATCGCCGATACATTTTTTCTGCACTTCCGGATCGAACGGCTTTACAGTCTTTCCGTATTTTCCGGAAAGTACGTCTTTTGTCTCTTTTGTCACCATCTTGTAGCGCTCGCCCATGATTACATTGAACACAGCCTGTGTTCCGACAATCTGGGAAGACGGGGTAACCAGCGGCGGCTCGCCCAGGTCCTTGCGAACGCGCGGAACTTCCTCAAGCACATCGTAGAACTTGTCTTCCGCGTGCTGCTCCTTTAACTGAGAGGTCAGGTTGGAAAGCATTCCGCCCGGTACCTGGTATAACAGAGTCTTGATGTTTACGCCCAGGTTCTTCGGATTCAGCAGTCCGCTGTCCAGCGCCTCATCGCGCATCGGACGGAAGTAGTCCGCGATCTCTGCCAGAAGATTCTGGTCAAAGCCTGTGTCGTACGGAGTTCCGCGGAAGGTCTCTACCATAACCTCTGTCGCCGGCTGAGAAGTTCCCAGCGCAAACGGTGACATTGCTGTATCGATGACATCAACGCCCGCTTCAACTGCCTTTAAGTAAGTCATGGAAGCGACACCGGATGTATAGTGTGTATGCAGCTGGATCGGAATCTTAACCGCCTCTTTGAGCGCGGTCACCAGCTCTGTTGCCTTATACGGAAGCAGAAGGCCTGCCATATCTTTGATACAGATGGAATCTGCGCCCATCTCCTCGATCTCTTTCGCAATATTGGTCCAGTACTCCAGTGTATACGCATCACCCAGCGTGTAGGAAAGAGCCACCTGTGCGTGGCCTTTTTCCTTGTTTGCCGCTTTTACGGCGGTCTGCAGGTTTCTCAGGTCATTCAGGCAGTCGAAAATACGGATGATATCAATTCCGTTTGCAATGGATTTCTGAACGAAGTATTCTACAACGTCGTCTGCATACGGACGATATCCCAGGATATTCTGTCCGCGGAACAGCATCTGCAGCTTCGTATTCTTAAATCCGTCGCGCAGCTTGCGGAGTCTTTCCCACGGATCTTCATGCAGGAAACGTAAGGACGCGTCAAATGTAGCGCCGCCCCAGCACTCTACGGAGTGATATCCGACTTTATCTAATTTATCTACGATCGGAAGCATCTGCTCTGTCGTCATTCTCGTGGCGATCAGGGACTGATGTGCGTCACGCAGGATTGTCTCAGTAATTTTAATTGGTTTTTTTACTGCTTCTGACATATTCTTGTTCCTTT
>CAKNMY010000138.1 GCA_930989745.1 uncultured Lachnospiraceae bacterium | reverse complement strand
ATTGTCCACGCCCACCTCATATTCATAAGGAAAATGGGCAGGATTTTTATCCTCCGGCTTTACCCTCTGTTCTCCGCCGCCGGAACCGCAGCATCCATAACGTGTCTTTTTCAGATATCCACGGAGACTGAAAATAACAATCACGATCAATACCAGTAATACGATTGCTGTTCCCATCTCTGATCCCTCCCTTGACCTTTTCGTTTTCTTAAGAAGTTAGCCTTTTCTAACTATTTTCATTCTAACATCCCAAAAACGCTTTGTCAATAGAGTGAATTTTTATTGGTTGCTCCCTTTCAGTACTCGGAAATGTTCACGGATCTTCTGTTCGTAACCATTCTCTGTTGGATAGTAAAAACTCCGGTCCGCCACCTCATCCGGCAGATACTGCTGTTCCACATAATGCATTGGATAGTCATGAGCATATTGATACCCGCTGCCATGCCCAAGCTTGGCTGCCCCTTTATAGTGGGCATCCTGCAGATGGACCGGAACAGTGGTCTTCACTTCCTCCACACACCGGGACGCCTCATCGATTGCCCGGATCGCCGTATTACTCTTGGGCGCGCACGCCACATAGATCGCTGCCTGCGCCAGCGGGATACGCGCCTCCGGCATTCCGAGGCGTTCAACTGCCTGAGCAGCGGAGACAGCCACTGTCAGGGCGTTCGGATCGGCGTTGCCCACATCCTCGGCGGCACAGATCATGATCCGCCGCGCAATAAACTTGATATCCTCCCCGGCACAGAGCATCTTTGCCAGATAGAATACCGCTGCATCGGGATCAGAACCGCGCATGCTCTTGATAAACGCGGAGATCGTGTCATAATGCTGATCTCCCGTCTTATCATACCGCACAGCCCGCTTCTGGATGCACTCTGACGCCGTCTCCAGCGTAATATGTATCCTGCCGTCCGCGCCGGGTTTTGTTGACAGCACGCCCAGCTCCAGCGCATTGAGCGCCGCTCTCGCATCACCTCCGGAGATATCCGCCAGAAAATCCTCCGCGTCTTCATCCAGAGTCACTTTGTAGGCCCCGAGCCCTTTCTTCTCATCCTTTACCGCGCGCCTTAATAGCAGACGGATATCCTCCTTTTCGAGCGGCTTCAGTTCAAAAATAACAGAACGCGACAGAAGCGCCCCGTTCACTTCAAAGTACGGATTCTCCGTCGTGGCTCCGATCAGAATCAGCGTTCCGTCCTCCACAAAGGGAAGCAGGTAGTCCTGCTGTCCTTTGTTAAAACGGTGAATCTCGTCCACAAACAGGATCGTCTTTTTTCTGTACATGCCCAGTCTGTCCTTCGCGCCCTTCACCACCTCTTCCATGTCTTTCTTGCCGGCAGTGGTGGCGTTGAGCTGGCAGAATTCCGCGCTGGTGGTCTGGGCGATAACCTTTGCCAGCGTGGTCTTGCCCGTGCCGGGCGGGCCGTAAAATATGATAGAGCTCAGCTTATCCGCCTGAATTGCGCGGTAGAGAAGCTTATCCTTTCCTATTATGTGCTGCTGTCCAACCACCTCGTCCAGGGTCGTCGGGCGCATCCTGGACGCCAGCGGGGACTCATTTTCCATGGCGGTTTCTCTCATATAGTCAAACAGATCCAATTTTCTTTCCCCCAGTCTCTCGTTCTTTTTGCTCTTTTCTCCTATCACTATACCTATTTTCCCATAACGCGTCAACTGCATTCTTATTCTATAATCATATCCTCCACGGTCACAAACTCGTATCCCTCTTCCAGCAGCGTGTCCGCGATCTCAAGCGCCGCATCCACAGACGTCTCGAAAATATCGTGCAGCAGAATAATATCTCCGTCCTCTACGCTTTCCAGCACACGGCTTACCACCTGATCCGTATCCTGAAGCACCCAGTCCCGGGAGTCCAGGCTCCAGAGTACGGGGATCATTTCCACATGACAGTCCAGATCATCCCTCCACTCCCCGAACGGAGGGCGGATATACGTCGGGTATTCCCCTGTAATCTCATAGATGGCATTGCTCGTCTTGATTACCTGCCGGACAGCATCCTGGTCGGAGACGGAGGTCAGCTTTACATGGTCATACGTATGATTTCCGATCAAATGCCCCTCCTGATACATCCGCAGAATCAAATCCTCCTGCCCCTCAATGCACTTCCCCTGAATAAAAAATGTCGCCGGAATCTGCCGCTCCTTCAGACCGTCCAGGAGGCGCGCCGTACACAGCGCATCCGGTCCATCGTCAAAAGTCAGCGCCACTCTCGGCGCTTCCGCCCGCACAGCATCTCCCCCTGTTTCTGCTGTCTGCACGGGAAAACTCTGTACCGTCAGGGCCAGCAGGCAGATTCCGGTAAACACACACATCACATGCGCGCACTTCTCCGCTGTCATCCCCTCTCACCCCCGCTGCTCTTTTCTTCCTATTATATGAAGTTTCTGTGGAAAATCTTATTGTTTCACAAAAATTTCATAAAATATTTCTTTCAATTTTAAACTGAGGGTTGCAAAATCCCCCCAATATACTATAATTTAAAATTGAATTGCTTATATCAGTTCAGTTACTACTTACACAACATTAGAAGAGGGATGAGTATATGAAAATCAGAAACAAGCCTTTGAAAATCACGTTGATTGTGATTCTCCTGCTGCTCCTCCTCGCCACGGGTGTCGGAATCCTGTACATATCTTCGACGATTCCCTACAAGGGAAAGTTCTTTCCGAACACCTACATAAACGGCGTGGACTGTTCCGGTATGACGCCTGCGGAGGCGGAAGCCGCTATCAGCAGGGATGCGCAGGATTATGTCCTGACTGTCCGCTTCCGCAACAATGTGGAATATCAGATTAAGGGGAGCGATATCAATTACCGTTTCGTATCTAATGATGCGATCCGGCAGGCAGTTGCTGACCAGGATACATTGGCACTGTTTTTTGAGCGGAACAAGCGGCATGACTATGACGTAGAAGTTGAGTTTTCCTATGACGAAGAACTTTTAAATGCCATCATCAACGCAATTCCGGAGCTTCAGACGGCGAATATGACTGCTCCGGTGGACGCCTCCGTGGCATATCAGGACGGAAGCTGGGTAGTCACTGCATCCGACAATGGAACGACGCTGACGCCTGAGCCTGTAATCGAGGCGATCAAGACAGCGGTCTCCAAGGAGCAGCCGGAGCTGAATGTGGAAGACCTGAATGTCTACCAGAACGCAAGCCAGACCGCTGAAAGCCAGACGCTTCAGACACAGGCGGAACAGTTAAACGAATATGCAAACGCGAATATCACCTACAACCTTCCGGACGGCAGTACACGGAATATCACTCCGGATATCCTGAGAGGATGGCTTGTGCAAAATGCGGATGGAACGTATACGAAGGATGATGCGACGTTTCAGACGAATGCGGCAGCATTCTTTAAGGAGATCGGACAGGCTGTCGACAATGTCAAAAAGGAACGCCTTTTTGACAGCACCGAGCACGGAACCATCACGATTCCGGCGAACAGCCTTAACGTATATGGCAACGAGGTGGACGAGTCCGCCTGCATCACAAAGCTGAGCGAATATGTCAGCCAGCACTTGAATGGCACGGCAGAACTCGAGTATGTCAGCCGGGAGCTCGGCACAGAAAATCACGGTGTCGGCACCACGTACGTTGAAATGGATCTGTCAGAGCAGCATCTGTGGTTCTATAAGAGAATGACCACCTGGCGCTATACGCCGCCGGGATCGTATGCTCTCGCCTACAAGAAAACAGACCATACCATGAAGGGTGAGGTCGACCCGGCTACCAATGAGCCGATTTACACGCAGGACTGTAAATACTGGATGCCGTTTATCACTTCTGTGGGCATCGGATTCCACGATATGGCCCGCAGCGACGGATACGGCGGAAATATTTATATCAACAACGGTTCTCACGGCTGCATCAACATGACGCTCAGCGAGGCCGGACAGCTCTACGAGCTGATCGAGCCGGGCACGCCGGTCATTGTCTACTACTCACAGCCGTATACTCTGGTGGAGGAATTATCTCCTGCTCAGAAATATGCGCAGTCTCAGTAATAACGAACAGATATCATCACCGCGGCAGCAGGTTTCCTGCCTGCCGCGGTGATTTTTTCTGCCCGCAGATCCCTGCAGCATAAAAAGACCCCGCCCGATGTCTCCATCGAAGCGGGGTCTCAGATTCTCTATATCAAACGGTTCTTACGCCAGTTTGCTCTTAGCCAGCTCTGCCAGTGTAGCGAATCCCTGAGCATCGTTGATTGCCATGTCAGCTAATACTTTTCTGTTCAGGTCTACGTTAGCCAGCTTCAGTCCATACATAAACTTGCTGTAGGATAAGCCGTTGATTCTTGCTGCTGCGTTGATACGGGCAATCCAGAGCTGTCTGAACTGACGTTTTTTCTGCTTTCTTCCTGCGTAGGAGCTTGCCAGAGCTCTCATTACGGACTGCTTTGCAATTCTATACTGTTTGGAACGGGCTCCTCTGTAACCTTTTGCCAGCTTTAATACTCTGTTATGTTTCTTCTTAGCGTTTAATCCGCCTTTAATTCTTGCCATTCTTATTTCCTCCTAAATCTATACTCTCAATTATACGTACGGTAAAATTTTCTTCATGCTCTTTACGTTTGTTGCGTCAAGGATAGTTGATTTTCTCAGATTTCTCTTTCTCTTCTGAGATTTCTTGGTTAAGATATGGCTCTTGTAAGCTTTATTTCTTACGATTTTTCCTGTACCTGTCTTTCTGAAACGCTTTGCAGCTGCTCTGCTTGTTTTAATTTTTGGCATTATATTTTCCTCCTTAAATAAACTAAATCCTGTGTATTCCCGACTCATACTGCGCAGCCGGACCTCCACATATTTTTAACGTTTTACAGTTAAAAACATTGTCATGCTCCTGCCCTCCAGCTTCGGCGCTTTCTCCACCACAGCAATGTCGGACAGTTGCTCTGCGAATTCATCCAGGATGTACTTGCTGCTCTGTACATGTGCCATCTCTCTTCCGCGGAATCGAAGGGACACCTTCACCTTATCTCCCTTGGAGATAAACTTGCGCGCAGCGCTCACCTTTGTATTTAAATCATTGGTGTCGATATTGGGTGACAGACGGATCTCCTTGACGTCGATCGTCTTCTGTTTTTTTCTTGCTTCTTTTTCTTTTCTTGCCAGCTCGTATTTGTACTTGCCGTAGTCGATGATCTTGCACACCGGCGGCTTCGCCGTAGGAGCAATCTTCACAAGGTCAAGCCCTGCCTCCTGCGCTCTCTTATATGCATCTCTCGCTGACATAATCCCCAACTGTTCTCCGGACTCGCTGATCAGACGTACTTCTCTGTCTCTGATCTGCTCGTTAATCATTAAATCG
>CAKNMY010000137.1 GCA_930989745.1 uncultured Lachnospiraceae bacterium | reverse complement strand
ACTTAATAGTATAGATTGTTCGACTTCTCCTGTCCACACTTATATACTAACACCAGTTTACATATAAATTCCAGAACGCGTACTCGGAGAACGGATTTTACAGACCCATTGACAATAATTACTGGACGACCGGGTTCTGGACCGGGGAGATCTGGCTGGCGTATGAGTGGTCGAAGGACGAACGGCTCAGAAAAGCCGCGGATATTCAGGTGGAGAGTTTTCTGAAGCGAATTGACGAGAAATATGAGGTAGATCACCATGATATGGGATTTCTGTATTCGCTGTCCTGCGTGGCCGCGTATAAGCTGACCGGAAATCCAAAGGGCAGGGAGGCTGCGATCAAGGCGGCGGATCAGCTCATCACACGGTATCATCCCGTCGGAGAATTCATTCAGGCATGGGGGCCGATGGATCAGCCGGAGAATTACCGCCTGATCATCGACTGCCTGCTGAATCTGCCGCTGCTGTACTGGGCGACGGAGGAAACGGGAGATCCGAAGTACCGGGAGATCGCGGAAAAGCATATTCATACAGCGATCGCAAATGTGATTCGTGAGGATTACTCTACCTGGCATACGTTCTATTTCGATATGGTGACGGGAGCGCCGGATCACGGGGCGACCTGTCAGGGATACCGGGACGGCTCCGCGTGGGCGAGAGGACAGGCGTGGGGTGTGTACGGCTGCGCGCTGGCATACCGGTATACCGGAGAGGAGAAGTATATTGAGAACTTTAAGCACGTGACACAGTACTTCCTCGATCATCTGCCGGAAGACCTGGTTCCGTACTGGGATCTGGAATTTACGGACGGCGATGACCAGCCAAGAGACTCCTCGAGCGCTTCCATCGCGGCGTGCGGAATGCTGGAGATGGCGAAGTACCTGAACGATGAGGATGCGGCGTTCTATACGGATATTGCCAAGAAGCTGATGAAGTCGATTTATGACAATTACAGAGTCACAGATCCGAAAACCTCCAACGGCCTTGTGCTTCACAGCACATATTCCAATCATTCTCCGTATAATACATGCGATCACAAGGGTGTGGACGAGTGTAATTCCTGGGGCGACTATTTCTATATGGAGGCGCTGACGAGACTGAGTAAAGACTGGAATCCTTACTGGTAAAGACGAGGTGGCTATGGAAGAAATCAGAAGATTTCTGGAAGCATACCGGGCAGACATCCTGCGGGAAGCTGACGCGCTTGCCGCGCAGGAGATGCCGGAGCTGACAGAGGAATTATTCGGACTGTATGAGCGGACGGGAAACCGCCTGGAATATGAAAACGTCTACTTTCTGAGACGGAAATTTCTGCTGGTCTTCGGGCTGAAGGCATGGCTGGAGAGCGGGCAGAGAGAGGAGACGGTCAGGAAGCTGGAGGAAGTTCTGATCCGGATCTGCCGGGAGACGTGCTGGGCGCTGCCCGCGCATGTGGACCGAAGCAGGCCGGGCTGGGAGATCACCGTGGATCTGTTCGCCTCGGAGACCGCGCAGGCGCTCGCCGAGATTATCACAGTACTTGGGGACGCTCTGGAGGAAGCGGTGCGCGCCCGCGTGCGCGAGGAAGTATTCCGCAGAGTTCTGGACCCGTTTCTGGAGTCGGAGATTCCGTATGCGTGGTGGGAGCACTGTGACCTGAACTGGTGCGCAGTCTGCAACGGTTCCATCGGAAGCGCGGCCATGTATCTGATGAATGACGATCCCGGGAGACAGAAGAGATGCCTGGAGCGGGTGAGTGACTCGATGAAGTATTTCCTCAGTGGATTCAGTGATGACGGAGCCTGCATGGAGGGACTGTCCTATTTTACCTACGGGATGACATACTTTACGGGTTTTGCCGCCCAGCTTTTGGAATTTACGAACGGGGAAAGGGATCTCTTCGCGGATGCAAAGGTGGAGAGAATCGCTGAATTTCAGCAGAAGTGTTATTTCCGGAGCGGAAAGACGCTGAGCTTTTCTGACGGGAGCGATAACGAGCGGTTCCGGATGGGGCTGACGTGTTATCTGGCAATGCGCTGTCCCGGGGTTCGCCTGCCGCAGACAGCTCTGGCAGGAGGACTGCTTCAGGACAACTGTTACCGCTGGATGGGGGCGTTTCGGGATCTCATCTGGACCGAGCTGTATCTGAAGCAGTGTGAGAACAGCGGCGGCCGGAGAGAGGTCGGAGAAACCGGACAGATCACGCTGCCGGACGCGCAGTGGGTGATCTGCGAGAACAGCCTTGGCATTGGCATGGCGGCAAAGGGCGGGCACAACGATGAACCGCACAATCACAACGACGTCGGAAGCTTCCTGTATTTCTGCGGGGAGGAACAATTCCTGCCGGATCTGGGGGCCGGCGAATATACAAAAGATTATTTCCATGAGGGAAGGTACCAGATTTTCTGCAACAATTCGTTCAGTCACAATGTTCCCGTGATCGGCAAAAGAGGCCAGCAGGAAGGGAGAGAACACTGCTGCACCCGTTTTCAGACCGATGGAAGCGGAACGATCCGGATGGAAATTCAGAACGCCTATCCTGCCGGAACGGCTTCGCGCGCGGAGCGGACGCTCATTTTTGATCCTGACAGCGGACGCCTGACGGTCGAAGACGAATTTGACGGGGCCTGCGGGAGCGTACAGGAGAATCTGATTTCCTACTGCGTGCCTGAAGTGAACGAGGACGGCTTTGTGCTGCGGGGGAAAGAGAGCATCTGCACAATACGGGTTCACGGAACAGGGCTTCGGACGGAAGCGGTCGATCACGCGCTGCACAGCGGAGAGCATATCACAGTCTACCGGATGGTCTGGGAGGCCGGAGGGATCACGGACGGAAGCGGAAAGACATGGTTTGAGATTCAGGCAGCGCGGCAAAAGGGTGAATTTTGACAGCAGGTTATAACAAGGCGAGGTATCAGAGTATGGAAGCAAAATTGGAATGGCTGGAAGATCCTGAAGTGTTTGCGGCGAACAGGGAGGCCGCACATTCAGATCACAGATGGTACAGCAGTTATGAGGAAAAGGAGGCACATCCGCAGGGAGGCGGCAGGATATGCCTGAACGGAACGTGGAAATTTTCTTATGCGGAAAATCCAGGGCTCCGGCGTGCGGACTTCTACAGGGAGGATGTCTCCTGTGAGGAGTTCGGGGAGATTCAGGTTCCGGGACATATCCAGATGCAGGGATATGGACAGAGACAGTACGTCAACACCATGTATCCCTGGGACGGCAGGGAGGAGCTTCGCCCGCCGCAGGTGCCCCGTGAGAATCCTGTGGGAAGCTACGTGAAATATGTAACGCTGCAGAAGCCGGAAAAGGACTGTGATGTCTATCTCTCCTTTCAGGGAGCGGAGACAGCGCTGTATGTATGGGTAAACGGAAAATTTGCCGGGTACAGCGAGGACAGTTTTACCCCCGCGGAGTTCTGCATCACGGATCTGGTGCGGGAGGGGGAAAATAAAATCGCGGCGGAAGTATATCAGAGGAGCAGCGCGAGCTGGCTGGAGGATCAGGATTTCTGGCGGTTCTCCGGATTGTTCCGGGATGTGTATCTGTACACTGTGCCGCGCAGCCATGTGAGGGATCTGTTCGTGCGCGCGGAAACTGTGAACGGATATACAGACGGAGAACTCTCGGCAGAGATCTCTGTGCACGGCGTGAAGCCGGGCCGCGTCGCTGCTGTTCTGCGGGACCGCGGCGGAAACGTGGTGTGGAGCGGCTCTGCGGCGGAATCGGGCGGCAGCGGGCGCGAGTGGAGCTATACGGCGCAGGCCCGGATTCCGCAGGCGCGGATGTGGAGCGCGGAGATACCGAATCTCTACGAGCTGACCGTGGAGCTCTATTCGCCGGACGGCGCTCTGGAGGAGATCGCGGTGCAGCAGGCGGGCTTCCGATCCATTGAGATGAAGGACGGAATCATGTGCATCAACGGCAGGCGCCTCGTATTCAAGGGGGTAAACCGCCATGAATTTTCCGTACACCGCGGCAGAGCGGTGACGGAGGAAGATATGCTCTGGGATATCGCGTTTATGAAGAGACACAACATCAACGCGGTGAGAACTTCCCACTATCCCAACCAGAGCCGGTGGTATGAGCTCTGCGACCAATACGGGATCTATCTGATCGACGAGGCAAATCTGGAGAGCCATGGATCATGGCAGAAGCTGGGAGCGTGTGAACCGTCCTGGAACGTACCGGGTTCGCTGCCTGAGTGGAGAGCGTGTGTGGTGGACCGCGCGCGTTCCATGCTGGAGAGGGATAAAAACCATGCGTCCGTCGTTATCTGGTCCTGCGGAAACGAGTCCTACGCGGGCGAGGATATCGCGGCCATGAGCGCGTTCTTCCGGGAGAGAGACGGCACGCGTCTCGTGCATTATGAGGGCGTGTTCTGGAACCGGAGCTATGAAGCAATCAGCGACATGGAGAGCCGGATGTACGCAAAGCCCCGGGAGATCGAAGAATATCTCCGGAAAGGGACGGGAAAGCCCTATATCAGCTGTGAATATATGCATTCCATGGGAAACAGCTGCGGCGGAATGAAAGCATACACGGATCTCGAGGACAAATATCCGGGATATCAGGGAGGATTTATCTGGGATTATATTGACCAGTCAGTGTACAGAACCAGGGAGAACGGAAGGGAGGCGCTTGCCTACGGAGGCGACTTTGACGAGCGCGCCACGGATTATGAGTTCTGCGGAAACTGGATTGTGTATGCTGACCGCACCGTGACCGCAAAAGCGCAGGAGGTCAAAGGACTGTACAGCAATCTGAAACTGCGGATCGAAGGAGAGGAGGCAGTGATTGAAAACAGGAATCTGTTTCTGGACACGGCCGGGTATGATTTTATACTTCGCGTGAAGCAGGAGGACGCGCTGCTGTGGGAGCAGGGGGTGAGCCTGAATGTACAGCCGCAGTCGACGGCGCGCCTGCCATTCCCGAAAGAGGGAATTCAGGCAGAGCGGACGGGCGGACAGGATGCGGGAGAATACATCCTGGAAGTATCTGCGGTGCTGAACCACAGGGAGCTGTGGGCGGACAAAGGATATGAGATCGCCTTTGGACAAAAGGCGGTTAAGCGGCAGCAGAAAGGCTGCCGGGCCGGACAGCGTCTTCCGGAGATCATCCGGGGGGATGTGAACATCGGTGTGCGCGGGAAAGGATTTTATGCCATGTTTTCCAGGAGCGAGGGAGGACTGGTATCTCTGGTGTATGAGGGGAAAGAACACCTGATCCGCGCGCCGAGGCTGACGTTTTGGCGTGCGCCCACAGACAATGACCGCGGCTGGAATATGGAGGCGGTATCTTCCCAGTGGCTTGCCGCCACGGTGGGCCAGACACAGCTGTCAGACAGATTTTCGGTGATGGAACCGGAGCGGGAGGGCAGAGTGAAGATTCACTATGAGTTTGAGACGGCATGTAAGCCTTCCTTTGTCTGTACGGTGGACTATCTGGTGGATGCGGACGGCTGCAT
>CAKNMY010000136.1 GCA_930989745.1 uncultured Lachnospiraceae bacterium | reverse complement strand
GGCATGGCGCTGCGGTAGTCGGTTTCCGCGTCAAATCTGGAATCCTTATTATATTTCGCGCTCAGAAGTCCGTTTGCAAGAGGAGAAAACGCGACAAATCCGATCTTCAGTTCCTCCAGCACGGGGAACAGCGCCTCATAGTCCCGGTACATCATGGAATAGCGGTTCTGTACTGCCGTCACCGGGCAGACCGCATGGGCTCTCCGCAGCGTGTCCTCATCAGCCTCAGAGATTCCCCAATGGGTGATCTTACCCGCCTCGATCAGCTCTTTCATAGCTCCCGCCGTCTCCTCGATGGGAACGTTCCGGTCAATCCGGTGAATATAATACAGGTCCAGATGGTCCGTCTGAAGCCGTCTCAGAGAACCGTCGATGGACGCCCTGACGGACTCCGGCCTGCCGTCCGGGATCAGCGGCTTGTTGACCGCGTCCGATGTCTCGTCAAAACGAATTCCGCACTTGGAAGCCAAAACGATTTTGTTCCGTATTCTTCCGTTCCCTCCGTCACACTGACCGCGGATTCCGGTATGCTGACTGTGGGCTCAGGCACAGGATTTTCCGCATTTTTCTCTTCTCCGTTTCCGCAGCCGCCGGCGGATAACAGAATCCCCATCCATATCAAACCCCCAATAATTCTCTTCTTCATAAATACCGCATCTGCCAGACGCCTCCCTGGCTTCTCTGCATTCTCACCTCTTTTCCTTTTTCTGATATAAATTATAAAACGGCGTTCGGATTAATTGAAGAAAAAATAAGTTCCCCTGTATATACCCTGAGGTTTTATCTGCCTGTGCCATGTTCCAAAATTAATACGCAAAATTTCAGCCTGTATATCATTTGAAGCAGATGATATGCAGGCCAAATTGTATAATTCTCTCTAAAGGAACTCAAATAGTTTCTGATGAGCATAACTCTGCCAAAGCAGGCAAATTGATTACACGGACTTTACCGCGGCTGGTGAAAATAATGTCTTGCTTTCGCAATTCTGAAAGCCCTCTGGTAAGCTGAATACGGCTGAGGCCGAGAATTTCCGCAAGTTCTTCCTGCGTCAAATCAATCACAGGGCCGGAACAGGCGGGCTGGTTTATTGTCAGCAGATACAGCAGGTTACAGATTTTTACGAAAGACGAATTGTACTCCTGATGAACCGTTTCAAAAAGAAAGCGATTGATATACATGGCGTACCAGTTTACAACCTGGTTACTCAATGCGGTGTTTGTTTCAAACATCTTTTGAAACTGTTCTTTGGTAAATTCTAAAACCTTCATCCCGGATAAGGCCACCGTAATCAATGACCGCTCTATTTTGAAATCATACTGATGATAACCGGGAAAGACCGTGCCATCCCCATGAAAGCTGATGATCTTTCTGCGTCCGCTTTCGTGGTCGGAAAAATGAATGGCTGCCCCGGAGATAATGTAATGAATTTTTTGGTGAGGCTGTCCGGGCTTCCACAGGTAGTCCCCTTTCTGAAAGGTCCGTTTGACATGGGGCTGGGACAGGAAATAGCCGTAAAACTGCCGGAAATCATCTGCAAAAAAATATCGCGGCGTCAGCACATTACCACCTCTCAATCTATCTTATTTCATCACTATGATTGTACTACTGCAGACAGTTTTTTTCAATTCAGAGCACAGCACAGGTGTCGGGCTGTAACATCTGTATGTTGTTATCAATGGGAGAAACAATCCCGCTGTAAAGGAGGTTTTTAAATGGAACACAAGTGTAAAATAACCGTTATTCGAAAAGAGTGTTTTGAGGATTTGCAGGAGCAATATTTGACAGACCCGAAATCCGGCGCCTGTCCTATGTTTGAAGTCGGGCAGGAGTTTATTTTAGAGCGAAATAGTGACCGCGACGATTTCTGGCATATGCTGGACGGGAAGTTCTGTTCGGAAGCCTGGGACGCTGTCAGCCGGTATGTCTATACAGCTTTGCAGGGCGGTTCGATCATGAAGGGCTGGACAAATGATGAGAAAATGATGATCGCCTGCTGCAACGACGGTACGCGCCCGGTAATTTTCAAAATTGAGAGAATTGACGTGGAAGAGGAAGATCATAAAGCATAATGCAGGACTTTCAGAACATCTTGCGCAAAATTCAGGGGAGGCAGCGGCTCGTATGAGTCACTGCCTCCCCTGTTAAAAATTACTTATTTCTTTGTAATGTATCCCTTAGCTTTGAGTGTCTCAGCACACAGAACAGCTCCGCCTGCCGCGCCGCGGACAGTGTTGTGGGACAGTCCGATGAACTTGTAGTCGTACACCTTATCCTCGCGAAGGCGTCCGATGGAGATTCCCATTCCGTTCTCGTAATTTACATCCGCGTGAACCTGCGGGCGGTTGTCCTCCTCCAGATACTGGATGAACTGCTTCGGAGCGCTCGGAAGCTCAAGCTCCTGCGGCAGACCCTTAAAGTTCACGAGCTTCTCAATGAGCTGCTCCTTTGTCGGGTGCTTTCTGAACTTTACGAATACGGCTGCTGTGTGTCCGTTCAGAACCGGTACGCGCACACACTGGCAGGTGATCGTTGGCTCCTCAGCTTTTACGATCACGCCGTTCTCGATCTTTCCGAAGATACGAAGCGGCTCCTGCTCGCTCTTCTCCTCCTCGCCGCCGATGTACGGGATAATATTCTCCACCATCTCCGGCCAGTCTTTGAATGTCTTGCCCGCTCCTGAGATTGCCTGGTAGGTAGTAACGACTGCCTCATACGGCTCGAACTCCTTCCACGCTGCCAACGCCGGAGCATAGCTCTGAATAGAGCAGTTCGGCTTCACGGCTACGAATCCTCTCGTCGTTCCCAGACGCTTCTTCTGGAACTCGATCACGTCAAAGTGCTCCGGGTTGATCTCCGGAACTACCATCGGCACGTCCGGGGTCCAGCGGTGCGCGCTGTTGTTGGAAACTACCGGAGTCTCGGTCTTCGCGTACGCTTCCTCGATCGCCTTGATCTCCTCCTTGGACATGTCAACAGCGGAAAATACGAAATCAACTGTGGATGCCACATGCTCCACGTCATTTACATTCATAACCACGAGCTTCTTCACAGCCTCAGGCATCGGGGTATCCATCTTCCAGCGTCCTCCGACTGCCTCCTCGTACGTCTTGCCCGCGCTTCTGGGACTTGCCGCTACGGTAACGACCTCAAACCACGGATGGTTCTCCAGCAGAGAAATAAATCTCTGTCCGACCATACCCGTTGCTCCCAGGATTCCAACTCTTAATTTTTCACTCATTTTCATACACTCCTCATTTACTGCGCCGGGTTCTCTCTGAATCTGTCTTTCTCCCGCGCACATTTGTTTTTCATGCATACTACTATACTACGACTCCACATGGGAATGCAACAATTTTTTTAATTTTCTTCCAAATATTTTTTGTTCAGTGCAATAACCTGCTCCATGGCGTCAGGTCCCGGCGCTCCGATCGTGACGCGCTTCTCCACGCACGTCTTCATGCTGATCGCCTCGTAAATGTCCTCCCCGAAGACCGGGCTGATCGCCTGATACTCCTCCAGAGACATATCGTCCAGGGCGATATTCTTCTCCAGGCAGTACAGCACAAGGCGTCCGACAATACCGTGAGCGTCGCGGAACGGCACGCCGTGGTTCACCAGATAATCCGCCGCGTCCGTGGCGTTCGTAAATCCGTTCTTCGCGCTGTTCTCCATCACGTCTTTTCTGAACTTCATGGTCGCGATCATTCCGGTAAACAGAGCCAGACATCCCTTCGCGGTATCGATCGCGTCGAACGTCAGCTCCTTGTCTTCCTGCATGTCCTTATTATAGGCGAGCGGAATTCCCTTCATCGTGGTCAGGATGGACATCAGCGCGCCGTAGACACGTCCTGTCTTTCCGCGCACAAGCTCGGCGATATCCGGGTTCTTCTTCTGCGGCATGATGCTGCTGCCCGTGCTGTAGGCATCGTCAATCTCCACGAAGCGGTATTCGTTGGAATTCCAGATAATAATCTCCTCTGAAAATCTGCTCAGGTGCATCATAATCGTGGACAGCGCGCTCAGAAGCTCGATCACGTAATCTCTGTCAGACACTGAGTCCATGCTGTTGAGCGTCGGTCCGTCAAAGCCGAGCAGTTGGGCCGTATACGCGCGGTCCAGCGGGTATGTGGTTCCCGCAAGCGCTCCGCTTCCCAGCGGACAGGTGTTCATTCTCTTATAAATATCTGCCAGACGGCCTCTGTCTCGTTTAAACATCTCAAAGTATGCGCCCATATGGTGCGCCAGCGTGATCGGCTGCGCCTTCTGCAGATGTGTAAATCCCGGCATAAAAGTATGTACGTTCTCCTCCATGATGGAGAGCAGCGTCTCAAGGAGCTTCTTTACAAGTTCATCGAGCTCCGTGATCTCGTCTCTTACATAGAGCTTCATGTCGAGCGCGACCTGGTCATTGCGGCTTCTGCCCGTGTGCAGCTTCTTGCCCACATCTCCGATGCGGTCGATGAGGTTGGCCTCCACGAAGCTGTGAATATCCTCATATTCACTGGTGATCTCAAGCTTGCCGCACTCCACGTCCAGGAGAATGCTGCCGAGTCCCTCCAGAATCTGGTCTCTCTCCTCCTCTGTGAGAATGCCCTGCTTTGCCAGCATCCGCACATGCGCCATGCTGCCCTTGATATCCTGTCTATAAAATTTCTGGTCAAAGGAAATGGACGCGTTGAAATTGTAAACCAGCTTGTCGGTTTCCTTGGTAAAGCGTCCGCCCCATAACTGTGCCATCCGTTTTTCCTCCTTTTCGCACGGCGTTTGCCGCCGCTGCATCTGGTTCAATAGTTTACCATGTAAAAGTTATACTTTCAAGTGTTCATCCCGCTTTTTTCCTTCCGGCGGTCCCTCTCCTGCCTGGAAAACACACAGCCGCAGTAATCCTGACGGTACAGCCCGTACTCTCCGGACAGCTCAATGCTGCGCTTGTAGCCGTTCTTTTTCTTAAAATCGGAATTGAGGTACGCGACGCCGTATTCTTCGGCCAGCCGCTCCCCGATCTCATTGAGCTTATGCGCGTTCTTCATCGGGCTGATCGACAGCGTTGTGGTAAAGTAATCCGCTCCGATCTGCACTGCCGCCCTGGCAGCCTCCCGCAGCCGCAGCTCATAGCAGCCAAAACAGCGCTCCCCGCCTTCGGGCAGCGCCTCCATTCCCTTTGCCATCTCATAAAAACGTTCCGGATCGTAGGTTCCCTCCAGGAACCGGACAGGATAGAGAAACTTCATCTCAGAGATCAGCCTCTTCTGCTCCGCGACGCGCTTCTCATACTCCTCCGCCGGAGAAATATTGGGATTGTAATAATACAGCACAATATGAAAATGCTGTGACAGATACTCCATCACATAACTGCTGCACGGCGCGCAGCAGCTGTGCAGCAGCAGAACCGGGACCCGTTCTTCCCGGTCCAGCTGCACGAGCAGTCCATCCAGCTCTCTCTGGTAATTTCTGTTCGTCATCAGATGTCCTCCC
>CAKNMY010000135.1 GCA_930989745.1 uncultured Lachnospiraceae bacterium | reverse complement strand
CAGCAGCAGGATACTCCTGCTGATTCCGGAAGCGGCGACAGCTGCCTGAACGGAGGACTGTTATGGTAGAGCGCGGGAAAATCTGGAGTTTTTCCTACCTTCGTTCTGCGGCGTGTATTGCGATTCTCATTATTCACACGGTATACTGCGCGCTGCTGATGTACGGCAGCGGGCTGTCGCAGACGCAGACCATAGCGACCTGGGCGGTAAATAACTGCATGATGTGGGCGGTTCCGGTGTTTGTGATGGTCACCGGAGCGCTCCTTCTGGACACGGGAAGAACGCTGACCTACCGGAAGCTGTTCGGCAGGTATATTGCCCGAATTCTGGGAGCGCTGGTGTTTTTCGGAGTGCTGTTTTGCGTACTCGATATGATCTCCGGCGGCGAGGAGCGTTCGGTGAGAAGCTTTTTCGGCGGATTTTACGAGGTGTTTTCCGGGACGAGCTGGTCGCATCTCTGGTATCTTTATCTGCTGATCGGGCTGTATCTGCTGCTGCCGTTTTATAAGAAGATTGCTGCGGCGAGCTCGGAGTTTGACATCAAATATCTGCTGCTTGTCAGCCTGCTGTTCCTGTCCCTGAAGCCGGTTCTCGGGATTTTCGGAATTGAGTGCGGATTTTATATTCACGTTTCCACGATCTATCCGTTCTTCCTGTTCTGCGGATTTGCGATTCACAAAGGGCTGCTGAAGATTCCGCCGGCGGCTGCGGGGCTGTCGGCCCTGGCGGGAACTGCGGGCATCGTGATCCTGACTGCAGTCCGCTGGAGCAAAGGAATGGAGTCTCTGGATCTGTTTTTTGAATACTCTTCCATTCTGGTAGTTCTGCAGGCGGTAGGAATATTTGCTCTGGAGGACGGTCTTGTTACCGGAAAAGGGAAGGCGCTTCGCTGGCTGATGGAGAAGATCGACGGCTGTTCCTTTGGAATCTATCTGGTCCATATGATTTTTGTCCGGCTGATCTTTAAGCATACGCCGCTGAATCCGTACGAGCAGGGCGGAGTATTCTGCTTTATCGCCATGGTGCTGGGATTCCTTGCGGTGTCCTGGATCGTGGTGTGGGTGATGAAGAAAATTCCCGGTCTGCGCGCCATCTGCTGAGATTCCGGTTGCCAAATGCCGGCGGAAGGTAGTAGAATATTTACAGACGGTGCAGTCCCGGCAGACGCAGGATGCGGAGACTTACCGAATGTGACAGTGATGCTTCCGCCTCTGCAGGCGTAAGAGGAATTGTCAAATACAGCGAAAGGAAGACAGAGGAATGAGCTATAAGAAAGAAACCATATGCATTCAGGGAGGATGGCAGCCGGGAAACGGCGAGGCGCGCGTCCTTCCGATTTATCAGAGCACGACATTTAAATATTCCACCAGCGAGGAGATGGGAAAGCTGTTTGACCTGGAGGCGGAAGGATACTTTTATTCCCGTCTGCAGAATCCCACCTGTGACGCGGTGGCACAGAAGATCTGCGACCTGGAGGGAGGAGCAGCTGCTATGCTGACATCCTCCGGACAGTCCGCGACGATGCTGGCAGTCACGAATATCTGCGAAGCCGGCGACCATGTAGTCTGCGCGGCAAAAGTATACGGAGGAACCTCCAACCTGCTGGGCGTGACGCTGAAGCGTTTTGGCGTGGAGGTGACCCTGGTTGATCAGGACGATCCTGAGGAAGAACTGGAAAAGGCATTTCAGCCCAATACAAAGGCAGTGTTTGCGGAGACGGTTTCCAATCCCGCCGGCGTAGTGCTGGATATTGAGAAGTTCGCAAGACTTGCGCATTCCCACGGCGTTCCTCTGATCTGTGACAATACGTTCGCGACCCCGATCAACTGCCGTCCGTTTGAGTTCGGAGCAGATATTGTGACACATTCGACGACGAAATATATGGATGGCCATGCCATGGCGGTGGGCGGATGCATTGTGGATTCCGGAAACTTTGACTGGAACGCCCACGCTGACAAGTATCCGGGACTGACTACACCGGACGAGTCCTACCACGGTGTTGTATATACGGAGCGTTTCGGAAAGAAAGCGTATATCACCAAGGCTACGGCACAGCTCATGCGCGATATGGGCGCCTGCCAGTCCCCGCAGAACGCGTTTCTGACCAATATCGGGCTTGAGACACTGCATCTGAGAGTTCCGCGCCACTGCGAGAACGCGCTGAAGGTTGCAAAATATCTGGAAAACCACGAGAAGGTAGAATGGGTAGAATATGCCGGACTTGAGAGCAGCAAGTATTACGAGCTGGCTCAGAAGTATATGCCGGACGGCGTCTGCGGCGTACTCTCCTTCGGTCCCAAGGGAGGCAAAGAGGGAGCAATGCGCTTCACCAACGCGCTGAAGATGATTTCCATCGTGACGCACGTGGCGGATGCCCGTTCCTGCGTACTGCATCCGGCAAGCCATACGCACCGTCAGTTAAATGACGAGCAGCTCATCGAAGCCGGAGTGCTTCCGGATCTGATCCGCCTTTCTGTCGGAATAGAGAATGTTGACGATATCATCGCCGATCTGGAGCAGGCGCTTCAGGCAGTATAAAAACTAAAAAATTTTTTATGACACCAGGCAGTCCGCGCAGCGGGCTGCCTGATGCTTTGAACGGAAAATTCCGCGTCGGACAGGGTTGGAGACAGTTCGAAATTCTGCTATAATACCATCAGAAGAGTGCCGCGGCTGACAGGTAAAACACAATGAAAAGAATAAGGGAAAAACCGGACGTAGTTTTGAAAAACTTCTGGCGGTCAAACGAGAGATTTGCGGATTTTTACAACACCGCAATTGATATATCCACTATGCGATGCCTCTGCGGACAATGATTTATGATGGATTGAGCTACCTGAAAGAATACCGCACGCTGGAACAGAAAAAGGGCGTAAAAAAGAGGAGTTTTTGTCCGGAATGGGGCGGGAGGAGCGGCTGCATCCCGTTGTGACGGCCGTGATTTACTATGGGGAAAAGGCATGGGATGGTCCGAGAAGCCTGGCCGATATGATGACGGATATGTCAGAGGAAATTGCGGCAGCTTTCTGCAATTACGGGATGCACCTGATTCAGATCCGCGAAAGCGAAGCGTATGCATTTCAGAACAGAGATGTGAAGCTGGTATTTGGAGCCTGCCGGGAGATTTTTCGGGGAAATTATGAGAAACTGGAGCAAATCTACGGAAACGAGAGTATTGACAGGGAACTTGCGTCCGTGATCGCGGCAATTACGGATACGCCGGATATTGCGGATATGTTCAGGGAAAAGGAAGGAGAGATCACGATGTGTGAAGCGATGGAGAGGCTGAAAGAAGAATGCAGAACAGAGGGCAGAACAGCGGGTAGAATAGAAGGCAGAGGAGAAGGAGAAAAGCAGAAAGCCAGTGAAATCATTGTCCGCATGCTGAAAAAGGGTTATTCAGAAGCGCAGATTATGGAGATTACAGGAGTGTCCAGGGAAGAAGTAGACGCTGCGCAGGCCGTCAGATAGCAGCAGGATACGAAACAATTACAGGAGGATGAAAGATGCGTTTGGAAAAAATACAGGATTACCTGAAGAAAAAAGGCTGGGAATACACGTATGTGGAGGAGGACGGCTGCGGAAGCATCGAACTGATGTACCGCGGCGTCCCGTACCATATCTGGGAATTTGAGGACAACGGCTGGGGCGCGGAGAGCAATGTGCGAAACGGCGGGAAGAGTGAGGACTTCACGGAGAGTTACGAGGAAACGATCATTGACATTATGGAGCACTGGCAGTAGAGGAAAGGAGCGGTTATGGAACGGGAGAGGATACAGTCCAATTATGAAAAGTGCTGTGAAGAGTGGAGCGGGAAGATCGCCGCGATGGACGCGGATGAGCTGCAGAAGAAGCTTCCGGAGCTGCGCAGAGAGGGAGAATATCTGACGATCCGCCACTTTGGAAGAAAGTACGGCATCCGCATGGAGGACGGCGCGATTCTGGCGCTCGAGGGAAGTCAGCCGGTGTTTTCAAATACAAAGCTTGATATTTACACACTGCTGTGGTATTCCAGGCCCGGGGCATGCCAGAGCGGGGAGTGGGTGACGTTCGGACAGTTAAAGAACGCCCGCCCGTTTGCGCCCGCCTTTCAGAAGGGCACGATTCAGGCGTACGCGGCAACATTTTCCGGGCATTGTGAGGAATTAAGAGCAGCGTACCGGGCGCTTGGAGGGCGTCAGATCCCGCATTCGGACGCAGGATTTGAGATCGAAGCATTTGAATGCATTCCGATGCGCTATCTGTTCTGGGACGGGGACGACGAGTTCCCGGCGCAGGCAAATATTTTGTTCGATAAAAATGTCGTGGACTTCATTCATGTGGAGAGCACGGTGACGATCGCGATGGAAGGGCTGTACCGTCTTGCGGAGGCGGCAGGGCTGCCGGTTCTGGGCAGTGCCTTCCGGGTGGAATGATGTGAAGGGGGAGAGAAGATGCGAATATACACACTGGCGGAAAATACGGCAGAGTCGGAGCGGTTCGGGAGCGCGCACGGACTGAGCTTTTATATTGAGGCAAACGGAATGAAAATTCTGTTTGATATGGGGCCGGACGGGCTGTTTCTGGAGAACGCCGAAAAGCTCGGCGTACGTCCCGGGGAGGCGGATCTCGCGGTGCTCTCTCACGGACACAATGACCACGGAGGAGGGCTTCCGCTTTTTCTGGAGAAAAACCATACGGCGAAAGTTTATGTGAGAAGAGAGGCTTTTGAGAAGCATTATTCAGGCGCGGGGGAGCATTACCGCGATATCAGCCTGCCGGAAGGCATGGATACGGACCGTTTTGTATTTACGGATACGGTACAGAAGGCAGCAGAAGGACTGACTGTGTTCTCTGATGTGACAGGCACGCGTCTGGTGCCGGACTCGAACCGCGTTCTGATGAAAGCGTGCAGAGGCTCCATGTGCCGCGATGACTTTACGCACGAGCAGAGCCTGATCATAGAAGAGAATGGGAAACTGGTTCTGATTGCCGGATGCGCTCATCGCGGAATCCTTAACATCCAGGAGCGCGCGGAGCAGATCACTGGACGTCCTGTGGATGTTGTAGTCTCAGGATTTCATCTGTGCATCCCGAGAACCGGGGAACCAGTGGCAGAGAGCTTTATCTGCGAACTCGCCGGCTTGCTGAAGAAAACAAAAGCCGTATACTATACCTGTCACTGTACGGGATTGGCGGCATACGAAGTGCTGAAAAGAGAGATGGGAGACAGAATTGCCTATCTCGCCGCCGGAAGCGTATTGGAACTGTAGAGGTATCCGGCTGAGGAGCTTTAAAATATCCGGGGATGCGGACGTAAAAAGGGCGCATCCCCGGATATTTCATTCAGAAGCTAAGACAGCGGAAGGAGAGGGCTTTCATCAGCGCTGGAAATCTGCGTAAACTGAAGTTGAGATGTAATATCTACGGGCGCGGATTCTGCGTCGTCGTCCAGCAGATAGAAGCTATAGGTACCGCAGTATTCCAGATAAATATCAAAATCCTCGTCCCCGACGGCAATCCTGTCGTAAACCGTACCGTTCTTGGTGATCAAAAGGGTATCGGCAGATCCGCAAGCTGAGCGGATGACATCGGCAGGGATATGAACCGTCTCGTCGCCTTCCAGCTTCTGACCGGAAAGCTCTCGATATACGAGATCATTGAGCGCTTTCTCAGGCAC
>CAKNMY010000134.1 GCA_930989745.1 uncultured Lachnospiraceae bacterium | reverse complement strand
CATTATACCAGAGATTTCCCATCTCAAAACCGCCGGTCAGGACATTCTTGACGTCAAACAGGCAGCAGTTCATGGTGTCGCGTCTCGCGGACATGTCATGGATATAGATATATCCGTCGCGGATCGCCTGGATCTCCTCCACAGTCAGGAAAAACTTCTTATACAGCTCTTTGTTCAGCTCATTGAAGATCAGGCTGCGCTTCGTGGATACCAGCGCGCTGTCGGTGTTGCTGTTCTCCTTGTCCCCGATATACATGATGGACTGGCTCTTCTTATAGACCTCGTCGAGCATGCGCACAAAATCCTGCTTATAGTTCCTGTAGTCGCGGTAGCTCTTCGCCACAGCCGGGTTCACCCGGTCAAGCGCGCCCTCCACGATATTATGCATCTGCGCGATCTGAACCTCCTCTATGTTCATCTCGCGAACTTTATCCTCCACAAATTTACAGATGAAATCCAGCTCCTCATCCGTAAACTTCACCAATGCGCGGTACGCGGACTTATTTACCGCCACAACGACCTTCTGCACATTGAATTCTTCTTTTGTTCCGTCTTTTTTTACTACTTTGATCATTACACGCCGTCCCCTTCTGCAACTATATTTAGTAGAATTCCTTACTCAAAACACTATATGGTGTATCGGTATCTTATACTACCATTATATTTTCCGTATGTCAATCTTTTTATGTGCGCCGGCGCGCTGCGTTCTGCCGGCTACAGCTTCTTGCAGTAGCGGATACCTTCCGCCTGATAGGCTCCTTCCAGATATTTTCTCGTATCCTTCCGGTATCCGTGACGCTCGTAAAATTCACACGCAGAGACGTTCTTCTCGAACGCCCAGATCAGGCATTCCTGAAATCCCTGGCGGCGCGCTTCCTGCTCCGCAAAGGAAAGAAGCTTTGTGCCTATTCCCTGATTTCTGGCAGCCTCGCATACATAAATTCTCCAGATCTCAAAAGCGCGCGGCTTGTCCCGGTCTTCTGTCTTTCCAAACGTAAGAAGTCCTTCAATCCCCTCTTCCTCGTATATGTAATTATCCAGGCTCTTTGTGTTGAACTCCCGGCGAAGCTGCTGGATGCGCAGCAGATCCCATTTCTCGGTGAACAGCTCCGGGGATACGATATCGCGGTATGTGCGCTTCCATCCTTCGTTCAGAATCTCGCCCACACGCTGCAGATCCTGCTTTTCCAGTCTGCGGACTGTGCCGATGCGGATCTCCGTCTTATAAGCTCTGGGAGCGTGCTGCTCCTCACTCTGCTGCGGATAAGCCTCCGGAACTTCAAGAGCCGCTGCGGACTGCCCTGTCTGCATCACCTGCGCAGCGCTTTCCAGAAGCTGATGCAGGCGGCCGATCTCCCTGTCGAGCACCTCACGTCCCGCATCCGTCAGTTCATACAGCCGCTTGCGGTCTCCCGATGCCTGATCCTTCGCCTCGCAGATCCAGCCCTTCTTCAGCAGGTTTGTCGCCGCCCCGTACATGGTCCCGGAAGTAATCTTCACCCTGCCCCCCGACAGCGCCGACGCCTCCCGCATAATGCCGTATCCATGCTTCTTTCCGTTATACAGACAAAGTAAAATATAGAAATAGCTCTCTGTAAGTGGTTCCAACTGCATTCCCCTCTCTGTACGATATTTATTCCGCCCTATTGGACTGCTTTCTCATGATGATAATTTCCGCTTTTGGACAGATTGAAAGGGGCTGCATCCCGGACAGCCCCTTCCGCCTTTTCAACATAAATTTTTCCGCAAGCGGACTTCTTTTTATATCGTAGCACGGGAGAAATTTTATGTCAACATTCATTTCCGCCAAAACTCTCTGCCGCTCTCACGGCAGAATTCAAATTGCACATCGTCAGCAATTGCCACAGCGCAAATTTCTCTAAAAATCTCACGGATAGATTCATGCGTCAGCGTAAAGCCTTTAATCGTGGTATCTAAATCCATAATCATAGTAGTATCTCCATATAGCGCAGCACTTTAGGCTTCACGCGAAGCTGCGCTGCATACCGCATCAGTCTGTGTATGTTTTTTTCTTTGGAAGCCGCATATTTCTTCATTGCCGCACCCACGATCTGAATATCGCTGCCGCTGCCCCGCAGGATGTCGCACAGCGTTCTTTCAAGGTCATAGACACGGATCGGATTGCCGCAGGGGGACTGCAGTTCGATCACACCAAATGAATAGTTCTCCGGCACAACGCGCTTAACAATTATGCTTTCCTGTTTCAACGACGGTGAATTATAGCCTTTGGGGAATGTCATAGTGTACTGCGCCGGGGTGCGGTCAGAATACCCCAGCAGATACAACGCCGTATCATGTGAGTATATCCCGCGTCCGTATTTGCGCTGCAGCAGGTAAAAATCATCTTCCCATGCGTCGCTGCGCACATATAAGCCGCGCCCGAAACGGTAAATCTCACCGTTCTCTACAAGCTCCCGTAATATACTGCGGTGCAGCCCTGCGGCTGTCACCTGTTCTGCAGTAACTGTTCCGTCCGGCGACGCTTCCAATAGTTCTTTGATTCTTTCTTTATGTGTCATAGCTGCCACCTCACTTTCGACTATTACACATTATATTATATATAAATAATGTGTTATTATCAACAAAAAGAGACAATAACACATTAGATCAACATCAAATAATGTGCAAAGCAGGACAGCCGCCGGATTTCTCCGGCAGCTGCCCTGCTTAAAAATCTTATTCTTTTGTTGCTCTCTATACCTCTCTTCTCGTAAAGCCGTCAAACGCAGTCCAGAGGAAGATCACCATATAGACGATCAGCGTCACTGCCGCAAACGTCACGCTCTGATTCGGGAATACGCTGTATCCAGAGCGGATCTGTCCCAGGTTCATATTTGCGAAAATCAGATATCTGCCCCAGTCGCAGCCGAGCTGCGCGAGGATCTGCGTCACCATGCTTCCGCCCATCAGCGCTGCCACACCGACGCCGATGGCAACCGCTGAGCTTCTCAGCAGCGAGGAGATCATAAAAGCCATGGTGGTCATGGCAAACATTCCCACGCTGTTCAGCAGATACTGCTCCAGCACATAGAGGAAGCTGCTGCCCACCTGTACTGTTCCGTTCTCAGCCGTCAGATACGGCACATGGAAATCCGCCCCGAAGCAGATAGCGTCTGTGATCCCGGCAACGACGTATACGCCTGCCAGAAGCGCTGCCGCAAGCAGCATCAGCATCAGAAATTTGCTCCAGATAATCTTGCTTCTCTTCACCGGGTTGATCAGCAGAAACTTGATCGTGCCCGTGGAAAATTCATTTGCCACGCAGCCTCCGGCGATCACGATCATCAGCACGCTTGCGACTGTCAGAAGCGACGCGCTCTGCATGAACGCGAGCCAGAACGGATTATCTGTGCTGCCGTTTTCGTCGATATAGCTCTCGACGTTGTTCTCCAGCCGGTAATTCAGGATTGCGAGCGAGTTATCCGTCTCCTCCATCACCGCGTCGCTGATATAAGTGCCCGCTTCCTGCTGCTTCTGATAATTGTATTTTTCCTCCTCCAAACGCGCGATCTCCTCCACTACGCTCTCCTGCCACGGATCGTCGTCCGGATTCAGACCGTTTTCGATCATATAGCGGTAGGGATAGGTGCGGATTTCCGTCAGCTCGCTGTCCGCCCCGCTGCGCTCAATCGCTTCAATCTTGGCATTGGCGTACGCGTTCCAGTCGCCGGCAATGATTGCGGATGTCACCGCGTCGAAATCAGAGGACAGCTGCGCGCGCCGCTCATCGGTCAGCTGATCGGTCGGATATACGAGGTCATGCTGGTACGTATCGAACGCGTCGATCAGCGCCGTGTATTCCCATGACGATGTGTCTCTTGCCGTATCGTGGTCACGCATGAATTCGTACCGTTTGATATCCAGTTCATATCCCGGATCGCGGCTGCTCTCCAGGTAAGAAATTTCTCCCTCAATGTCCGTATCCGTGTAGGTATAACCTCCGTATGAGCTGTTCATGCTGATCTTCATCAGGACGGAAAAGCCCACCACGAAGATCAGGACCAGGGCCAGCAGAACGTAAGTGCTGATTTTTGAGAAAACTTTAATCCATTCATTCTTTATCAATTTAAGCAATTTGTGTCTCCCCCTTCGTCAGTTCTATGAACGCGTCCTCCAGACGCTGCGTCTCCACCGGGGAGACTGTACAGACGCCCACGCCTGCCTCAAAGAGCATACGGTTCAGCTTCAGGAGCGTCTCCTCCATACATTCTCCGGAGAGCGTAATTTCCAGATGGCGTTCGTCCACCAGCAGGCTCTCCTGTCCCGCCTGACGGAAGACTTCCGCCGCCCGCTCTGCGCTGTCCACAGCGTAGTGATACCGTCCCGCGGTTCCCTTTGTCTGGTTGATCAGTTCTTCCACAGAGGTCACCTGCAGAAGTTTTCCCTTCACAATAATTCCCACTCGGTCGCACATAAGCTGCATCTCGCTCATCAGATGGCTTGATACCATCACGCAGACGTTCTCCCTGTGCGCGAGATTTCTCAGAATATCCCTCAGCTCGCGGATTCCGGCAGGATCCAGGCCGTTTGTCGGCTCGTCGAGAATCAGAACCTTTGGGTGATGCAGAAGAGACTGCGCGACGCCCAATCGCTGTCTCATACCGAGAGAATACTTGGAAACCTTTTCATGGATCCGGTTCGTAAGTCCCACGAGCTCCACGACTTCACGGATACGCTCCTCCGTGACCCCCTTTCTCATCCGCGCGTACTGGCGCAGATTCTGAAGGCCCGTCATATAGCGGTACATCTCGGGATTCTCCACAATACCGCCGACATTTGCCATTGCCTTCTCAAAATCGCGGCGCACGTCCGCGCCGCAGACGGAGATCTCTCCCTCGTCAAAATCGATCAGTCCCACGAGCATCTTGATCGTCGTGGTCTTTCCCGCGCCGTTTGGTCCCAGGAAACCGAATACTTCACCGGTATGCGTCTCCAGACACAGGTCATCCACTACCCGGCGCTTTCCGAAATTTTTGCTCACATGCTCCAGTTTGATTGCTGTCTCCATACCGCTTATCCCTCCATTTCCCTGTTTGCCGCGTCCGCGGTTCCCAGCTTCCATTCGCCGTCTTTCTCATAGAAATAGAGGTTAACGGTCAGGTTCTTGTTCACAGTTCCGGCGCTGCTGCCATCCTGCGCCTGTTCCGCTGTTCCGGTCAAGTCTCCGTAATAGTAATACCCGCTCTCAAGCCCCAGAATCTGATATTCCCTGGAGAGTGGATCCATCTCCATGCTCACGTCATACTCCACGGTAGCCTTCGCGGACCGAAAGCCGTTCTTTTCCACATTCAGTGAGCGCTCCACATCGACATAGTCGGTAACGCTGGCGGAGTCCTGATAATTTTCAATATAGTCCAGCATTTCGTCCTTCAAAGCGCCGTTCATGCTGTAGCCCTCTCCGGTATCACACCAGTAATCGTTGATCAGCGCTTTCGCAAGCGCGCTTCTGTCGGCGGGAGCTGCGAGGTTGACTTTCTTCACTTTCTCCAGATATTGGCGGGTCAGCGCTTCCAGCTCCGGTTTGTCCTTGGAAAAGCCCGCGTTGTCCGCCAGGGTAAATACGGCTACGCCCGCTGCGGCCGCAGCCGCCAGAATCAGTCCCCTGTTTGCACGTTTCAGAAATTTTTTCATATGCTGCCTCCTTTACTGTGTCCGGTAGTGTCAAAAACTACCCGTTTTTTATTGCCAAAATGATTTAAAAACCTTGATTTTAAGGGAAATCTGCAATAAAAAGAGCATTGACCTCCCT
>CAKNMY010000133.1 GCA_930989745.1 uncultured Lachnospiraceae bacterium | reverse complement strand
GACGTCCGTCACATCCTGTTCTGATGTGAGCCTCGATCGTCTCGTCGAATTTTGCGGTAGCCAGTTTCTTTACTAAAGAAATAGCTTCATTTGGGTCATATAATGTAGCGCGGTCTACTGCTTTCGCAGCCTCTACGTATTTCTTACCATGTTTCATTGTCTTATAACCTCCTAGTGGTAATTGCGGGAATGTCCCTCCCACGTTGTATTTAACGTATCAATTAGTTTACAGTAATGCAGGGAATTAGTCCTCTACAACGATTCCCATACTTCTTGCTGTACCAGCGATCATGCTCATAGCAGCCTCAACAGTTGCAGCATTTAAGTCCGGCATCTTCATTTCAGCGATTTCACGAACTTTATCTTTGGAGATTGTAGCTACTTTCGTCTTATTCGGAACTCCGGAACCGGATTTGATGTTGCAGGCTTTCTTCAGTAATACTGCTGCCGGCGGAGTCTTGGTTATAAAGCTGAAACTTCTGTCTGCGTATACAGTGATAACTACAGGGATAATTAAATCGCCCTTGTCAGCGGTTCTTGCATTGAACTCCTTGGTAAACTGAACGATGTTTACACCGTGCTGTCCAAGTGCCGGACCAACCGGCGGAGCTGGTGTTGCTTTTCCAGCAGGGATCTGTAATTTAATATAACCTGTTACTTTCTTTGCCATGATAAGGCACCTCCTATAATGTGGTAATTGCGGGGATTTCCCTCCCACGAGCCACCGCATGTGACTCAGTCAAAACGTTACATTTTCTGAATTTCTGCGAAACTTATCTCGACTGGCGTTTCGCGGCCAAATAACTCAACATTGATGGTTACTACCTGCTTAGCCATATTGATGCTCTGGATGACGCCGACGGTATCCTTCCAAGCGCCTCCGGTCACTACAACCGTGTCGCCCTCAAGGAAATCGACCTCAATCTTGCCTGCATCACTGATACCAAGCGGAATCATCTCTTCTTCTGTAAGCGGAACCGGTTTAGACCCCGGACCTACGAAGCCGGTAACACCGCGGGTATTGCGAACGACGTACCAGGTATCATCATTCATAACCATGTTTAACAGCACATATCCGGGAAACATTTTCTTCTGTACCTGTCTCTTTGCACCGTTCTTCATTTCGACAACGTCCTGCATCGGGACACGCACTTCCAGAATCTGGTCCTCGAGATGTCTGTTCTCAATGGTCTTCTCTATGTTGGCTTTCACCTTATTCTCGTAGCCCGAATACGTATGAACTACATACCAATTTGCTTCTGACATCTTATCACCCTTGTCCTTATTTGATCAATAAATTAACGGCCTGTAAGACTACATTATCAACTACCGCGATAATGACGCCCAGAACGACAGATACGGCTACCACCGCAACGGTCTGTTTTCCGAGAGTTTTCTTATCTGTCCATATAATCTTGTTGAACTCGGACTTGAGCCCTTTGAACCAGCTCTTTTTTTGTTTTTTCTCTTTTACAGCATCCGCCATCGTTTCACCTCTTACCAATTACTTGGTTTCTTTGTGCATTGTGTGTCTCTTACAGAATCTGCAGTACTTCTTTGTTTCCATTCTGTCCGGATGATTCTTCTTCTCTTTTGTCATGTTGTAGTTACGCTGTTTGCATTCCGTACATGCCAATGTGATTTTTACGCGCACGACTTCCACCTCCACTGTGTATTTGCGTTAACGACGGTCCCTCTATGACTGAAACTATTTTCAGGCATAAAAAAAAGACCTCTTCCATGTCGCTACTCAACTATAGCATGGATGCCGGGAAATGTCAATCTTAAATTTTCATCCACGCACAGATTCCGAAAAACGCGCGAAAAGAGCGGGGAAGCATTTGGCAGTACTTTCCCGCTCTCTCTGTGTATCTCTATAAAATAAGAAGTCCGATCGTATGTACCACAAACGCCGCGATCCACGCGATCACGCACTGTCCCACCGCGACTCCTGCCGCCCATTTGCCGCCCAGTTCACGGCGAATCGACGCGATTGCCGCCACACAGGGCGTATACAGCAGGCAGAACACCAGAAGCGACGCTGCGCTCAGCGGCGTGAGCACACTGAACATCACTTCGCTGCTCGGCATCAGAACCGACAGTGTGGCAACAACGCTCTCTTTTGCCATAAACCCTGTAATCAGCGCAGTGGAAACTCTCCAGTCTCCAAATCCCAGCGGCGCGAACACCGGAGCGATCACGCCTGCGACTGATGCCAGAATACTGTCCTGAGAATCCGTCACAACGTCAAAATGCAGGTTGAATGTCTGCAGGAACCAGATCACGATCGTGGCCAGGAAAATTACTGTGAACGCTCTCTGCAGGAAATCCCTCGCCTTCTCCCAGAGAAGCTGCGCCACGTTCTTAAGCCCCGGCATACGGTAATTCGGAAGCTCCATCACAAACGGCACAGGCTCTCCCTTAAACAGACTTCCCTTGAGCGCCAGCGCCGCCAGGATTCCCATAAGAATTCCGAAGAAATACAGTCCCACCATCACCAGCGCACCCTGCTTCGGGAAAAACGCAGCGGTAAAGAACGCGTAGATCGGGAGCTTTGCAGAACAGCTCATAAACGGTGTCAGCAGAATCGTCATCTTCCTGTCGCGCTCTGAGGACAGCGTTCTGCTCGCCATAACGCCCGGAACCGTACAGCCAAATCCAATCAGCATCGGAACAATACTTCTTCCCGAGAGTCCGATTTTCCTCAGCAGCTTGTCCATGACAAACGCGACTCTCGCCATATATCCGCTGTCCTCCAGCATGGACAGAAAAAAGAACAGCGTTACGATCGTCGGCAGGAAACTCAGCACACTGCCCACGCCGTTGAAGATACCGTCAATGACCAGAGAATGAAGCACCTCATTGACGCCGACCGCGCTCATCGCGGTATCCGCCAGCCCGGTAAGCCACCCGATCACCATCTCCAGCAGGCTGGAAAGCCATGCGCCGACCACATTGAACGTCAGCCAGAATACCAGTCCCATAATGCACACAAATGCCGGAATCGCCGTATACTTTCCGGTCAGAATCCGGTCAATGCGCCTGCTCCTTGCATGCTCCCGGCTCTCATGCGGCTTAATCACCGTCTCCGCGCAGATCTTCTGGATAAACCGGAACCGCATATCCGCAATCGCCGCCGCCCGGTCAAGCCCGCGCTCCTTCTCCATCTGAACAATGATGTGCTCCAGCATCTCCTTCTCATTCTGCTCCAGGTTCAGCAGCTCCAGCACAAGCTTATCGCCCTCCGCGAGCTTCGACGCCGCGAATCTCACCGGAATACCCGCGCGCTTCGCGTGATCCTCGATCAGATGCATGATGCCGTGGATACACCTGTGAACCGCGCTGCCCTCATCGTCAGCGCTGCAGAAGTCCACGCGCCCCGGCTTCTCCTGATACTTCGCCACATGGATCGCGTGATCCGCAACCTCGCTGATTCCCTCATTCTTTGCCGCGGAAATCGGGATCACCGGAACGCCCAGCATCTCCTCCATCTCATTGATCAGAATAGATCCGCCATTCTCCCGCACCTCGTCCATCATGTTGAGCGCGACTACCATGGGTACGTCCAGCTCCATGAGCTGCAGCGTTAGATACATATTCCTCTCAATATTTGTGGCGTCCAGGATATTGATAATGCCCTTCGGCTTCTCCTTTAAAATGAACTCTCTCGTCACGATCTCCTCGCTGCTGTAAGGCGACATCGAGTAAATACCGGGCAGATCCGTCACCAGCGTATTGCTGTGTCCTCTGATCACTCCGTCCTTTCTGTCCACCGTGACGCCGGGGAAATTCCCCACATGCTGATTCGAGCCGGTCAGCCGGTTAAAAAACGTCGTCTTGCCGCAGTTCTGGTTTCCTGCCAGCGCAAACGTGAGCTGTACTCCCTCCGGGAGCGGGTGCTCGTCCGCCTTCACATGATACTTTCCGCCCTCGCCCAGTCCGGGATGAAGCGTTCTCTTCCTGCCGCTTCTGTCCGCCTTCTGCTCCTCCGTGCGATTTCCTATGGGGCGCACTTCAATCTGCTCCGCGTCAGCCAGTCTCAGGGTCAACTCATACCCCCGGATCTTCAGCTGCATGGGATCTCCCATGGGCGCATACTTCACCAGCGTGACTTCTGCGCCGGGAATCAGTCCCATGTCCAGAAAGTGCTGACGCAGCGCGCCCTCTCCTCCCACGGCAAGGATCACAGCAGACTTTCCAATCTCCAGTTCCTTAAGTGTCATCTCTTCGTCCTCTCCTCACCCTAATGTATAGTAAACTTTCATGCGCCCGACAGCCAGATGCATCACCATCCTGTGAAAATCCGGCGGGCGCGTTTGGCATCACTAATGCATCATTATTATATCAGCACACCGCGCGCACTGCAATCCGTTTCCTCCGCAAAATCCTCTTGATTCCCTTCGCGCTTCTGCTATACTGGACTTGATAAAATCTTATAATTATACTTGGGGGATTTACTTATGACTGCAAAAGCTGAGACCAAAACCAACCAGATCACAGAGGGCGTCATCTGGAAACAGCTGCTGATCTTCTTCTTCCCGATCCTGTTCGGAACCTTTTTCCAGCAGCTCTACAACACTGCCGACGCCATGATTGTAGGCCACTTTGTCGGCAAACAGGCACTTGCCGCCGTAGGCGGCACTACCGGAACCATTATCAACCTCCTGATCGGCTTCTTCGTAGGCCTTGCCAGCGGCGCGACCGTTATCATCGCGCAGTACTACGGCGGCAGACAGGAGCAGAAAGTCCACTGGGCCGTACATACCTCTGTAGCATTTTCCATCCTGGCGGGAGTCTTCCTGATGATTGTCGGAATCCTGCTCTCCCGCCCGCTGCTCGCCCTGATGAATACGCCGGACGATGTCATGGATTACGCGGTGCTCTACATCCGCATCTACTTCTCAGGAACCATTGCCAACCTGGTCTATAACATGGGCGCCGGCATTCTGCGCGCTATTGGTGATTCCAGAAGGCCTCTGTACTTCCTGATTGCGAGCTGCTTTTTAAACATCGCGCTGGACTTCCTCTTTGTGGCAGTCTTCGGCGCAGGCGTTGCCGGAGCCGGAATCGCAACCATTCTGTCCCAGCTTCTGAGCGCTGTACTCGTCCTCTCCGCTCTCATGCGTTCCCGGGATATGTATCGCCTGGAGCTAAAAAAACTGCACATTGACACGCGAATGCTCCGCCGCATCATCCGCATCGGCTTCCCTGCCGGAATGGAGTCGGTACTCTACTCCCTCTCCAACATCATCGTCCAGTCCGGCGTCAACGGACTCGGCACAGACAGCGTGGCCGCATGGGCTGCATACGGAAAGGTAGACGGACTCTTCTGGATGATGATCAGCGCGCTCGGAATCTCCGCAACCACCTTCATCGGCCAGAACTACGGCGCCAAGCGTATGGACCGCGTCCACAAGGGCGTGCGTGTCTGCATGGGCATCGCCATTATCATGACTCTGATCATGGACGTGGTACTGCTTCTGGGCGGCGACTTCCTGCTGCGCATGTTCACTTCAGACGCAGCAGTCCGCGAGATCGGACATCAGCTGCTGAGATTCATGGTTCCGACCTTCGTCGCATACGTCGCCATAGAAATCTTCTCCGGCGCCCTGCGCGGCGTCGGCGACTGCTGGATCCCGATGATCATTGCCGGAGTCGGAATCTGCGGCGTCAGAGTACTGTGGATCTGGTTCGGACTGCCGAAATTCCCGACGATCATCGGCGCGGCATTCTGCTATCCGCTGACGTGGGTGATATCTACGATTGCGTTTATTATTTATTACTGCTTCTTTAGTAAGTTGAGTAAGAGGAATAAGGAATATTTGAGATGACAGAT
>CAKNMY010000132.1 GCA_930989745.1 uncultured Lachnospiraceae bacterium | reverse complement strand
CGCTGTCCCGCTTACGCTTCCCGCCAGCGCCAGAAGCTGCACTGCGGCGGATTCCCTTCTCAGCCAGGCTGCCGCCGCCAGAACGAGAAGAAGTACAGCAGCTCCCTGCACTGCTCTCCGTCTCTGACATAGAATTCACGGATCCCCGGATATTGTGCCTCCCTCCAGAGGACGCGCACCGGGCCGGCAGCCGCAAGAAGGGCCGAAAGCAGGGCGTCAAGCAGTGTGCAGTACGCGTCAAACGCGGCAGGCGTCTGCCCCGCGCGGCGTTCCAGATACAGAGAATACTGCCCGTTTTGTTCCTCCTCATACTCCTTCACCCACGGCTCACCGGTGCGCGCGGTCTGATTCCAGTGAATATAGCGGATCCGGTCACCGTCCCGGTACTCGCGGATCTGACGGATCTCCCCGCTGACGCTTCCCGCGCGGTAAGGGCTCTGCAGATGTGAGTCCGCGCTTCCGAAAGAATCCGCATTCTCCAGGCGCATCGCATATCTTACCGGAAATACCGCCACGCGCATCTCATCATGGAGCCGCTGCTTTCCCGAAAACAGAGACAGGTAATCATATACCTTCAAGCGGTCTGCGCGAATCGTAAAAATGCCGCAGTGCTCCCGGGTGTCCTCAAAGGCAAGAATACTTTCTCCCGGAGCAGCTGAGGCGTATACGCGCCGCTTTTTCCGACCGTCAGAAATCCTCAGCGCAAATCTGCCCACAGGAAGCTTCCCGCGGTTATCCGCTTTCAGCCGCCAGGTATACGGACGGTCCTTCTCTGCCCGGATGAACGTTTCCGAAAAGCATACGCTCAAACGGCGGTTCAGATACCTCGCCAGCGGGAGCATTGAGACCAGAAGCAGAAACTGCGTCAGAAAGAGCACCATCAGCGCCGGACTTTCATACATTCCCGCGATATAGTAAATAAAAAAAAGAAGGGCGAGAAATACAAACTTCATCATCTGCGTTTCTCCCCCATTTCCGGAATCTCCGTGCTTTTTATGATGTCCTGCAGGATCTGCTCCTTTAACTTTCCCTCCATCTGCGCTGAAGCTGACAGGCGGATCCTGTGCGCGGCCACGTACGGAAACTGGCGGACGATATCGCCCGGCGTCACATAATCTCTTCCGCTCATCCACGCGGATGCCTTTGCCATCTTCACCAGAGCAATCGTAGCTCTGGGGCTTGCGCCTCTCTCAATATCCGGACGGCTGCGCGTCGCGCGCACGAGCCTCAGCAGATAGGCGCAGACCACATCTTTCATATAAATATCGTAAATCTCTCTCTGAGCTTCCAGAAGCTCTTCTCCCGTCAGAACCGGCCGGATCTGCAGGTACTTTTCCTCCGGTCCGATCCCTTTTGCCATGGCGAGTTCGCTCTCATAGTCCGGATACCCAAGACTCATGCTCACCATGAAACGGTCCAGCTGTGCTTCAGGAAGATACTGCGTTCCGGCAGTTCCAGTGGGATTCTGTGTAGCGATGACGAGGAAGGGCACAGGAACTTCCCGCGTCACACCGTCCACTGTAACTTTTCGCTCCTCCATGACTTCCAGCAGCGCTGACTGTGTCTTGGGAGAAGTCCGGTTGATCTCATCCGCGAGAAGCAGGTTGCAGAAGACGCTTCCCGGCTGATAGACAAACCGCTCCTCTTCCCTTCGGTAAACCGAAAATCCCGTCAGATCCGACGGAAGGACGTCCGGCGTAAACTGGACGCGCCTGTGATCCAGCTGCATAGCCCTTGAAAACGCTACGGCAAGCGTCGTCTTGCCCACTCCCGGGATATCCTCCAAGAGAACATGGCCGTTTGCCAGAAAAACCGTCATAATCTCCCGGATCTCATCTTCTTTTCCCAGGATTACGCCGTTTACCTGTTCCAGGACCTGCAGGATTTTCGAATACAGCGGCGTCATACTTCTTCCTGTGCCCACTGCGTCAGTTCGCTCCGGGAGGGATGGCCGTTCAGAAGCTTTCCGTTCCGGATATTCGCCGCCAGATCTTCCGCCGTGCGCTTCGTTGTGCCGCTTGCTGAAAAGAATGCTACTAAAGTTTTGCTCATGCTTATCGACCTCCTGTTTTATCTGTTATTTCAATCTTAATACATTTTTCGCCATATGTCCAATGCTCATAATTCATATTCCGGCATGCCCGCAGTGTATTTCTCCAGAAATACTTTTCAGGCATACAGCATAATTGAACATAAGCATTAGACATCTTTCCGGAAGCGGACTACAATAAAATCATCCGGAAATGAAGATCATATGTTTCGATAAAGGAGGAGATTATAAATGAAAGATTACCGCAGAACAGATCCAGAATTTATGGAGCGTTTTGAACATTTTGCATTTGAGGAGGTCGTCCATGAAGAGGGGCAGCAGCTCGACGAGATCACACGCCACATGGCAATCATCGCGACGCTGCTCGGATGCCAGGGAATTGATGAGTTCCGTCTGGAACTGCCGCGCGCGCTGGATGCGGGGCTGACGCCCGTCATGGCTAAGGAGGTTGTCTACCAGGCTGTGGATTACCTCGGCATCGGAAGGGTGCTTCCGTTTCTGGATGCTGCCAATGAGATCCTGGAGGCCCGCGGCGTGAAGCTGCCGCTGGAGGGTCAGGCTACAACCACGATGCAGGACCGTCTTGAAAAAGGCGCTCAGGCACAGGCGGATATCTTCGGAGAGCATATGAAGGAAGCCTGGAAGGCCGGCCATATCAACCGCTGGCTTGCCGCCAACTGTTTCGGCGACTACTATACCCGCACCGGGCTGGACGTAAAGCAGAGGGAAATGATCACGTTCTGCTTTCTCGCCGCACAGGGCGGATGCGAACCGCAGCTCACCGCTCACGCAAAAGGCAATATGAACCTGGGAAATGACAAGGAGTTTCTCCTGAAAGTTGTCTCCCAGTGCCTGCCCTACATCGGATACCCGAGAAGCCTGAACGCAGTGACATGCATCAATAACGCAGCTCAAAATTAAATTTTCCGCAGGGAAGCCGCACGGCTTCCCTTTCTGTTATCCTCATTTTTCCAGTCTTGACAAATCACAAATACGGAATTATAATTCATTTACCTACCAAAGAGGTCGGTTAATAAGGGTAAAAGGAGAACGACATCATGAAAAATTACAAATTTGAAACCTTACAGATCCACGTCGGCCAGGAGACGCCCGACCCTGCGACAGATGCGCGCGCCGTGCCTATCTACGCGACGACATCCTATGTGTTCCAGGATTCCGCGCAGGCAGCCGGACGATTCGGGCTTACCGAGAACGGCAATATTTACACAAGGCTGATGAACCCGACCTCGGACGTATTTGAGAAGCGGATCGCAGCTCTGGAGGGCGGCGCGGCCGCGCTTGCGACCGCATCCGGATCCGCGGCAATCTCCTATGCGGTTCAGAATATCGCCACCTGCGGCGATCACATCGTGGCATCCGCCAATCTGTACGGCGGCACCTACAATCTCTTCGCAACACACTGAGAGAACAGGGCCTGACCGTAACCTTCGTCGATCCTTCAGACCCTGAAAATTTTGAGCGGGCGATTCAGGATCACACCAAACTTCTCTACGCGGAGACTCTGGGAAATCCCAACTCAGACGTGATCGACATCGAAGCTATCTCTGAGATTGCCCATCGGCACGGCATTCCGCTGATTGTGGACAATACGTTTGCCACACCGTATCTGCTTCGCCCGATTGAGCACGGCGCGGATATCGTCGTACATTCCGCGACAAAATTTATCGGCGGCCACGGCACAGTGCTGGGCGGCGTGGTAATTGACTCCGGAAAATTTGACTGGGCTCAGAACGACAAATTCCCCGGGCTGTCCAGACCAAATCCGTCTTATCACGGCATAGTCTTCACAGAAGCCTGCAAAGAACTCGCATACATCATCAAACTGCGCACAACGCTGATGCGTGATCAGGGCGCGGCGATCTCGCCGTTTAACTCCTTTTTGCTGCTGCAGGGACTGGAGACGCTCTCCCTGCGCATGGAGCGCCATGTGGAAAATGCTCTGAAAGTCGTGGAGTTTCTGAACAGCCACAGCCAGGTGGAACGCGTCAACCATCCGTCGCTTGCCCAGGGAAGACAGGCAGAGCTGTACCGGAAGTATTTTCCTCATGGAGCGGGATCAATCTTCACCTTTGAGATCCGCGGCGGCGCGGCGGATGCCAAAAAGTTCAGCGAAAGCCTGGAGCTCTTCTCACTGCTCGCAAATGTCGCCGATGTGAAGAGCCTTGTGATCCATCCGGCGTCCACGACACATTCTCAGCTGGACGAAGAACAACTGCTCGCCTGCGGCATTCGGCCCTCTACCATCCGGCTGTCCATCGGTACAGAGCATATTGACGATATACTTGCTGATCTGCAGAATGCTTTTGACGCAGTAAAATAAAAGAAGCACAGAGGTGACGGAATATGATGATTTCAACGAGAGGCAGATATGCGCTCCGCGTGATGGCAGATCTCGCGGAGCATGGAACTGACGGCTATATCCCGATGAAGGCGATCGCCTCGCGGCAGGAAATCTCTCTGAAATATCTGGAGAAAATTCTGCCTGTCCTTGCAAAAAACGGGTTGATCGAGGGTATCCACGGCAAGGGCGGCGGCTATAAGCTCACAAGACTTCCGAATGAATATCCGGTGGGCGAAATTCTGAGGCTGACAGAGGGGGATCTCTCCCCCGTCGCCTGCCTCGCTCACAGCGCTGAGCCGTGTCCAAATGTCGCAAACTGCCGCACCAGGCCGATGTGGGACAAGCTGAACACGCTGATCAGCGATTATCTGGACAGTATCACTATTGCGGATCTGATGTAACGGGAAACTGCGGTAGGCCCCATATTATGCTATACTGTATGTGAATGCTGACATTGCTTCCAAAGGGAAGCCCCAGGAGTGATGAAATCACTCGGAAAAAGAGGTGAATTTCATATGATCGAACTATATCAACTTGAACAGCTCGCTGCTTTTGCCCGCTGCGGCACCCTGTCCAGAGCAGCAGAGGAACTTCATATGTCCCAGCCCACGCTGACCCGTTCTATGCAGAAACTGGAAATCGAATTCGGAGTATCCCTGTTCCGGCGCACAAAGAACCGGTTGGAATTCAATGAAAACGGGGAGCTTGCCGCAGACTGCGCGCAGAGAGTTCTGGATCAGACAGAGACTATGCTGGAAAGAGTCCGCGCCCTGGACCGCGCCAGGCGGACGATCGGCATCGGCGCCTGCGCTCCGATGCCGATGATGACAGCGGTTCAGAATGCGGCGCGCCAGTATCCGGATATGACGATCTCTTCAGAGTGCAGAGACTGCGAGCCGCTGATTGAAGGACTCCGTACAGATCTCTACCAGATCATCATCCTGCCGTACGAAACGGATGAACCCGGCCTTTACTGTCAGAAGACAGGAACGGAAACCCTGTACTTTGCCCTGCCCTGCGGACACCGCTTCGCTGACCGAAGCGGCGGTCTGTATATGGAAGAGATGGACGGAGAAAATATGCTCCTGTATTCCGATATCGGCTTCTGGCACAGCCTGCCCCGTCAGAAAATGCCTCATTCGCGATTTCTCGTGCAGACAGACCGTTTTGACTTCGATGAGTTAATGTCTTCCTCCATTCTGCCCTGCTTTGTATCTGATGTCACAATACAGTCGGACGGTCAGCCGGAAAATCGAGTCGTTATCCCGATCCTCGATCCGGAGGCAAGCGTTTCCTACTATACGGTATGTAAAAAGAGCGCACTGGCGAAGTTAAAGAAGCTGTTTCACTGAAAAGGCAGCAAATATACGGAACAGTACAAGCCAAATCGACCATAATCGTCAGGGAGGAATGGTATGTATAAAAAGAAATGGATTTATTTGTCGCTGCTTGCAGCTGTAATCGCGTTCTCTATTTTGGGGGCATTGTATTTCGTTAACAGCAACAAAGAATACTCTTCATTTATTGTGCTCGGATGTGATGCGAGTATGTACGAACAGAAATCTGGAGTTGGTTATCTTACAATTGTCTACGATACCCTCAAAAGCAAGAGGGAAAT
>CAKNMY010000131.1 GCA_930989745.1 uncultured Lachnospiraceae bacterium | reverse complement strand
CGGTGGACTATCTGGAGGAATCGGACGGCTGCATAGAGGTCGAGGCGCGCTATCCGGGCGTTTCCGGCATGGGACTGATGCCGCTGTTCGGAATGGAATTTAAGATGAAAAAGGCTTACCGGAATTTCCGTTATTACGGATACGGTCCGGAGGAGAATTACAGAGACCGCTGCTGCGGGGCAAAGCTCGGCGTGTACAGCAGCACGTCGCAGGAAAATGTATCGCCCTATCTGGTTCCCCAGGAGTGCGGCAACCGCACGGGTATCCGCTGGCTGGAGGTGTACGCGGCGGACGGTGAGGGAATCCGCTTTTCTGCCGCGGAGCAGCCGTTTGAGGGAAGCGTGCTGCCCTACAGCGCGATGGAACTCTCAGCGGCATCCCATCAGGAAGAGCTGCCGGAATCATATTATAACTGGGTGCGGATTCTTGCGGATCAGACCGGTGTGGGCGGAGACGACAGCTGGGGAGCCCTGCCGCATGAGGAGGACTGCATTGACGCTGAGAAGCCGATGACACTGCGCTTTAAAATTCGGAAAAAATCCCACAATACGGAACTGTGTCTTGCATCGCGGTAAGAAACAGGATATAATGAAAGAAAAATAAGCATGGCGCAGCGCCGGCATACAGGAGGTACTCAGTATGAGCTTGGAAGAATTGGGATTTGAGTTAAAGCATGTAGGAATTAACTGCCAGAACGAGGAAGAGGCATGTGACGTGGCGGGAGCCTTTGATAAGATCTTCGGTTTTACAAAGAAGGTCGGCAACAGCTCCGTATTCGCGGGAACAGCTGTGGAGGCAATGAAGACGCCGTATCTCGGAAAGAATGGACACATTGCGATCGGTACGTCAGATATCGAAAAGGCGGTAGCGTATTTGCAGGAGCAGGGCGTTGAGTTCGATATGGATACTGCAAAATACAAAAATGACAAGATGACTGCAGTCTATCTGAAGGGTGAGATCGGAGGATTCGCGGTACATCTCGTACAGAAGTAAACAGCGGACAGAACAGCAGGGGCTGCGCGGATTGCGCAGCCCCTTCGATGTTTACAGAAACTTAAGGAAGAGTTCAAAATAACACAGGAAAAACGCTAAACCTTATGATATAATGGCACATATCATTTGAAGGAGGAAGCTATATGACAGCCAAAGAGAGAATGCTTGCCGAACTGCCTTACCGTGCAGCGGACCCCGAACTGGGGGCTGACAATCTGGCAAATAAAAAGAGATTATACGAGTACAATACCATGGCTCCGGGCAATTTTAAGAGACAGGAAGAGCTGATAAAGGAAATTCTCGGCAAATGCGGGGAAAGCGTGTATGTGGAGCCGCCTTTCCGCTGTGACTACGGAAGGAATATTGAGGTGGGAGAGAACTTTTATTCCAATTATAATCTGACGATCCTCGATGTGGCGAAAGTCAGGATCGGGAAAAATGTGATGTTTGCCCCGAATGTGAGCCTGTTTACTGCCGGACATCCGCTGCATCCGGATTCCAGGAACAGCGGATATGAATACGGTATCGGAATCACGATCGGAGATAACGTCTGGATCGGCGGAAACTGTGTGGTAAATCCCGGCGTGACGATCGGAGACAACGCGGTGATTGGCTCCGGAAGCGTTGTGACAAAAGATATTCCCGCAAACGCGGTTGCCGCGGGAAATCCCTGCAGAGTGATCCGCTATATCACAGAGGAGGACAGAGATTATTATTTTAAGGACAGAAGATTTGATGTGGAAGACTACAAGCCTTGACATTCCCGGGGAACCTGCCTATAATTAACAGCTGGTACTACCAGTTAACAGCAGGGAGGATTATTATGAAATTCTTAAAGCAGTTCAGCCTGATCATGCTGGTTTCCTTTCTGGGAGAGATCCTGCATGAGGTGCTTCCGCTGCCGATTCCGGCAAGCGTCTACGGTCTGATTCTGATGCTTCTGGCGCTTATGACGGGCATCATACGGCTGGAGCACGTCCGGGAGACGGCCGTTTTTCTGATTGAGATTATGCCTGTGATGTTCGTTCCGGCAGGGGTTAAGCTGATGACTTCCTGGGGTGACCTAAAGCCCATATTTGTCCCGGTTATCGTTATTACGGCAGTGAGCACTGTGGTCGTTATGGCAGTTACAGGGAGAACGACACAGTGGATGATACGCAGGGAGAAGAGTAAGAGCGCTGGGCAGAAAGGAGAGCGGCAGTCATGATAGAATTTTTGGAAAACTCCGTATTTTTCGGAGCGGTGATCAGCTTTCTGGGCTATGAGCTGGGGCTGATCCTGAAGAAGCGGTTCAAGGCAGCGATTCTGAATCCACTGCTGATCGGGATCATCGCGGTGATTGCGGTTCTGCTTCTGCTGCGGGTGGATTATGACAGTTATAATGAGGGCGCTCAATATATAAGCTATCTGCTGACACCGGCCACGGTATGTCTGGCGGTTCCTCTGTATGAACAGCTTACGCTGCTGAGGAAGAACTTCCGGGCTGTCGCGGCAGGCCTGATCTCCGGGGTGCTGGCAAGCCTGGTCAGCGTGCTTTTGATGGCGCTGCTTTTCAGGCTGGACCATCAGCAGTATGTGACGCTTCTTCCGAAGTCCATCACTACGGCCATCGGAATGGGCGTGTCTGAGGAAATGGGCGGGATTGTGACGATCACGGTCGCAGTCATTATTATCACGGGAATTCTGGGAAATATGATCGCGGAGGCGGTATTTAAGTGCTTCCGCATTGAGGAGCCGATTGCCCGCGGCCTTGCGCTTGGAAACGCGGCCCACGCGATCGGGACGGCAAAGGCGATGGAACTCGGTCCGGTGGAAGGAGCGATGAGCAGTCTGGCGATTGCGGTGGCCGGGCTTCTCACAGTGATCGGGGCATCTGTATTTGCGGGCTTTATGTGACAGGAGGTTTCAGATATGAGGAATTTTGTGATCACAATCGGACGCCAGACAGGAAGCGGCGGGAGAGAAATTGCCGAAAGGTTAGCCCGGCGGCTGGGCGTTGTGTGCTATGATAAGAACGCTCTGATGGAACTGGCTCAGAGGACAGGCGGCTACGAGGAGGTTCAGGCATTCTATGAAGAACAGCCGGTGAACAGCCTGCTCTACGCCATTGCGATGGAAAATTTCGAGCAGAATATCGGGGAAAAACCGTTCGGATGCATCCGGAACGTCTGCGCCAAGGAACCGTGCATCCTGCTCGGAAGATGCGGAAACTATATCTTCCGGCATGAGCCGGATACGGTACGCATCTTTCTGTGCAGCAGCAGGGAGAACAGAATACAGAGACTTATGGACAGCTATGCGCTGGACAGAAAGAAAGCCGAGAGGGCAGTGCGGGATACGGATGAGGCGAGAGAATCTTTTCACCGATATTATACGCATGAAGCGTGGGGACAGGCAGAGCATTACGACCTCTGTGTGGACAGCCTGGCGCTGAGCCTGGATCATACCGTGGAGTTTCTCATGGATTATCTGCGATACCGGGGGCTGGTGTGAGCAGCGTATCCTCCGGGCGCGTGTACTTTGAAGTGATCGATTACATCAAACGCCTGGTCGGTGAGGGAAAGGTACGATTCGGGGAAAAGCTTCCCTCAGAGCGTGAAATGATGGAGACACTGGGATTGAGCCGCAATTCGATCCGGGAGGCAATGCGGACTCTCGAGCACATGGGGATGACAGAGAGCCGGCAGGGGAAGGGAAACTTCCTGGTCAATCACATGGGAAAAAGCTTTACCAGCGTCTTTTCTATGCTTCTGTTTACAGGGGAGAGCAGTTACCTGGAAATCAGCCAGCTGCGCAGATGTCTGGAGACAGAGGCGGTTCTCCTTCTGGCCGGGCGTATTTCCCCGGAGCAGACAGAAGAGATGGAGCAGATCGTGGAGCGCATGAAGTCCGCACCCGGCGCTGAATGCGCAGAGCTTGACATGCAGTTTCATGAAAAACTTATGGAAAACAGCGGAAATCTGCTGTTCTCAGTGCTCGGAGAGGCGATGCAGGAGCTGTATGCGGCGGAAATCAGCCGTGTGCAGGACGTGCTTGACAGGAGACAGACGGACAGGCTGAACAGCCTGCACGGGAAAATTCTGCAAAGTATAAAAGATCAGAATATTCAGGATGGTATCTGTGCGATTCGTGAGCATTATGATATGATTGACAGTGTGCTTGGACAGAAAGCAGAGAACATACAATAAAAAAATATAGTCAGACGGAATAGAGAAGACATCAGGGGACGAGCAGGAAAATGCAGGGGGAGGAAATACCTATGGCAGATGGATTTTTATCCGGAGACGGTATATTTTACGAAAAAACGGAGGCATACCACGCGGAGACCGCAAGGCGTGTGCTGGGAGATGACGGAATGAAGGCGGAAGATCCGATCCGGGAGCTGGTGCAGCAGGGATATATCGCGTTTATTGAGTTTCGCGTGCCGGGAGAGCAGCGGGTGAAGCGGCTGTATTCGGATCTGGATTATGTGATCTGCAGTCACAGCTGCACGGTCACAAAACAGCAGGAAAAGTGGATCCGGGAGCACGTTGACGAGATTACCAGAAGGCAGCAGTTCTTAATCAACGATGATACGCAGCAGAGCTTCCGCAACATTACCATCAGCACTGTGCGTTTGTATCCGGAATGCGAAAAGTGCGCTGAGGCTGAAGAGCGCCGGAAGTGGTGCGGCGCGGAAATACCGGAAGAGCCGGAACGGTGCAGGACATGTCCGATTTCGCGCGGGAAAGAATATCTGAAGATGAATTAAGGGAAAAATAACAGTGGACTGCCATCGAAATGTACGGCAGTCCACTGTCAGTTACTTACAGTTCGAGCTTCATGTCTCCGTCCTTAATCCAGCCAAGCCTGCGCATACACTCTGAGAAAAAGAGCGTCAGCAGTGCCGGAAGGATAAACTGCATGAGTACGATCTTGATAAGAACGGTCATCGGGGATTCGTAGGCGATCATGGTCTGATACGTCATGATCGGGCCTACCAGGCCCGCAGTTCCCATTCCGGAACCTGTGGCATTATTCTGCATATTTACTGCCATGGTTCCGATCGGTCCAAGTATGGCGCTGGAGAGGATCGCGGGCAGCCAGATCAGAGGGTGCCGCATGATGTTCGGCACCTGGAGCATGGAAGTGCCGATACCCTGAGCGAGCAGTCCGCCGACTTTGTTCTCACGGAAACTTGCAACCGCGAAGCCGACCATATTGCAGCAGCAGCCGATGGTTGCCGCGCCTGCCGCAATACCGGAGAGATTCAAAATAATGCCCAGGGCTGCGGAGCTGATAGGCAGGGTGAGGATCATGCCCATCAGTACGGAGACAATAATTCCCATCAGCAGAGGCTGCTGCTGCGTTCCCCAGTTGATCAGGCTTCCCAGTCCGTTCATGAAGGAAGAGATCGGGGGACCAGCCACAAGACCTGCCGCGGAGCCGGCAGCGATGGAGACAAGCGGCGTCAGCAGAATGTCCAGTTTGGTCTTTCCGGAGATCAGATGGCCGATTTCAATGCCCACAAAGGCGGCAATGAACGCGCCCAGCGGCTCGCCCGGTCCGGACAGGACGATGGTTCCCTCCGAGAGAATGCTGCCGGATAAAATCTGGCTGGCGAAACCGCCGACCGTACCGCAGACTGCCGCGGAGAGGATCACAAGGGAGCTTTCCTTATAGCGGTGCGCAACGCCGATACCGATACCGGCGCCGGTGAGTGCCGCCGCGACTTTCCCCACCAGGAAAATCAGATTTCCGTATTCTCCCCCCAGAAAAGTTCCGATCTGCTGAATAATGGTCCCTACAATCAGTGTGGCGAACAGGCCGGTCGCCATACCGCTGAGTCCATCGATAAAGATGTGATTCAGTACCTTTTTAACAAATCGCATAGGTTCCTCCTTGGATTTATGTTTTTTCAAGCCTTGATTATACCGCATACACCTGAAAAAAACCAGATATTGATAAAAATATTTCCCGGAATACTTGACATAAAAAAATGAAAAGACTATAATAAAATAGTAAACAGTGCATATACTATAATATGAACAGCGCGGGATGGAGCAGTCTGGAAGCTCGTCGGGCTCATAACCCGAAGGTCG
>CAKNMY010000130.1 GCA_930989745.1 uncultured Lachnospiraceae bacterium | reverse complement strand
CACGCCATGATCTCATCTCTTTCAATTCCAAGATATGCTCCCAGATCGAGAATTCCCCTTCCCTTGCTGCAGCTCTGATCATTGATCTCCAGATTAAAAGTGGAAGCATAGCTGATGTCGATGCCGGAAAACTTTTCAAATTTTCCCATGCAGCGGTCTCTCTGTTCCGTGCTCTCAAACATCATATGAAGCTTCTCCGTCCTCAGTCCTTCTGCCGCTGCCCATTCTCTCAGGTTCGGAATCAGAATTCTGGACTTCCGGATATATGCAAGCTGCGCCTCACTCATGCCCGGAGCCTGAAAAAAGCGGTAAGTATCCGCGTCCGCATAACACTTTCCGTCCACATAAATCTCCCAGACACCTTCCGGGCTGGCAATGGCAGCGTCGATCAGCTCCATGGTCTTCTCATGGGACAGACAGTTCTCGCAGATTGTCTCCCCGGACGAAACCTTCAGGATTCTCGCCCCGTTTGAGGTCACAGCGTACTGTATTCCGTGAATTTTATATACCTCCTCCGGAATTCCTGACCAGGGCCTTCCAGTACATGGAAATACGGTCACTCCTCTGCGGATCGCCTCCTCCAGAGCCTCCCGTGTCCGCTTCGTAACCTTCTTATCCTCGTTAAATAAGGTTCCGTCCAGATCCAGCGCAATCATTTTTATGTTTTTCATCGTATACTCCTCTGCTGTTCATTTTGCGTTTCCGTGACAATTCTATCCCGGCGCTTCTTTTTTGTAAAGACAGTTTTTCGTTTTCTGTCACAGCAAAATGCCGGACACTGCGGTCCGGCATTTTGCTGTTGTTTATTTCCGGTATTCCTCTCCTTTGATGAACACCTTTACAATATTCAGATCCTTGTCCAGCAGCACCAAATTCGCGTATTTTCCTGCGGTAATGCTTCCGTGCAGATTATCCAGCCCCAGAGATTTTGCCGGATTTAAGGTACACGCCTTTACCGCGCTCTCCAGCGGCACCTGCATTTCCTTCACAGCCACGCGCAGACAGTCCATAAGGTTAGAAGCGCTGCCGGCAATCGTGCCGTCATCAAGAACCGCTTTCTTTCCTGTCACAAATACGTCCTGTCCGCCCAGCGCATACTTTCCGTCCGGCATTCCGGTCGCCATCATACTGTCGCTGATCATGCAGATGCGGTCATTTCCGAACATCTTGAATGTCGTGCGAACTGTGGCAGGATGGATATGTATGCCGTCGCAGATAAGCTCCACATAGACGTTCTCATTATCACACGCAGCGCCCACGACGCCCGGCTCTCTGTGTGTAAATCCATTCATGGCATTGTACAGATGAGTCACATGATTGGAGCCTCTCTGGAATGCCTCTCTCGCCCTGCAGTAATCACAGCAGGTATGTGCCACGGACAGCACAACCTCGTCTTTCAGCGCTTCGATGAATTCAAACTCATCGTCCTCCTCAGGCGCTACAGCCACCTGCTTGATCAGCCCGCCGCTGAGCTTCTGCATCTTCCGGAACATCGCCACATCCGGCTTGCGGATATACTTTCCGTTCTGGGCGCCCTTCTTCTTCATTGCCACAAAAGGTCCCTCCATATTGATGCCGGCAAACACAGAGCCCTGCGTATTCTGGTAGGCGCCGGCTGCCTTAAAGACGCGTTCCAGCGTTCCCTCGCTCAGCGTCATGGTCGCCGGGCAGATCGCAGTCACGCCGTTTGCCGCCTCATAGTTGGCAATCGCGTCAAACGCTTCCACCGTGCCGTCGCAGAAATCGTATCCCACGCAGCCATGGAAATGAATGTCCACAAGCCCCGGAATCGCATACAGCCCTGACGCGTCCAGCACTTCTCCGTCCGCATCATCGGCGAAAAAGCCATCCTTCATGCAGATCTCTTTTTCCTCAAATCTGCCGTCTTCGCCAAATACCTGCGCATTGATAATCTTCATTCCTGTCAACCTTCCTTTCCCGTATCTCACATTTTCTCCAGCCGCGCCCGAAATCCCTGGCTGCGGCTTCGCGAATGTCTAACCTTACAAACAAGGGCGGGGGCCGCCCCGCGGCAGTCCCGCCCTTCTCTCCTTACAGATTTACTTTTGACAGCGCCGCCTCGTCAGCTACCAGAATAAAATCCGGATGGAACTGTAAAATAGAGGCCGGTACCTGCGGCGTCACCGGACCGAAGAATGCCTGCGCAATGATATCAGCCTTGTCCGCTCCGCTTGCAACCATCAGCACCTTCTTTGCTGACATGATGGTCTGAATTCCCATCGTGTACGCCTGAGTCGGAACATCCTCTCTGCTCGCAAAGAATCTCGCATTGGCGTTGATCGTTGTCTCTGTCAGATCTACGCAGTGTGTCTCTTTCGGGAAATGATCCGCCGGCTCATTAAATCCGATATGGCCGTCATGTCCGATCCCCAGAAGCTGCATATCAATCTGTCCAACGCTGTGGATAATCTCATTGTATGCTTCACATGCCTTCTCGCTGTCCGGCTCCATACCGTTCGGAACATTCGTGCGCTCCATATTGATATTCACATGCTTAAACAGATTCTCTCTCATAAAGTAGTAGTAGCTCTGATCATTGTCATGATCAAGTCCCTTATACTCGTCCAGATTTACAGTCGTCACCTGAGAGAAATCCAGATCACCGTTCTCATAGCGCTTAATCAGGTTTTTGTAGGTTCCGATCGGGGAAGAACCTGTCGCCAGTCCCAGCACGCATGCGGGCTTCTCCGTCATAACTGCGGAGATCACGTTTGCTGCCTTTCTGCTCATATCATCGTAGTCTTTGGTTTTGATAATTCTCATTACTTGCCTCCTGTTTTTTCCTGACGCCCGCTTCCTGCCACGTTCCGGCGGGCGCGGATATTTTTATATCTCCATTATAAGGATATCCTGCAGCTTTGTCCAGAATATTTTGTCAATTTTACAGCCATTCTCTCCGGACTTTCCTGATCCGGGCAGCTATCTGCTCAGATATAAATCTTTATAATAGTCCAGCTCATTCCCAATAATCTCATCGAGCACTTCCATACCGAGCAGCTCCACGGGCGCCTTGTCGTCTGTCAGAATCCGGTCCTGTCCCTCGTATTCCTGCATCGCAGCGCTGACTTCTTCCATAACGGAGCGAAGCTCGCTGTCTGAGATCAGCTCGATATTATCCGCAAAATCTTCCGGCAGGCTCTCCGAATTTGTGGCGTATACTTCCACATTCGTCGTGCCCGGGACAGGCGCATAGTACACGTGCCGGAACACAGACGCGATTGTATCCTGAAGATAGTCGTTGATGGAATCCTCCTGTTCGGAGCGCATATTCATATTTACGACCATCACGCCGGTATCCTTCAGGTGATCCTTCACCTCTGTGAAAAACTCCTGCGAGGACATCTGGAACGGAATCGTAATATCCTGATAAGCGTCCACCATAATCACATCATACTGCTCATCAGAGGCGCGCAGATAAGCGCGTCCGTCCTCCACAGCGACCTCCACATCCTCGGGAAGATTAAAATACTCCTCCGCGATGTCCACGATCTTCTGATCAATTTCCGCTCCCTGGATCTTTACCTTCGGGAAATACCGGTCACAGTAAGACGCAAATGTTCCGGAACCAAGTCCCAGAATCATCACACTTCCCTCCTGCTGTTCGGGAAGCTGCGCCATCACCGGGGCAGCCAGGGCATAGTCGTAATACATCCCTGTCAGCCCGCCCTGCTTCATCTGTATGGACTGCACGCCGAACAGCACGTTTGTGGAGAGTACGGTCTGCTCCTCATCGTCTTTTACCTGCAGGTAGTTATAAATCGATTCATCCTCCACGGCAAGATCATTCTCCCAAAACGCGAAACTGAACTTCGGCGTCGAAGCGGCCAGCGCGATGATAACAACCACGGATACGATTCCCGCAACGCTTCTTCTGCCCGCAGAGATAAAATAGGCGATCCCGATGACTGCCAGAACGCCGGAGAAAATCAAAAATGTCGCCGCCGTTCCCACTGCCGGGATGGTCACAAAGGTCGGAAGAAATGTTCCTATAATGCTGCCGATGGTATTCAGGGCTCCCAGTTCCCCCACCGTCTTTCCGTTGTCATCCAGGCTGGACACCGTATACTTTACCAGAGAGGGAGTCACTGTTCCCAGCAGCACGCAGGGAAACGCAAAGATTACCAGACACGCCGTGAACGCGGCCCAGATCAGAAAATTGCTCTTGACAAACATTGCCAGAAGCAGGGAGATTCCCAGCATCAGATATCTGCCCGCAAACGGGATCAGGGCAATCCAGATCGCTGCTATGATCAGCCTGCGGTAAAGCTTTGCCGGATTGTTGTTTTTGTCCGCAGAGCGTCCGCCCCACACATTTCCAATCGCCATCGCGATCATAATTACACCGATAATGACGGTCCACACGATCTGAGAGGAGCTGAAATACGGCGCCATCAGTCTGCTGGCTCCCAGTTCCACCGCCATCACGGACATGCCGGAAAAGAACTCTGTGGCATACAGAAAATATTTGTTTTTCAGAAGTCTTGCTTCCATTCTGCCTCCTGTCCGGGCAGCCTTCTTCCTGCTGCCCTGTCTTGCTGCAAATATACATTCAGGCTTTTCATCCGCTGTCTTTTATTATACTACTTCCCATACGCGCGTTCCAGTAAAACCTCTGTTTATTTTTTGCTTTGAAACAGCAAAGCCAAAACTTTTACCTGTCAGGTTCCGTGAGCGGAAGCCGGATCTCTATCCCAAAGAGGTCTCCCTCCAGAAAAGCCCGTATTTCTCCTCCCATGTGCCCGACAAACTCCTTCGCAATCGAGAGCCCCAGGCCCGAGGAAGTGCGGCTTCTGGCAGGATCTGCTTTGTAAAAGCGCTCAAACACCCGCTCCACATCCACCTCACCGGGATCCTCCACGCGGTTGGTAACCGTCAGCCCGGCGCAGCCCTCCTCTCCGACAAGCCGGATCCCGATTTCCTTACTGCCGTGAACCAGGGCGTTCTTCAGCACATTCTGGATCGTCCTTCGGATCGCCAGCTCATTTCCTCTGACGAAGAGTTCTCTGTCCGGCATATCAATATCCGGCACAATTCCCCTCTGGCTCCACTCTCCGTAGCACGACAGCACCAATTCTGTCAGCAGTTTTTTCAGAGGACACGGAGCCAGTTCCAGCTCATACGAGGTATCTCTCAGCTTGGCGAACGTAAACAGCTCCTCCAGAAGTTCCTCCAGGCTCCTGATCCTCTCCCGGATGATCTCCTCATACCGCTTCCTCTCCTCCTCCGTCTGCGCCTGCCGCAGAAGCTGAAAATAGCCGTCCAGAGAGGTCAGCGGCGTGCGGATGTCGTGGGAGAGATTGGTGTAGGTGTCGGAAATGAGCTTTTCCCTCTGCTTCATGCTTCGCTCCGCTTTTCTGCGCTCATCCAGCATGTCATTCAGCAGTCCGGCAAGCTCAGCGACACCACGCTGCTCCTTGTGAGAACCGCAAACGCCATGATGATCCAGGCAAGCGCCGTACCCTGCAGGAACTGAACCGCAAGATATACGGCAAGCTCTCCTCCGGCTCCCAGCCGGATTCCCGGAAAGCAGATCCATGACGCGGCCAGGATCGCCGCCGTCTCGAGCACTGTCGCGATCGCAGTGAACACCGCCAGGGCGGCTCCCTTGGAAATTATAAGGTATCCCCGCTTTTCCACCTGTCCGCCAATTGTTTTGATAAAGCCCGTGTGAAAATCCGCGACCGAAAACATCACCGCGAAAATGCAGATAAAGATGCACGGCAGTTTGCTCGAAAAATGGGCATAAATCTCATCCGCCGCTGTCAGCGGATTCTGCTGCGTATCCTCCACCGTCACTCCAATGCCGATAAACAGCTCGTCCTCCGTCTGTTCCTCCGCCTCCTGCGTCTGCGCCGTATCGGGAAGCTCTGTATCCATCTTCGTCATAGCCACTGACCACACGGTAAACAGAATCATGGCGATCAGCACGCCCCAGAAGCTCCTTGTCTTCCGCATGCGGTATAAATCCATTTTCACTGCACTAAGCATTCTGCTCACCTCCCACCAGCTGAATGAAGTAGTTTTCCAGTTCCTCGCTCGTGATTCCGATGCTTCTGACCAGAAGCCCTTCCCTGGCGAGCTCCATGTTGAGAGCAGCGCTCTCCTCCAGCCGCTCGAAGATGTATATATGC
>CAKNMY010000129.1 GCA_930989745.1 uncultured Lachnospiraceae bacterium | reverse complement strand
TTTTTGACAGCTCCGATATTTTATCATATCGTTTTGCGCTTGTCAAGAACTTTTTAAACTTTTTTGTTTTTCGTGTTTGCCGCTCTTTTGTGACAACTCCGATATCATATCATGTGCCTTCCTGTTTGTCAAGCACTTTTTTTATTTGTTTTCGCCGCGGCTCAAAGGCTTCTCCGGCATCAAACAACCCTGTCCGTCAGCGTTCCCGCTCCGTGACAGCTTCCATATAATACCACGCGTTTTTCGATCCGTCAACCCCTATTTTTACATTTTTTGTTTTTTGTCTTTTTATTTCACCATTCCCGATTTTCCTGAAATTTTCATCTAGAATTCCGCTAAACTAAAAAGCAATCCCCTTCATATTGCAAGGAACACTTCCGGGCCCGATCCTGTAAGTGTTCCTCTTCCTGTACGGGTACTGTTCCCTCATGGCCCGTACTCCGCCATTATTTCCATTCGTATTTTGTCAGATGTCCCTGAAGCTGCATATCGGCAAAATTCTGCTGCCGAAGCGCTTCATATAATACAATCGCCACTGAGTTTCCCAGGTTCAGTGAGCGAATTTCCTCATTCATAGGGATTCGGATTGCGCGTTCCTGGTTTTCCAGCAGGATTTCCTCAGGAATTCCGGCGCTCTCCTTGCCGAACATGATATAACAATCCTCCTCATAGGAGACCTCTGTATAAATCTTCGGCGCCTTTGTCGTCGCCATATAGATTTTGGCTCCCGGATTCTTTTCCAGGAAGTCCTGGTAATCAATATAGCGTGTTACATCCAGCTTATGCCAGTAGTCCATGCCTGCGCGGCGCAGAGACTTCTCGTCAAGCCGGAATCCCAGCGGTTCGATCAGATGCAGGCGCGTTCCGGTGGCAACGCAGGTTCTTCCGATATTTCCGGTATTTGCCGGAATCTCCGGTTCAAATAATACAATATTCAGTTTTGACATGTCTCAGTCTCCTGTCTCATTACCTTATAGAGTTCATCCGTCTGCGGCTTATCCAGGTACCGGCGTTCCTCTCCGTTGCGGATGATCCGGTCATGCCCGCTGGTAAATGTTCCGATAACAGCAGCGGGTATACCGGCTTTTTCCAGTTCGCGCACCAGTCCCCACCCGTTGTCCGCAGCGATCAGCATCGAACCGCTGGACATGATCTGGTACGGATTGAGCCCAAAGTACTCGCAGATTTCCACAGTTTCCTGGCGAATGGGTATCTTTTTCAAATCAATATCCATTCCCACCCCGGCTGCGGAAGCCATTTCCCAGAGCGCACCAAAGATACCGCCCTCGGTAATATCATGCATGACGCCTGCGCCGCATTCGGACGCCACAGCAGCATCCTTCACCGCGCAGAGATCATCCGCAAATCCCTTCGCAGTCTCCACGAGTTCTGATGGAAAGTGTCTTTTCAGCTCCGCTTCTCTCTCTCTTGCGAGTATTGCAGTCGCCTCCAGGCCGATCCATTTCGTCACAACAATCTCCTGGCCAGGTTTAACATCTGCGGCCAGCTGCAGACGGTTCTTTTTGATTTTTCCAACTCCCGTCACCGAGATCAATGGGCGGCACACTGCGTCTGTGACCTCTGTATGTCCTCCCAGAATCTCCATACCCAGCTTTGCGCAAGCCTGCTCCGCATCCTGCATAATCTGCCGGAGCTCCTCTTCCTGCGTGTTCTGCGGAAGCAAAATGGTCAGCAGAACACCTGCCGGCTCAGCGCCGGATGCCGCCAGATCGTTCGCCGTCACATAGATGCCGTGACTTCCGATCTGTGTGGACGTTCCGGTAACGGGATCAGAAGAAAGCACGACCGCCTCATCTTCACCCACAGAAAGCGCAGCGCAGTCCTGCCCTACTGCCGGTCCCGCAAGCACATCCGGCCTTCTGTGGCCGGTCTGTTTTAAAACCGAACGTATCAGTACGGACTCCGGTAATTTCCCAATCTTCATAGTGATTCTACCTCTTTTCCGTATTTCAGGGCGCAGCCATTCCAACAGCTACATCCAGATACTGGACATCAGGCTGGCCACCATAACAACAATCAGGAGAATCGCGATTATGCCCGCGATCACTCTGCGCGTCTTGTTCTTTCTCGGATCCATCATCAAAACTCACCTCCTGATCCTTCCGTAAGTCAGAATAATTCTGTCAATCAGCCGGGACGCCTCATTCTTTGTCAGGCTCTCCGGATCTGCCTCCAGCTCTATCTTATGATAGGCAGCCAGATCTTTCAAGTATCCTTTTTGTGCCGGAGTGATCGGCCCCTGCCGTTTTGCACGGTAAATAAGCGGATGGGGGCTGAACAGTTCCTCTCTTTCCACCGGGCAGTCACGCCGCAGCGCCAGATACAGTTCATGTGTCGCCAGCGCGTCATCCAGCGCACGGTGAGCATGCTCCCTGGAGATCCCAAATCTGCCGCAGAGCGCCTCCAGGCTCTTCTTCTCCTCTGCCGGGAGCAGTTCTCTGGCGATCTTGAGCGTATCAATCCCCTCCCGCTCAAACGGAATTCCCAGATTCACGGCGCTGTGCTTCAAAAAGCCATAGTCAAACAGAATATTGTGGCCCAGAAGCGGAAGTTCGCCGCAGAATTGCACCAGCTCCCTCACTGCCTCCTCATTGCTCTTCTGCCCGATCACCATCTCATCGGTGATTCCGGTCAGCTCTGTAATGCGCTCCGGTATCTTGATATGCGGATCTACAAAAGCCTGGTATACCTCCTGTACGCATCCGTCTGCAATCCGCGCGGCGCCGATCTCCAGAATTTTGTCATCTTTGGGCGAGAGCCCGGTAGTCTCCAGATCCAGCACAATATATTGTTCTGTCATGTCGTCTTCTTTCCTTTCCCGAACTCCCGGCAGTATTTCGTCAGAAAGCACTCGCCGCATTTCGGATTTCTGGCAAAACAGATCTGTCTGCCGAAAGTGATGATCTGAATATTATATAAAATCCAGTGGTCTTTCGGCAGTACTTTCATAAGTTCGAACTCAATCTTCTCAGGATCCTCTTCTTTCGTAAGTCCCAGACGCCTGGATATCCGCTTCACATGCGTATCCACAACCACGCTGGGTTCATGGTAAATATTTCCCCGGATCACGTTTGCAGTCTTGCGTCCCACGCCCGGAAGGCTTGTAAGCGCCTCCAGATCATTCGGAACCTCCCCGCCGTACTCCTCCATAAGCTTTTTGGCGCATCCGATAATATTCTTCGCCTTATTGCGGTAAAATCCCGTAGGCTTGATGTCCTGTTCCAGCTCAGCCAGATCGGCATCCGCAAACGCCTGCATATCCGGATATTTGCGAAACAGTGTTTCCGTCACAATATTCACCCGGGCGTCCGTGCACTGCGCCGATAATATGGTAGCAATCAGAAGCTGTCCCGCATTTTCATGATTCAGATAGCACTTATACTCTCTTGTATACGCCTCGTCAAGAAGCGCCAGGATTTCCTTTGTTCTCTTTGAAGCCATCTTACACTCCCTGTTCTGTCAGACGCGCGGGCACGACGACGCAGCGCGCGTTATAGGTTAACGGGTCACGGCAGCGGTAATCGAAGAGCAGAAAATATCCGCCCTCCGCTTCATAGCTCTGTGAAATCAGCGGAATCGGAGCGGTAAAATATTCCATGTGCGTCATTTTGCTCATCTGTTTCCAGTCATAATCCGCATAGTCGGGCAGATATCTGCGGTGTTCCTCCTCCCACTGATAGAAGGAGCGAATTTCCTGCTTATGTTCCTCCGCCGGAGCAAAAGCAGGACGGCTTTTCAGATTCTCCCTGGCATAAGCATCATACGTCAGCAGCTGCCGGTATTCTTCCAGCCGCTCCGGCTCTTCCTGTGTGAGAAATTCCAGCAGGATTTCATACCGCCGGATGCGGCTGTGGGAAATATTGATGTACGATTTTTTCTCATAAAATTCTCCCAGTTTTTCAAACATAAAAAACGGATTCTCATATCTGCGCTCCATCTCCGGAAGCACCGCCTGAAACTGTCCGCTGTTATAATAAACTTCCACCATCTCCTCCACCGCCTTCAGCTTCAGGACATCCCCGTAGGAGAGCCATGCGGTGGAAAGGACCTCATACGGTTCCCGTTTTCTGTAAAGGCATCCGTACTCCGCCGTGTGTTCCTGCATATAAGAACCTTTCAGCACTTTCAGGAAACCGAGCTGGAGCTGCTGCGGGCGAAGCGCATAGACATCCCCGAAGGACCGCGCAAAACTCTCATAATCTTCCCATGGAAGGCCCGCGATCAGATCGAGGTGCTGATGAATGTTCCGGTTCTTCTGCACAGCGCGCACCGCCGCAGATGCCTTTGAAAAATCCATATTTCTGTGAATTTCTCTCAGAGTTTTGGGATTTGTGGTCTGCACTCCGATCTCCAGCTGTATCAGTCCCGGTCTCATGCGTGAAAAAATTTCAAAATCCTCTTCTTCCAGCAGATCCGCAGCTATCTCAAAATGAAAATTAGTGATTCCGTTGTCATGTTCTGTCAGGAAGCGCCAGATCTCCCTGGAGTGTTCCTTTCTGCAGTTAAACGTCCGGTCCACAAACTTCACCTGCGCGACCCGGCGCTCGAGAAAGAACATCAGCTCGCGCTTTACAAGCGAGAGATCGCGAAAGCGCAGCCGCTTATCCACTGACGAGAGACAGTAGCTGCACCGGAACGGACAGCCTCTGCTGGACTCATAGTAAATGATTCTGTGTTCAAAATTTTCCAGATCGCTGTAGGGAAACGGAACTTCACTCAGATCCAACACTTCCCGCCAGCCCGTTGATACGACTTCTCCGCAGTCAGTCCGGAAAACAATCCCCTCGATCATATCAAGAGATTTATTTTCCCCATTATAAAATTGCATCAGTTCCAGAAACGTCTGCTCTCCTTCTCCCATCATAACTCCCCGCACAGCCGGATTCTCTGCCAGAAACTGCCCCGCATCATAGGAGACTTCGGGACCGCCTGCCCATATCTCAATTCCGGGCAGAATTTTCGCAGCGTCAGAGATCAGATCTCTCACAAAGGAAATATTCCAGATATAGCAGGAAAAGCAGAGCACGTCCGGATGCTCCAGGTAAATTTCTCTGAGAATCTCGTCCCTGGACTGATTGATCGTAAACTCCGCCAGCTCTGCCCTCTGTCCAAATCTGGCGGCGTATGCCTGAAGGTCATACACCGCCGGATTGGAATGAATATATTTTGCATTTACCGCAGTCAGCAGGATTTTCATAATTCAGCCAGTACCTGCTCCAGCGTCGGCATCGCAGGAATCGCGCCTCTCTTCTCCACACACAGACCGGCCACTGCGTTGGCGAAGCGAACGTATTCGCGAGCTTTTTCCTCGGTGATTTCCGCCGGGCTGATGCCGTCCTTGGCGAATCTGGACAGAATGCCTCCCCAGAAGGAATCGCCTGCGCCTGTAGTGTCAACCACCTTGCGCTCCTTTCCTTTTTCTACGATCTCAACCTGAGCCGTCTTTAAAAGCGCTCCGTCCTTTCCGAGTGTAACTACCACGCACGCAACACCCTGATCGAGAAGCGCCTGCGCAGCCTCCTTCGGATCGCTGTAATCTGTCAGCAGCGCCGTCTCCTCATCGGAGATCTTCATGATATCAGCGTACGGAATCATGGAACGCATCTGCTCCTTTGCCTCCTCGACACTGTTCCACAGCGGCGCACGGTAGTTCGGATCATAGGAGATCAGAGCCCCGGCCTCCTTTGCCATCTTCACCGCATGGAAGGTCGCGCTTCTTGCCGGCTCATCCGTCAGAGACAGGGAACCGCAGTGGAAGATCTTCGTATTCTTCACGATCTCCTCCTTTACTTCCTCCGGTCTTAACTGAGTATCCGCGCCCGGCTTTCTCGCGAAGGAGAAATTCCTCTCACCATTCTGCAGAGAAACAAATGCCAGTGTCGTAAACACAGAGTCGTCCACGATCAGCCCTGTTGTGTCGATTCCGGCCTTGTCCAGAGTATCCTTTAACAGCGCTCCGTGCATGTCATCGCCCACCTTGCCGATGAACGCTGTCTGAAATCCCAGATTGCACAGCGCTGCCAGTACATTTGCCGGAGCTCCGCCCGGATTCTGCTCAAATAAGTTCATTCCCGCCTCGGATGTTCCGCAGGGTGTGAAATCAATCAATAATTCTCCTAATGCAGTTACGTCAAACATCATATTACATTGCCTCCTGTTTCTTCCAGGCACAGTCTGTGCCGCTTTTTCCTATACTCCATCATATCAAAAACGCAGGAGAAGTTCAATAAAATATGGCTCCCAGAAATTTTTTTCAAAAAGTTCTTGCATTGGCTGGAAAATTATGATAGTATAACAAAGGTTTCAAAAACAAACCAAGCCCAGATAGCTCAGTTGGTAGAGCAGAGGACTGAAAATCCTCGTGTCGCTG
>CAKNMY010000128.1 GCA_930989745.1 uncultured Lachnospiraceae bacterium | reverse complement strand
CAGTGATGAGAAGAATCACAAGGTCACCTATGTCACCCTGAAGGGAATTGACGGCGCGGGCAGAGAAGTGGACCGGCTGACCGGAGAGGCGATGGAGAGCCTTCGCAGCCTCCCGGTGAGAAATGAATTTCTGGAGGAAATTCTGTTGTGGATGGCTTCCAGAAAGTACTGAAAAGGATGATATCTGATGATATTAGAGAAGATAAATGAAGTAAATGCGGTGAAGAAGCTGCCTCAGGAAGAGCTGGCGCCGCTTGCGCAGGAGATCCGGGAGTTCCTGATCCAGTCGCTGAGCCGGACGGGAGGCCATCTGGCGTCGAATCTGGGAGTCGTGGAGCTGACGATCGCTCTGCACAGAGTGCTGGAATTCCCGCAGGATAAGCTGATCTGGGATGTGGGCCATCAGGCGTATACGCATAAGATTCTCACAGGGCGCAGGGAAGCGTTCGACAGCCTGAGAAAATTTCACGGGCTGAGCGGATTCCCGAAGCGGGAGGAGAGCTGCTGCGACTCGTTTGACACAGGGCACAGCTCCACTTCGATTTCCGCGGGCCTGGGCTATGTGCGGGCGCGGGAGCTCTTAAAGGAGGATTACACGGTCGTGTCCGTGATCGGAGACGGGGCGCTGACCGGCGGAATGGCGTTTGAGGCAATGAACAATGCCAGCTCTCTGAAGAAGAACTTCATCATCGTACTCAATGACAATGAGATGTCCATTACCCGGAATGTGGGAGGGATTTCCCAGTACCTCGGAAATCTGCGGACAGCCACGGCATACACGAATCTGAAGACAGAGCTTGAGAACTCCCTGAAGAAGATTCCAAGAGTCGGAGACGGCATGGTGGACGCGCTGCGGAAGACGAAGAGCAGCATCAAGCAGTTTGTGATTCCGGGAATGTTTTTCGAAAATATGGGCATCACTTATTTAGGACCCGTGGACGGACACAACATCCGGCAGCTGGTAAAAGTGCTGTCTGAGGCAAAGCGGGTGGAGGGACCGGTACTGGTGCATGTGCTTACGCAGAAAGGCAGGGGCTATGATCCCGCGGTGCGCCATCCGGCGCGCTTTCACGGCACGGCGCCGTTTGAGATCGATACGGGAATTCCTTCAAACAGGGGCGGGAAGGCGAGCTACACGGACATTTTCTCAACCGTTATGCGCAAGATGGGAGACCGCAACCCGAAGGTAGTCGCGGTGACCGCGGCGATGATGACGGGAACGGGACTGAAGCGCTTTGGAAACATGTTTCCGGATCGTTTCTTTGACGTGGGCATCGCCGAGGAACACGCGGTGACGTTTGCGGCGGGCATGGCTCTGGGCGGACTGATCCCGGTGGTGGCAGTCTACTCTTCGTTTCTTCAGCGCGCTTTTGACCAGATTCTTCAGGATGTCTGCATGCAGAAGCTGCACGTGGTGTTTGCGGTTGACCGCGCGGGCCTTGTGGGAAGCGACGGAGAGACGCACCAGGGCTGCTTTGATCTGTCCTATCTCTCACTGATGCCGAATATGACGGTTCTGGCTCCGAAGAATAAGTGGGAACTCTCGGATATGATCAAGTTCGCTGTGGACTTTGACGGGCCCATTGCGGTTCGCTACCCGAGAGGAGAGGCGTACGATGAACTTCAGGAGCAGAGAGATCCCATTGTGCTGGGCAGGGCGGAGACCATCTGCGAGGGAGACGGATCGGCAGCGCTGCTCGCTGTGGGAAGTATGGTAAAGACCGCCATGGAGACCGCGGAGCTGCTGAGAAAGCAGGGGATCCGCCCGGCGGTGGTGAACGCCCGATTTGTCAAGCCGTTTGACAGAGACGCGGTTCGAAGACTTGCGAAGGAATACCGTCTGGTCGTGACGATGGAGGAGAATGTCTGTACCGGCGGATTCGGAGAGCAGGTGCAGAGTTACCTCGCCTCCGAGGGGATCCATACCCCTGTGCTGCGCGCAGCGATTCCTGACATGTTTGTGGAACAGGGCGGAGTGGGAGAACTGTACCGGATGCTCGGCATCGATGCGGCAGGCATTGCGGAAAAGATAATACATGCGCTGGAAAGCGGGAGAGAATAGAGAATGAAAGAACGTTTGGATGTATTACTGGTAAAGAGGAACCTGGCGCCGTCCAGAGAAAAGGCAAAAGCCGTCATTATGGCCGGCAGCGTGCTGGTGGACGGCCAGAGAGAAGATAAGGCGGGAGCCATGTTTCCGGAGACCGTACAGATCACGGTTAAGGGGAACACGCTCCCCTATGTGAGCCGCGGAGGACTGAAGCTGGAGAAGGCGATGACACACTTCGGGCTGAGCCTCGAGGGCAGGGTCTGCATGGATGTCGGCGCGTCGACCGGAGGATTTACGGACTGTATGCTTCAGAACGGCGCGGTGAAGGTCTATTCTGTGGACGTGGGCCACGGGCAGCTGGACTGGAAGCTCAGAAACGATGAGCGGGTAGTGTGCATGGAGCGCACGAACATCCGCTATGTGACGCCCGAGGATATCGCTGAGCCCGTGCAGTTTGTCTCCATCGACGTCTCCTTCATCTCTCTGACCAAGGTACTTTTGCCTGTGCGGAATCTCATGGAAGAGGGCGCTCAGATGGTGTGCCTGATCAAGCCGCAGTTTGAGGCCGGCAGAGAGAAGGTCGGAAAGAAGGGCGTGGTGCGCGATCCGAAGGTGCATGAGGAAGTGATCCAGCAGGTGATCGCCTACGCGCGTTCGATTGCCTTTGGCGTACTGCATCTGGAGTTTTCTCCGATCAAAGGCCCGGAGGGCAATATTGAATATCTGCTGCACCTGGAAAAGCTTCCGGAAGGAACGGAAGTTCCCGAGGCTTCGGTATCGGTGCGGGAGATTGTGGAGCAGGCGCACGGAACATTGGACTGACAGGGAGTAAGCGGGATGGACAGGTTTTACATAATCACAAACACAATGAAGGACAGAGAGCTGATGGTGACCCGCAAGATCGCCGAATATCTGACCTCCCACGGGAAGGTCTGCCGCGTCAGGGATGTGGCGGGAGAGGACCGCTCCGGGGATTATCACTATACCGATGCGGATCAGATTCCTGACGATACCGAGTGCATCCTCGTGCTCGGCGGGGACGGCACGCTGCTGCAGGCGGCGAGAGATACGGTGGAGAAGGGCATTCCGCTCTTCGGAATCAATCTGGGGACGCTGGGATATCTTGCGGAGGTCGGCCGCAAGGGAATCTACCCCGCGCTCGATCATCTGATGGAGGACCGCTATGAGATCGAACACCGGATTATGCTGAACGGGAAGGTATACCGCAGAGGCGTGCTGCTGAAGGAAGATATCGCGCTCAATGACATTGTGATCAGCCGCAGCGGGGCTCCGCGCGTGGTGCGCTTTAACAATTACATCAACGGAACATACCTGAACAGCTATTCCGCGGACGGCATCATCATAGCCACCCCCACGGGTTCCACCGGCTACAGCCTATCGGCCGGCGGGCCGCTCATCTCTCCGGCAGCGTCGCTGCTTCTGATGACTCCGCTCGCTCCGCATACGCTGAACAGCAGAAGCGTGGTATTTCCGTCCGATGATACGATCACCGTGGAGATCGGGCCCGGAAGGGACGAGAGGGAAGAGCACGGAATGGCGTCGTTCGACGGGGATACCACCGTGGAGATGGTGACAGGAGACAAGATCATTATCAGCAAATCGAAGAAGGATACCCGGATCGTCAAGATCAGCAATATCAGCTTTCTGGAGACACTTCGGGAGAAAATGGGAAACAATTAGGAGGTTGCCGTTAAGATGAAGATAGCAAGACACGCGCAGATTATACAGCTGATCAATCAATATGACATCGAGACACAGGAAGAGCTGGCAGAAAAGCTGAACCAGGCGGGCTTTCAGGTGACCCAGGCCACGGTGTCCCGCGATATCCGGCAGCTCAAGCTCACCAAAGTGACGAAAGAGGACGGAAAGTTCAAGTACGCGGTGCAGCAGACCAGCAGCCAGGAAATGGGAGCCAAGTACGCGAAGGTACTCAAAGCGGCGTTCGTATCCATGGATATTGCCCAGAATATTCTGGTCATCAAGACCGAGAGCGGCATGGCGAATGCGGTCGGAGTGGCGCTCGATGATATGAACTGGTCCGAGGTGGTGGGATGCATAGCGGGAGACGATACGATCATGTGCGTCATCCGCACGTCAGACGACGCGCTTCTGGTGATGGACAAGATACAGAAAATGCTGGACAGCTTCCAGGAATAAGGCGGAGGAGACATGCTGACGAATTTACATGTAAAGAATCTGGCGCTGATTTCAGAGCTGGAGGTGGAATTTTCTCCCGGCCTGAATATTCTTACCGGAGAGACCGGAGCCGGAAAGTCCATTCTTATCGGATCCATAAACCTGGCGCTGGGACAGAAGCTGGACAAGGGAATGCTCCGCCGGCAGGACGAACCTGCGCTGGTGGAGCTGATTTTTCAGGTGGATCAGCCCGCTGTTCAGGAGGCGCTGCTTGCGCAGGACATCCGGCCCGAGGACGGGCAGGTGATCATTACCAGGAAGATGTCGGGCGGCAGGAGCGTGAGCCGGATCAACGGGGAGACCTGCCCGGCGTCCGCTGTGCGCAGGATTGCTTCGCTGCTGCTGGATATCCATGGGCAGCACGAACACCAGTCTCTGCTCTACCGGGAAAAACAGCTGGAGATTCTGGATGAATACGGCGCGGAGGAGATCCTGCCTGTGCGGGACGAATCGGGAAGGCTGTATCGGGAATATCAGAACCTCAGAAGCCGCTTAAAGGAATATGAGATGGATGAGGAACAGCGCCTTCGCGAGATTTCTTTTCTGGAATTTGAAATAGAGGAGATCGAAAATGCCGCCCTGCAGGAGGGCGAGGACGAGAAACTCGAACAGGAGTACCGGAGACTCTTGAATGCCAGGAGGATCACGGAGGGACTGACCGGGGCCTATCAGTGCACCGGGGGCGGCGAGGGCGCCGCGGACCTGGTCGGCAGAGCGCTGCGGGAGCTTTCGGCAGTGCAGGCCTGCGACAGTCAGGTGGAGCAGCTCAGCTCAGCGCTCAAAGACGTGGATACGATCCTGAACGACTTCAACCGCGAGCTCTCCTCCTATCTTGCGGGGCAGACGTTTTCGGAGGAGCAGTTTTTCAGCACAGAGCAGAGACTGAACCAGATCAATCATTTAAAGACAAAATATGGAAATACGCTGGAGCGCATCCGGGAGGCAAAGAAGGAAAAGGAAACCAGGCTGGAAGAGCTGCTGCACTTTCAGGAAAAAAAGGAAGAACTTGGAAAATCCCTGAAGGAGGCGGCGCAGAAATATGAGAAAAACGCGCATAAGCTGCATGCGCTCAGGGAAAACTATGCGAAAGAGCTGAAAGACAAAATCGTCGAAAATTTAAAAGAGCTGAATTTTCTCGACGTGGTCTTTGAAATCGCGGTTACGCTCCAGGAGACATACACTCCGGAAGGCATGGATCTCGTGGAATACCGGATTTCCACAAACCCCGGCGAGCCGCTCAGAGCCCTGGCAAAGGTCGTCTCCGGCGGTGAGCTTTCGCGTATCATGCTCGCGATCAAGACGCTTTTGGCGGACCGGGATGATGTGGGCACGCTGATCTTCGACGAGATCGATACGGGAATCAGCGGCCGCACCGCGCAGATGGTGGCGGAGAAGATGGCGGTCATCGGCAGAAGCCGTCAGGTTCTGTGCATTACGCATCTGCCTCAGATCGCAGCCATGGCGGACGCGCACTTCGAGATAGCGAAAGCCGTGGAAAACGGCGAGACCCGCACCGGGATCCGCCGCCTGGATCATGAAGAATCCGTCCGCGAGCTCGCGAGAATGCTCGGAGGAGCGAAGATCACCGGAGCTGTGCTGAAGAATGCCGGAGAAATGAAAGAATTGGCACAGGTACAAAAAAATACAAGACTGAAAAATTAGATTCATCACATACTAATGGGGACGAACGCCGAAAGACGCGGACGTTCCCGTTTTTTTTTCTGAATTGGGAAGTCCGCGGGAGGATTTCACATATCCTGCAGGCGGAGCTCAATTTCAGTAAAGGATGTGATGAAGCATGAGAAAATACAGGAAGAAACTGTACACAGCGCTCCTCGCCCTGATGACGCTGGGGCTGTGCGCAGGCTGCTATCTGCGGATGCGGGACGCCATCCCGGACCGCGTCTACGTGGTAGAGGGCGAGAAGGACGCCCTGGAGGAGATCTGCACGAATCCCCTGGTAACGTACGAGCCCGCGGTGGCAGCCAGCGCGGGCGGAGGCTACACGGTAGAGTACACTGTGGGAGGAATTCTTCCTCTGAAGACGGTCTCAGTCGAGCCCACCGCGCAGCAGTATGTGTACGCTGGAGGGCAGACGGTCGGGATCTATATGGAGACACGGGGTGTTCTGGTCATTGATGACGGAGAGCTGACTGCGGCGGACGGAAGCGCCGTGCGGCCTGCGGAACACATTCTGCAGGCCGGAGACTATATCCGGAAGGTAAACGGCACTGAACTGGAAGACAAGAAAGAGCTTATTCGGATGATAAGTGAAAGCGGGGGCGAAGAGCTTACGCTCGGCATAGTGAGAAACGGTGAGGAGACAGAGGTGGCGGCATCGCCGGTTCTCACGGACGACGGAACGTATAAGCTGGGAATCTGGGTGAGAGACAATATTCAGGGCATCGGGACGCTTACCT
>CAKNMY010000127.1 GCA_930989745.1 uncultured Lachnospiraceae bacterium | reverse complement strand
TTTTCCGGCAGGTATAATCATGGCTTTCCTTAAGGTTCCAGATATGTTCAAAATAATCCAGAAGTTCATACAGGGAGGAGTCCGCGGAATCCTGCGTCTCATACACGAATAATTCCCGGTCAATATTTTTCGAGGAAGAGTAATCTCCGAGAAACAGGTTTGTTGTATTTCTTCCTCCGAGCAGATACATGTCCCGGTCAATAATCAGATATTTGTCGTGGAGACGCGCCTGCATATCCCATGGCTTGAGGAAGTTTACCGGATTGTAGACACGGATCTCGATATTCTCATGAGAGGCCGCGGCCTGAAACCACGGATCGCCGCGCAGATCGAGAAATCCGCTGATGCCGTCTGCTATGATCCGCACGGATACGCCGCGGTCCGCGGCATGTAACAGGGCTGCCAGTATCTCTTTTCCGGCACGGTCAGAATTAAAGTCAAAGGTAGACAGGATGATCTCCTCATCTGCCTCCCCGATCATGCGCAGGCGATAAAGCAGCGCTTCCTCATTGTCGTCAATATACGCGACGCGCTCCGTGCCGATGGTATCTGAGTAAAAGGTCCTTTCGGAAAAGGATTTTCGAAAAGAGTCGGATACTTTTTTGTGAGGAATGTATGGAACTGTGAGAGCAGCAAGGTATAACAGGAAGAGAAGGAGAAGTATTCGCTTCAGAGAGAGTTTTTTGGGGAACGATATATTTTTTTTGTTCATGGGCGCACTCCTTAAACTGTTTCACTGTGGTATGGATGAAGACATCGGACTGACGCTTCTGCTATTACCAACACTATAACGACTCGAATTTGGGATGTCAATAACCCGGCGCGTTAAGGTGACATTCTTTGAAAATCTGTAACATGGATCAGGCATTTACATTTTGCGGCAGTTACCTTATACTAATAGGTAAATAGAAGCGGCAGAAGCGCTTTATATTACGCCTCCTGCTGTTACGAAGCAGATCAATCTCCTTGAGAAGGACCTGGGACTGCAGCTGTTTGTCCGGACACACAGGGGGCTGGTCCTGACGGAAGCCGGGAAGTCCCTGTACAGAGACGCAAAATATATCATCCAGTACAGCAAAGATTCTGTGGAGCGGGCGAAGAAAGCCATGCAGGAAAAGGACAGCGTTGTACGGATCGGGACTTCGCCGATGACGCCTGCGGCGCCCCTGGTTCAGGTGTGGTCAAAAATACAGAAAGAGTATCCGAACATTCGGATTCAGATGATCCCCTATATGAACAGTCAGGAGAGCGCAAGGGAAATACTGAAGAACCTGGGGACCAATATCGATGTGGTCGGGGGGATTTTTGACGAGACTATGCTGAAGCTCCGCCAGTGCCAGGGAATGGAACTTTCCAGACAGAGGATCTGCTGTGCGGTATCGATCAATCACCGCCTGGCGCAGAAGGAGATTCTGACCTACCAGGATCTGTACGGAGAAAGATTTCTGATGATGCACCGCGGCTGGAGCAACTATGTGGATGAACTGCGCGACGATATCTGGAAAAACCATCCGCAGATCCAGCTGGTTGACTTTGATATCTACAGTATGGAGATCTTTAATCAGTGCGAGAACAGCAATGAAGTACTGATGGCTGTTGAAAACTGGAAAGACGCGCATCCGCTGCTGAAGATCATTCCCGTGGAATGGAAGTATACGATTCCCTACGGAATTCTTTACTCTACAGAGCCGATGGATCTGGTAAAGAGATTTCTCAAGGCGATAAAGAAAGCGGTATAAAGCGAATAAAAAAGGAGAAAACGTATCCTCCGGGCGTAATCAAAAAAGCTGCTGTGCGAAACATCCATTCCGCACAGCGGCTTTTTTGATTTCATAATTTACAAACATATCGTAAGTATGTCAGAAACATGTGTCAGGCAGAATACAGATATCAGCTGAGAGGTCACAGAAAATAAAATCATAAAATAAACAAAACGTTAACAATTGGGCGTTATAATAGCCGTAGGAAAAATACTAGGGGGAATGTCTGATGTTTAAAATACTGGTATTAGAGGATGACCGCGAACTGAATCATACCGTATGCTTTTATTTAAAGCAGAACGGATATGACGCAGTCGGATGTTATAATGCAAATGAAGCATACGATCAGTTATACGGAAGCATGTTTGATCTGATTATTTCGGATATTATGATGCCTGGAGCAGACGGATTTGAGTTTGCCGCGACAATACGGGAGCTGAATCAGGAAATACCTATTCTGTTTATGACGGCAAGAGATGATTACGCGGCGAAGAAAAAAGGCTATCAGGCGGGAATCGACGACTATATGGTAAAGCCCATTGATCTGGACGAACTGCTTCTCAGAATCGGCGCCCTGCTGCGGCGGGCCAAAATTGCGAACAGCCGGAAGCTGACGGTCGGCAGCGTCACCATGGATGCGGATGAACGGACGGCTTATATCGGGGAGGAGGAGATCCCTCTGACGGTCCGGGAGTTCAATATCCTGTATAAGATGCTGTCCTATCCGAAAAAGACCTTTACGCGGTCGCAGCTGATGGACGAGTTCTGGGACGGCGATACGACGTCGGGACTGCGCACAGTGGACGTCTATATGACAAAGCTGAGGAATAAGTTTTCGGGATGCGATGATTTTGAGATTGTCACAGTCCACGGACTGGGATATAAGGCGGTGCTGAAATGAGAAAAAGAAATACAGAGCAATGGAAGCGGCATATATTGTTTTCACTGCGCATGTACTGCACCTTTTTCCTGCTGATGGCGATTGTTATTACCTGCTGTATGACCCTGTTTATCGGGACCATGGAGAGAGTGATGGGAGTATCGTTCGCGGAAGCGGATATCAGCGGGGCGGCGAGGGCTACCTTTCTGAATGTGCTGCTGCTCACGCTGATCTGCACGGTGATTGACATCATTCGGAGAAAAATCATGATAGACCGGCCGGTCAGACAGATCTTAGACGGTGTGGAGAGAATCATGCAGGGAGATCTGAACGCGCGCATTCCGCCGATCCGCAGCATTTACGGTATGGATGAGCTCGATATTATAGCCCAATATTTTAATAAAGCGGCGGAAGAGCTTTCCGGCATGGAGATCCTGCGTACGGACTTTATTTCCAATGTGTCTCATGAACTGAAGACACCGCTTGCCGTCATGCAGAATTACGGTACGCTGCTTCAACAGCCGAATCTTTCGGAGGAAAAGAGACTGGAATACGCAAAGGGTATTACCGACGCGTCAAGGCGGCTGGCCAATCTGATCTCCAATATCCTGAAACTAAACAAACTGGAAAATCAGCAGATTTTCCCCTCAAAGGAAACGTACAATCTGGGCGAACAGCTCTGCGAGTGCCTGCTTTCCTTTGAAAATGAATGGGAGAGAAAAAATCTCGAAATCGATACAGATATAGAAGAGAATGTATATGTGGAAATGGACGCGGAGCTGCTGTCCCTGGTATGGAACAACCTGTTTTCCAACGCTGTTAAATTTACAGGACAAAACGGCAGAATCTTTCTGGGACTGAGGACAGAGGGAGATACGGCGGTTGTTCAGGTGACGGATACGGGATGCGGGATCAGCCAGGAGGTCGGAAAGCATATCTTTGAAAAGTTTTATCAGGGTGATACCTCCCATCAGATACAGGGAAACGGCATGGGACTTGCCCTCGTAAAGCGGGTGATTGACATTGTGGGAGGAAATATATCAGTTGAGAGTGAGGTTGGAAAAGGAAGTACCTTTACGGTAATGATAGGGAGAAAAGAGGATGGAACGGGTTAAGGTTATTTTAAAACGGATTTTCGTTCTGCCGCCGCTTCCGACACTCCTGATCGCGGCAGTGTCTTTTCCGGCTGTCATTTATGTCCTGGCTGCCGGGAAGGACGGAACGGCATTTGCCTGCCTTGCATACACAGCGTCGGGATATGCGCTAATCCTCGTGATTACCGGAAGTTTTGAGATCGTACGGATGATCCGGCGGACGGCGGACAGAAATTCTCTTATCAGAAAAGTGCGGAACTCTTCTTTATATGAAAAAATATTAAAAGACAGGATGTTCCGCGCGGGTATATCGCTGTATCTGGGGCTGGCCGTGAACCTGCTGTATATTGTGCTGAACTTTATTTCAGGCATACGCTATCGGTCTGTCTGGTTCACTACACTTTCCGCATATTATCTGATGCTCGCCCTGATGCGTTTTTTGCTGCTGAGATATATGAACAGAAATGAGCTCGGAAAGCACCTGAGAGAGGAATTCCGCCGGTACCGTCTGTGCGGTATCCTGCTGCTTCTCATGAACTGGGTGCTCGCGGGCGTGGTTGTGCTCATTGTGCATAAAAATAACGGATTTGAATATTCGGGCAATCTGATATATGCCATGGCGCTTTACGCATTTTATGCGGTTATTCTTGCCGTTATCAATGTGATAAAATTCCGGAAGCTGGGAAGTCCTGTCATATCGGCGGCAAAGGTGATCAATTTTACGGCAGCGCTGGTGTCCATGCTGTCTCTGGAGACAGCTATGCTGGCTCAGTTCGGCGGCGCGGAGGAAGTTATGTTTCGCAGGATTATGACAGGAGCAACCGGAGGAGTGGTCTGTGCCGCGGTGCTCGGCGCAGCGATATTTATGATAGTACAAGCGACAAAACAGCTGAAGCGGATGAAATAAAAGATTATGAAAACAGGAGGCGCAGGAACTTTGAGCGACAGTAAAAATAATTTCAGTTATACGTATTCTGCCAAGCAGCAGGAAGAAATCAAAAATATTCGAAAGAAATATCTGCCGAAAGAAGAGGACAAAATGGAGCAGCTGCGAAAGCTGGATCAAAATGCCGCAAAGCCGGGGAAGATCGTTTCCCTGACGCTTGGCATTGTCGGCACTCTGACTTTGGGCGTCGGAATGTGCTGTACCATGGTCTGGGCAGATAAACTGTTCATTCCGGGTATTGTGATCGGAGTCATAGGCATTGCGGCCGTGCTGGCAGCCTATCCGGTGTATACGCATATCACGAAAAAACAGCGCGAGAAAATAGCTCCCGAAATTTTACGGCTGACAGAGGAACTGATGAAGTAAAGTGTCCCGTGAAAGAGGAAAGGCGGAGAAATAACCTGGCATTTACCGGAAGCAGATGATACAATAAAAGTGTCATGAGACCCTGACAGAAAAAGAAAGAGGAGGTTTTTGCAATGAAGTACAGAGAGCTGGGTAAGACGGGGCTGAAGGTAAGTGAGATTGGCCTTGGAGGCGAGTGGCTGGAACGCCACAATACCGAAGAAGTAAAAGCGGTGATCGACTGCTGTGAGAGCCTTGGAATGAACATCCTGGACTGCTGGATGTCAGAGCCGAATGTCCGCTCCAATATCGGAAAAGCGCTGGAAGGAAAGCGGGAGAAATGGATTATTCAGGGACATTTCGGTTCTACCTGGCAGAACGGCCAGTATGTCCGCACCAGGGAGCTGGACAAGGTGCAGGAGGCGTTTGCGGATCTTCTGACACGTCTTCAGACAGACTATATTGATCTGGGCATGATTCACTTTGTGGATGAGGAGGAGGAATTCCACCGGATCATGGAGGGAGAATTCCTCGCCTATGTAAAGGAACAGAAGGACAGAGGCGTGATCCGCCATATCGGAATGAGCACGCACAATCCCAGAGTGGCAAAGCTGGCTGCGCTTTCCGGAGAGATCGAGATGATCCTGTTCAGCATCAACCCCGCGTTCGACCTGCTTCCGGCAAGCGAGGACATGAACACCTATTTCGCGGACAGCTATGCGGAGGAGCTGGGCGGAATTGATCCCGAGAGAGCGGAGCTGTACAGGATCTGCGAGCAGCAGGGCGTGGGAATCACCGTTATGAAGGGATACGCGGGCGGACGGCTGTTTTCGGCGCAGACGTCTCCGTTCGGAGTGGCGCTGACTCCGGTGCAGTGTATCCACTATGCGCTGACCAGACCGGCAGTCGCGAGCATTCTCGCGGGATACGATACGCCGGAGCACGCGCGGCAGGCAGCTGCGTATGAGACGGCTTCGGAGGAGGAGAAGGACTACGCCAGCGTTCTGGCAAACGCCCCGCACCACGCGTATTCCGGGCAGTGCACCTACTGCGGACACTGCGCGCCGTGCCCGATGGAGATCGATATTGCGATGGTCAATAAACTCTATGACCTTGCGGTGATGCAGGAAGAGGTTCCGGCGACCGTGAAGGCACACTATGAGGCGCTCTCGGCAAACGCAGGCGACTGCATCGCGTGCGGAGGCTGCGAGGAGCGATGTCCGTTCGGCGTTCCGGTTGTGGAGCGAATGGAGAAAGCAAAGGAATTATTGGGTTAATGAAGGAGAGGCTGTTCAATTCATTTTGGGCAGCCTCTTCTTTGAGCGGCATTGTCGTTTTTTGAAATAATTGATTGACTTTTATACCGTGGAATAGTATGCTGATGTATATAGTTGCGTATGCAATAATTGCATGCGCAATAGTCTTGAAAAGGGGTGGCTTCTGTTTGAAAAAAGTGTTTTTCTATCTGCGTCCGCACGTTCCGCGGATGATTCTGGGAGTTACGATCAAATTTACAGGCACGATCATGGATCTGTTTCTGCCGTGGATTCTTTCGTATCTGATTGATGTGATCGTCCCCAGGAAGCATATGTCAGAGATCCTGTTCTACGGGTTCCTGATGCTGGTCTGCTCCGTAATCGCCTGGTCCGGAAATGTCATTGCCAACCGAATGGCTTCCCGTGTGGCGAGGGATACGACACAGCGTCTGCGCCATGATCT
>CAKNMY010000126.1 GCA_930989745.1 uncultured Lachnospiraceae bacterium | reverse complement strand
CTCCTCGCTCATGAAGAGCATCAGCATATTCATCGAAGATTCCCGGATCTTATCGGGAACCCCATCTTCTATACCTTTTTGCTGGATTCCCACATCCACGATCTGCGACGTATACGACGGCAGTGACAGATCGCAGTATGCCTGCACAAACAGCAGCACAAAAATCAGAAATACATAGACAATGCTGCCTTTGAGCCGTTTCAGCATTTTAAGCATATGGTTTTTCCTCCTTTAATGGTTTTATTCGACAGTAATTTTCCTCATCGGACGGAGCCGCGCGTTCCAGATTCTCAATGATCTGATTCAGCAGCCGCAGCAGCAGGCACTGTTCGGCCTCCGAAATTCCCTCTGTCATAATCTTCTCATTCTCGTCAAAAATTTTTTTAGCCTTTTCCAATATGTTCTTTGCGTGGTCTGTCAGATAAATCCTGTTTCTGCGCATATCTTCCCGGTCTGCCCTGCGCTCGAGAAGCCCCGCCTTTTCCATTCTCCTGATGGATACCGTCACAGTGGACGGCTTGATCTTCAGACGCTTTGCGAGTTCGCTCTGGCTCAGTCCGTCTTCCTGCCGCAGGATCCACAGCATTCCGCACTGTCCGGGATGGACGCCCAGGCTGCCAAACTGCTGAAAGACCCTGGAGAACTGCATATGCGAAATCTGTATCAGCTTGGATTGTATCCTGTCAGCTTCCGCTGTATTCTTCATGATGTCCCTCCTTTCTGTTAGTCGACTAACTTATCATAAACCTTCATCAGGGGTAATTTCAAGGAAAAATTCCGAATTTAAAAAGTTTTTAGATTCATTTTAGAATTGAAATCGCATATTTTGTGTATTTTTGACACATTTATTCATTAGACGCCTACTGTTTTATACGCCTAACCAAAAAGAGAGTGCCGAAAAAACCGGCACCCTACTCTTCAATTTTTCTCCTGGAATCGCGGCAAATCTCCTGACGCAGAGCTTCCAGATACGGCGAGAACCTGACCTGTTCTTCTCCGTATACAAAGTTGAGCTCCCTCTCCAGCGCAAGCCAGGTGGAAATATCCGCCTCATTGTGCTGCATCAGTGTCTCCATCTTATCCAGCGCCTTGTAAAGCTTCGCCTCCCCGGTCTGCTGAGCGTTCATCTCGTCAAAGAGCACTCTGACTTCCTGGCGGAATCCTTCCGGAAGGCTGTCGATCCATCCGTCTACCGCGCGCTCTTCTTCCCGCTCATGCTCATCTGTCTTTTCAAACGCGGGGATATCCCCGGTGAACGCCTCGCCCATGTCGTGGAACAGACACATGCGGATCACCCGGTCAATATCCAGATTGGGAAATTCATCTTTCACAAAATATGCCAGCAGCGCCAGGCTAAAAGTGTGCTCCGCCACACTCTCATGCCTCCCCTGCCGCGTCCAGGAGTGCCGCGTCATATCTTTTAAGCGCGCCGGCGTCTTCATCAGTTCGATCAGTGTTCTCGGATCCATACCACACTCTCCTCTCTTGTGCTTGTCTCTGCCGACAGTATATCGTATCCCAAAGGCGAATGCAATCCCGGTCACAGCGCTAAAACGGCGCCATCTCTTCGAAGATCCGCCGCAGGCACCAGGAAAAGTCTATCTTCTCCACGGTCTCCAGCGCGGACACATCGTAAACCGCGAGTTCCTCCCCATTCAGATAATATGTCTTCGTCCCAACGATCTCCCCCTTCTTAACCGGCGCCGTGAGTTTTTCCGGCACGGACAGCTTTGTGGTCACGGCCTCGTCCGAACGCATCAGCACCTCAAGACGTGGTTCTTCACCCTCCTGCCCGCCGTCTACCGCGCAGCTTACGGTCTGCGAACTGCCTCCCAGCGCGCCGTCGTACTGCCCGTCTGCAACAGGAATCTCAGTCTGCGATTCCCCCTCCGGAAACACATCGCGATAGCTGTAATTTGTCAGCCCATAGTTCATCAGCTTTGTGGTATCCGCCCACTTATAGTCCTTGTGATTCGGCCATCCGCAGGCGAGCAGGGAGACAATGAGCGTCTTGCCGTCTTTCTGCAGCGCCCCAACATAGCAGTACCCTGCTTTGGAGGTAAAACCCGTCTTGCCTGAGAGCGCTCCCTCCATCATATTCAGGAAAGCATTGTGGTTCGTACATTCAAACACACGCGTCTTCCTCGTGTTCCAGAAAGTATAGGACGGAGTCTGTGTGATCTCCAGAAACTGGGCGCTCTTCGGGGAATCCTGGATACAGTATTTCATAATCCGGGCCAGATCCGCTGCCGTGGTATGATGATCCCCCTCCTCATCGGAACCATCCAGGCCGTTGGGCGTCACAAAATGGGTGTCCTCACATCCGATCTCAATCGCTTTCTGGTTCATCATGTCCGCAAACGCTTCCACAGATCCGGCTGTCGCCTCGGCGAGCATGACGGCGCTGTCGTTATGGGATTCGAGCATCAGGGAATAGAGCAGGTCCTGAATCAGAAATCCCTCTCCCTGCGTGACCCCCAGATGTACCTCAGGCTGTGCCGCCGCATTCCTGGACGCCGCGGCTACGGAGGTCAGTTCTCCGTGCTCCAGCACCAGAATGCACGTCATAATCTTTGTAGTGCTCGCCATGGGAAGCGCCTTCTGGGCGTCTTTTCCATATAAAATCCTGCCCGAATCCGCGTCCATCAGACAGGCTGCCTGCGCGTAGAGATTCTCAGGCTCCCCTTCTGCCATAACAGCTCCCGGCGCCAGTGCCAGAAGAAGCGCTGCCGTCAGAACTGCCGCCAGGAGCCGCAGCCATTTTCCGCTTTTCATATTCCCCACTTCCTTTCCGGTTTTTCTTACCTATTGTATGTCCCCTCTTTTCAAAACATACCTCCGGGATATTTCGACCATTTCCTCTATTTTTCGATTGAATCCCCATATATTTGTGTGTATAATGAAAAACTGACTGCAATTCGAAAAAATCTGCAAAGGAGTGATCTGCGATGAGTAATAAACTGATAAATTTAGTCGATATCACCAAGGCTTACGATGGTCAGACCGTACTGGATGAGCTGAACCTCTATATTCGGGAGAATGAGTTTCTTACGCTTTTAGGTCCCAGCGGCTGCGGCAAGACTACGACGCTGCGCATCATAGGTGGATTTGAAAGCCCTGACCGGGGACAGGTGATCTTCAACGGACAGGATATCACTACTCTGCCGCCCTATAAGCGGCAGCTCAACACCGTATTTCAGAAATACGCGCTCTTCCCTCACATGTCCATCGCCGAAAATATCGCCTTCGGACTGAAGATCAAGGGAAAAAGCCGCCAGTACATCAATGACAAAATCAAATATGCCTTAAAGCTTGTAAATCTTGAGGGCTTTGAGAACCGCTCCCCCTCTCTGCTGAGCGGCGGACAGCAGCAGCGCGTGGCCATCGCGCGCGCCATTGTCAACGAACCGAAAGTCCTGCTTCTGGACGAGCCTTTGGGCGCGCTTGACTTAAAGCTGCGCCAGGATATGCAGTATGAGCTCATCCGTCTGAAGAACGAACTCGGCATTACCTTTATCTACGTTACCCACGATCAGGAGGAAGCGCTTACCATGTCTGACACCATCGTGGTCATGAACCAGGGGTATATCCAGCAGATCGGAACGCCGGAAGATATTTACAATGAGCCCCAGAACGCCTTTGTGGCGGACTTTATCGGGGAGAGCAATATTTTCCCCGGACTGATGCTGGAAGACCGCCTTGTGGAAATCTTCGGAGCAAAGTTCGCGTGTGTGGATGAAGGCTTCGGAAAGAACAAGCCGGTTGATGTCGTGATCCGCCCCGAGGATATCGATCTGGTGAAGCCGAAGAAGGGAATTCTTACCGGACGCGTGACCTCTCTGATCTTCAAGGGAGTTCACTACGAGATGGAAGTCATTGCAAACGGCGCGGAATGGACGGTTCACAGCACCGACATGGTTCCCGTCGGCGAGGAGGTCGGCATCTGGGTGGAGCCGTCTGATATCCAGATCATGAACAAACCGGAATCTGAGGATGAGGAGGCGGTATCCATTGAAGAATCGTAAGAAATGGCTGAGCGGGCCCTACGCGGTGTGGGCAGCCGGCTTTACGGTCATCCCCCTTCTGATGATCGTTTGGTACGCCTTCACTACTGAGGAGGGGGATTTCACACTGGAGAATCTCGCGCAGATCGCCGCGCCGGAGACAGTAAAAGCCCTGGGACTCGCCCTGCTTCTGGCTGCGGTGAGTACGCTCATCTGCCTTTTGCTGGCGTACCCGCTCGCCATGATCCTGGCTTCCAGAAATGTAAACCAGACCAGCTTTATTGTGCTGATCTTCATCCTGCCCATGTGGATGAACTTTCTGCTGCGCACGCTGGCATGGCAGACGCTTCTGGAGAAAAACGGGGTCATCAACGTGATCCTGCGGTTTCTGCATCTTCCGGCGCTGGATATTATCAACACACCGTACGCCATCGTGCTCGGCATGGTATACAATTTCCTGCCTTTCATGGTGCTTCCGCTCTACAACGTGCTGATCAAAATTGACCCTGATTATATCAACGCCGCGAAGGATCTGGGCGCGAACTGGGTCCAGAGTTTTCTGCGGATCACTCTGCCCTTAAGCGTACCGGGCATCATCAGCGGCGTCACCATGGTCTTCATCCCGTCGCTCACAACATTTGTTATCTCCGACCTTCTGGGCGGAGGCAAGATCCTTCTGATCGGAAATGTCATTGAGCAGGAATTCAAGCAGACCAACAACTGGAACGTGGGAAGCGCCCTTTCCCTTGTTCTGATGTTCTTTATTATCATCAACATGGTTCTGGTTGCGAAATACGATAAGGACGGGGAGGGAACAACATTTTGAAAAAACAGTTACAAAGACTTTATATGGCGCTCATCTTTATTCTTCTGTACGCGCCCATTGTCACGCTGGTGGTGCTCTCCTTCAACTCCTCCAAGACGCGCGCAAAGTGGGGAGGTTTTACAGGCAAATGGTATGCGGAGCTCTTTCAGAACGACGCCATCATGGAAGCGCTGTATACCACGCTGATCATCGCCCTTCTGGCCGCGGTCATTTCCACGCTGATCGGAACGGCGGCGGCGATCGGAATCCACAGTATGAAGCGCAGGGCACGCACCGTATTTCTGGGCATCAACAACATCCCGATGCTCAACGGCGAGATCGTTACCGGTATTTCTCTGATGCTGCTGTTTCTGGCATTTCACGTTCAGTTCGGCTTTCTGACGATCCTGCTGGCGCACATCACCTTCTGTACGCCCTATGTGATCCTGAGCGTCATGCCAAAGCTGAAACAGACGAGCCGCTATACGTATGAAGCGGCGCTCGACCTGGGCGCGACGCCTCTGCGCGCGTTCTTCACCGTGGTTTTTCCGGATATCATGCCCGGCGTTCTCTCCGGATTCCTGATGGCATTTACGCTGTCGCTCGACGACTTTGTCATCACGCACTTTACAAAGGGAGCCGGTGTGGATACGCTGTCCACAAAGATCTACTCTGAGGTGCGAAAGGGCATCAAACCGGAGATGTACGCGCTGTCCGCTCTGCTGTTTGTGACAGTGCTCGTGCTTCTGCTCCTTGTGAATATGAATCCGCAGGATTCCGGAAAGACTCCGACGTTCTTCCGGGACGCCGAGGGACGCAGACATTTCCGCTTCAGCCGCCGGCTGCTCTTCGGCAGGCTGATTCCGGCGCTGCTGGTCATTCTCGTCGCCGGAGGCGGCATCTATTACGGCGCGCGCGCAGGCGGCGGAAATACAAAGGATCAGCTTATTGTTTACAACTGGGGAGAATATATGGATCCCGAAGTCATCGAACTATTCGAGGAAGAGACTGGCATACAGGTTATTTACGAGGAATTTGAGACAAACGAGATTATGTATCCGAAGGTCAAAGCCGGAGCCATCGCGTACGATCTGGTCTGTCCGTCAGATTATATGATCCAGAAGATGATTGAGAATGATCTGCTTGCGGAGATCAATTTTGACAACATTCCGAACATTAAGAACATAGGCTCTGTCTACATGGAAAAATCTCAGGCATTTGATCCGGAGAATACGTATTCCGTTCCCTATACCTGGGGTACTGTGGGCATTCTCTATAATAAGACCATGGTGTCCGAACCGGTGGACAGCTGGAAGATCCTCTGGGATTCCAAATATTCCGACAGTATTCTGATGCAGGACAGTGTCCGGGATGCCTTCGCGGTGGCGCTGAAGTATCTGGGCTATTCCCTGAACTCCACGAATGTCCAGGAGCTCACCGAGGCCCAGTCGCTGCTGATCAGCCAGAAACCGCTCGTACAGGCCTACGTGATCGACCAGGTGCGCGACAAGATGATCGGAAACGAGGCGGCGCTCGGCGTCATTTACTCGGGAGAGGCCATCTTCACGCAGAAGGAAAACCCGGATCTGGAATATGTGATCCCCAAAGAGGGCAGCAATCTCTGGATCGACTCCTGGGTAATCCCGAAGAACGCGCAGCACAAGGAAAATGCTGAGAAATTCATCAACTTCCTCTGCCGCCCTGACATCGCGCTTATGAACTTTGACTACATCACCTACTCGACTCCGAATACCGAAGCGCGAAAGCTCATCGAGGACGAGTCCATCCGGAACAGCACCATCGCATTCCCGGATGACGAGATGCTCGCAGACTGCGAGACCTTCCAGTATCTGGGGCAGGATGCGGATGAACTGTATAATCAGCTCTGGCGCGAAGTAAAGTCCAAATAAATATAAGACCGCGTATCGGGAATGTACGGCCTGATATGCGGTCTTTTTCTCAATTATTACTCTATTATGTCAGAAGCAGCGCCCTCAGTCCTGGTAAGATGGGCGCTGCTTTTAGCAAATTACTCTAGC
>CAKNMY010000125.1 GCA_930989745.1 uncultured Lachnospiraceae bacterium | reverse complement strand
TATCCGCGGCAGAAAAGGCGCCAGTTCTGTGTCGCTGGCACATAAAATTCCAATTTTCATGATAAAAAAATATCCTCCTTTGCCCCCTGTATTCTTTGATCCTGCTGCTGTTCTATCCATATCGTACCATGGAACGGACCGCTTTACAACAGCAAAGCCACGCTCCAATCCCGCCGGATTTTCACGTGGCTTTTTGCCGTTATAAAAACTCCCTGATATCCGTGACAAGTTTTTCCTCCAGATTGATCAGGCGCTTTGCAATATCCTTTGTCTTCTCATCTGCAGCCTCATACTGATTCAGGTATTTCCTGAGTGACTTTATGCCCATATTGCAGCCGTCGGTCATCAGATCCGCGATCGTCTTGTCGGATTCGTCCATGGCCAGCTTCATATTCGTCTTTATCCAGGACATTCCCTTCGCCATCGGATCCGGCTCCTTTCCGTCGTCATGGTATTGGGTCAGAAGGCTGTGAATCTCCTCCTTCAGTTTGTCGTGTTTGATCTTGCAGTCGGCAAGGCATTTTCGGAATTTTTCATCGCGGACCTTATCCAGGACATCCTCGATGGATGACACTCCCATTTTTATGCCCGCGTCACATTCTCTCAGCAGTTTTATCGTATCTGGCTCAATCATATGCTCTCGGCTCCTTTGCTGTTTTTCCTTAGTATGCCTGTTTTGCCGGTTTTTATCCCGATTCGGGCAATCAGGCTGCCTCGGCCTCCTGAGAGGTCTCCCCGATTGTGACGGTGCAGATCCCTCCCGATACCAGCTCCGGACAGCTCAGAATCACGACCGCATACTCTAATGCCGGCGTACAGCTGAGCAGCGTATTTCCCTCCTGATCCGCAAGCGAGATGGTTGTTCCCGCCGACTGGTTTCCAACGCTGAGTGATACGACTCCCTGTTCCGAATCGCTGAAGGTCTGAGCCATGCCGGCTCCTCCTGTGCCTATAAACGTGCCTCCTGTGATTGCTGCGCTCACATCATAATCCAGCGTTGCGGTATCCCCCTGCGTGGGGCCGGTTACCACGGTGTATCCGCCGGAAATCGTCAGTGTCCCGTTTGCGTCGATGCCGTCGCCGGAGGCCGTGACATACAGTGTTCCGCCGGAGATTGATATAGATCCGTCAGAGGACGCGGACATGCCCCCGCCGGGATTTCCTCCCGGGCCGCCGCCGAACATTCCGTCTCTGCCTCCCTCCGTGCCGCTCGCGTCCGTACCGCCCGCAGCGTTTACGCCGTCGTCACTCGCCGTCAGCGTGATATCGCCTCCCTGAATATCGACATGCGTTGCTTCCAGTCCCTCATAGCTTTCCGAGATATTGACGGTGCCTGCGGTGATCGTCAGCGTGTCGTCCGCGTGAAACGCGTCGTCTCCGGAGGCAATCTCAAACGTACCGCCGTTCACTGCCGCCGATGCGTTCGAATGTACGGAATCATCGGCGGAATCTATGGAAAAACTGCCGCCTGTGATTGTCAGAGAGCCCGCGGCTTTCATGCCTTTCATGCTGGTACTGCTGTCCTCTTCCGTCTCTGACGCCGCAGCCGTCTCTATAACCCGGCCGGGACCGCCGCCGCGGAAACCGCCCCACGATTCCGAGGATTCGCTGGAGCCGTTTTCACTTCCTCCTCCCGCAAGTATGCCGAAGGAGCCGTCCGAGATCTGCATGGTGCTTCCGGCGCTGATTCCATCGCCTTCCGCTTCCAGATCAAATGTGCCGCCGTTCGAGAGCGTATTTTCTGTGCCGTCCGCCAGCGTGACAAATACTTTGTCAGCCTCCTGAACATACAGCGCGGCGGAGGTGCTGCTGCTGATCGAAACACCGTTGAACACAAGCTGCAGCTTCGCGGTGTCGGGAGCGTTCACGATAATCATCCCGTCATCCAGAGTTCCGGAAATGACGTACACTGCCTCTTCCGTGAGCGTGACAGTCGTGCCTGAGATCTGCACGCTGTCGGAGCTTGCCGAAGCTGTGCTGCCCTCAAGCTGAATCAGCACGCTGCCGCTTTCCTCGTACGCGGTTTCATAATCGCGGTCCGTGAACATCTCCGAATCCTCCTGCACTGCCGCCGGATGTCCCGCACCCGGAAAATGCTCCTGCCAGCACGGTCAGCGCCAGCAGGGCTGCTATCTTTCTCTTCATAAAAACAGAACCTCCTTCCCTTAAAGCTCTGATATCATACTCTCCTGCCGGGAAACAGAGATCTCCAGATTTCCATTTCTGCACCGGAGCTTGTCGATCATGGCCTTTTCTTTTGTTATATCGCGAAGCGTCACATTGTAGGTGAGACGGAACATACTGCCCATATTGGTCGTCTTTACGCAGACCAGCTCATGGGAGGTGGTGTAACTCTGAAAAATATCATCAAAAATATCCGTATAGTCCAGATCCTCCGGAATGGTAATATGAAAAGTTTTATAGGACGCAGCGTTCTTCTTCGCCCCCAGATCCAGCCGGTTGTAGAGCAAAAACATCGCGCACATCACGACGGTAAAAAGCACTGCAAACCCCAGATATCCCATGCCTGCGATCAGTCCCGCGCCCATCGCGAGAAACAGGGTGCAGATTTCCTTTGCCGTGCCGGGCACAGAGCGGAAGCGCACCAGGCTGAATGCCCCGGCGACAGCCACGCCCGTTCCCACGTTGCCGTTTACCAGCATAATCACGACGCAGACCACAGCGGGAAGCAGCGCCAGCGTGACCACAAAACTCTTCGTATAGCGTGTGCGGTACATGTAAGTAAGTGCCATAATAAGCCCCAACAGAAGGGAAAAGCCCAGGCAGAGCATGAAATCCGTCACGCTGATGACCACAGTAATGTCGGAGTCAAACAATCCCCGGAAAAGTGAATCAAGCATAGTTCACAGCCTCCTTTGCATGCTTCCTGAGATTTGGATAAATCACCTTCTGATAGGCGGTGCCGTATTTCGAGAAGGAGGTTTTATAAATGTGCTGCTCAGAGAGCACATGCGTCATCCACAGCGGAATCGCTCCGGAACACTTGATCTCCATCAGCACATATCCCTCCGGAAGAAGCGGCGTCCCGTAGACTTCGGATTCCAGTGTGAGATCCTCCTGCCGGAACAGAATCGTATCGTCAAATGTGACCCTGAACTCCGGCTGCTCTTTGCCGTAAAACGCCTCCCTCTCATATGAGAGAAAGGCCGCAGGGCGCAAAAATCCATAATACTTCAGGAAGTAGTCCACCTCCCTGGCAATCTGCGTATCCTCTCCGCAGCGGCGGCCGCCGAGCACCCATTCCATTGCCTCTTCTTCCGGGAGCGGAAGCCGGCGCTTATACACTGTTTTCTGATACTTCTTTTTCAGCTCCACAAATACCGTGCTGGTCGGAGTCGCCCGGGAATAGCTGCGGATCCGCAGCTTCTCCTTGTATGCCGGCTTTTCAATCGAGCGGCGCACGAGCCGGTAGGTATCCGTATCGAAATAAATATTTCGGATCACGGTTCTTCCGTATTCATCCGGCTCTATATGCGGCTCCATCGCCTGCATTACTTTTTCCTTCTGCTCTCTCGTCAGCAGATATTTCAGCTCATATCTTTCAAAAACGGTCTGATAAGCCATAAAAAAATATTCCTCCTGTACTTCTGATGGACTCATTGTACAGAAGGAATATTGAAGAATTATTGAAGATTTCGCATTTTCACAATAAATTCAATCTTTCCGTCGCAGCACCGGACATCGATGGTACCCTTGTGTGCCAGAGTGATGGCCTTAGCTATGGCAAGCCCCAGGCCGTAATGGCGCTCCTCACCGGCTCTCGACGCGTCTGTGCGGTAAAAGCGCTCAAACAGGTGCTTTCTCTGCTCAGGGGGAATCTCCTCCCCCTCATTGACTACCGATAACAGAACATGGTTCCTCTCCTTTTTCAGGATCACGCACACCTCACTGCCCCTTCCGCTGTGGCGGAGCGCATTGTCAATCAGGATGGAGACCAGCTGCCTGAGCTGGACGCTGTTCCCCTGCAGTTTGATATCATCCGCGATATCGCTGTTCAGAGAAATCCCTCTTTCATACGCGACCGACTCAAAGGGCAGCGTCTCTCCGAACACCAGGCGGCTGAAATCAATCTTCTCCATCTGGGATACGACATTTTCCGTCCTTGCCAGCTCCAGAAGCTGCAGGATCAGAGCCGACATGCGCTCATTTTCATACTGGATATTGGAAAGCCACTGATTTTCCCCGATTTCCCGTGACAGAAGTTCCAGGTTCGCGTTCACCACCGCCACCGGCGTCTTCAATTCATGTCCCGCGTCGGATATGAACTGCTTCTGCCTTATATAACTCTCCTCCAGAGGCGCGACAATCTTCGCCGCGAAATAACGCGCCAGGAAAAACAGCACAACGAGCGCCGCGCCGCCGAACATCAGCGTATAATTGACAAGGGTGCTGATATTCTCAAGCATCACCGTATTGTCCAGAAACGCCACCAGGGTATAGCTTCCCTTATCCGCCATCCGGTAGATCAGATTGTTCCTGACGCCGTCCGTACTGCCGCTCTCCATAATCTCCCGCGCAAGATCCTCGAGGATATCCTCGCTGAGCACGGAGACATCAGCCGTATCAATCTTCAGCACCTCTCCGCTGTCTGATATGGCCACGGAATAAAAGGTGGAAAGCTCCAGCATCGGCGGCTCTTTCGGCATCATCTCACGGTCCCTTTTTATCTTCTCTTCTCCCGGTTCTTCCGGAAAACCGTATGAATCCACATATTGTCTGAGCAGTTCCCGGTTCTCATTCGTCATCTGCACATAGCTTGCCAGATAGATGATCCCAAAAGTTCCGCAGATCACCAGCACAAGCACTGACAGGATTGCCGCAACGATTTTTCTCCTGGATTTCTTAAACATCTCTGTACCTCAGTTCGTAACCGATGCCGCGCACAGCTTTGATCTCCACGCCGGAATTCACGAAGCTTAACTTATTCCTGGTGAAGGACAGATAAACCTCGACATTGTTATACTCCGCATCGCTGTAATAGCCCCAGATCTTCATCGCAAGCTGCTCGCGCGTCAGAATCTGTCCCTGATTCCTGATCAGATATTCCAATATGCGCAGTTCTTTTTCACTCAGCCGCACACTGCTGCTGCCGCACTGAAGCGCAGCCGTCTCCTTATTCAGTATGATATCACCAAATCGAAGGCCGCCATCCGGCGTATGGCTGTTTCTTCTGCACAGCGCCCGCAGTCTGGCAAGCAGCTCTCTTGTCATGAACGGTTTTGTCAGATAATCGTCCGCTCCGCAGTCCAGTCCCGTAACCTTGTCATCCAGCTCGCTCTTCGCCGTCAGCATAAGGATCGGCGTGCGGATTCCCTTTTCACGCGCTTCCCTGGCGATATCAAATCCATTCTTTCGCGGCAGCATCACGTCCAGAATAACCAGGTCATACGCTCCGGTCTCTATCGCTTGCAGTCCGTCCAGACCATCGGTACAGTGATCCACAGCATAGTTTTCCTGGCGCAGGATCTCACAGAGCGCCTGCGCCATTCTCTTCTCATCTTCCACAAGTAAAAGTCTCATATCTGTTACGCGGGCTATTGCCGGCTCTTCATCCCCTTTCTATTGCCCCCTGGCATGCTTCCTTCCGCTTTTCCGCCTTCATCTGATACATCCTCTGATCCACCTCATGCAGCAGCTCATCCACTGTCGGAAATGGAGGCCGGCAGACCATGGACCCTGTGCTGGCGTAATTGTAGGGGCAGGGCGCGCCTTTATCCCAGCTGCGGCACGCTTTTAATTCTTCTATAGCCTCCTCAGGAATGGCTCCCCTGCAGATAACGACGAATTCGTCGCCGCCGTAACGATACGTCCTTCCGTACTCACGGAAAATTGAAGAACATATATCCGCAAAATGTCTGAGATACTCATCCCCTGTGACGTGTCCGTAAGTGTCGTTGATTTCCTTGAAGCGGTCCAGATCAATGAACAGAATAGAGAATACCTGCTTTTCCTGGCGCAGCTGCTGAAGATCTCCGAACAGGCGCACCCGGTTGGCAAGCCCAGTCAGAGCATCGTGCTCGGATATCTGTTCCAGTTCTCTGATCCGCACGGAATCTAAAATCATGCGGTAGAGCATGGCGTAGGACAGAAAGGTTACACTGGCAAACAGCAGGGCTACTGATATTTTCAGAATACTTCCCCTCTCCTCAAGAAATACAAAATTCAGGAATGTAATCACAATAAAATGCAGGAAACAGTTCAGATTGAAATATGTTGAACTGCTCTTGTCAAACTGCTGCATATTCCGAAGGATAAACATATATTTTGGAGCACACCACTTAAAGAAAGGATACAGCGTAACAATATACATCGCTGTCTGGAGCAGAAAGGCTATGAAAACTCCGCTTTCCCCTGTTCTCAGCCTTCCGATCTGTATTGCAAGGATATAAATGCATACCGTGTACGTCCAGCACATGCACATGACAAGAAAGATCCGCAGTATGCTTTCCTTATACAAAAATATATAGGGAAGAAGGAATACAAATCCTATGATCATCAGCTTCCCGTCTCCCTTAAGGAAATCAAAACATGCCAGTGTCAAAAATACCAATGCAGAAAATACTGTCAGAACCGCGGCCGTGATACTCCCGCTGTACTTCCTGCGGAAGCAAATTTCAAAGGAGAAGAAGTTAATGCACAGCACTTCAAGAGCGGAGAGAAAGACCCACATTTCCATTGGTTTTACCGTCCTTTTCTAAATCAAGTTTGCAAATTACGCTAACATTTTACTACCATTTGCAATGCCGCGCAAGAAAAACCAGGAGCTTTCCGCCGCAGCCAAATCAAAATTTTCTGGAATTTTTTTGAAAAATCTATTGACAAAATTGTTCTAATTTAATATAATAATCAAGCAGTCTGAAAGACGGCACAATATGAAATGGAATCTTAGCTCAGCTGGGAGAGCATCTGCCTTACAAGCAGAGGGTCATAG
>CAKNMY010000124.1 GCA_930989745.1 uncultured Lachnospiraceae bacterium | reverse complement strand
CCCGTACAATGTGTGATGTATTAGACAGAGTTGAAAATAAGGGCCGTGAAGAAGGCAGAAAGGCTGGCATAAAAGAGGGGATCAAAGAAGGCATTAAAGAAGGTATTAAAGAAGGGGAACTGAAGGCTACCAGAGAAATAGCCGTATCCCTTGTCAGTATGGGCCTGCCCATTGAGACGGTTGCTCAGGCTGTCCATGTCAGCACTGAGATTGTGGAGCAGTGGGTGAGAGCTGACAGCCAAGCCGTAAAGTAGCCTTTTCTAAATTCAGAGCATTCGCCAAAGCAATCGGGGTCTTCCCCACACTTCAGTTCAATAATCATGCCAACTCTATCTGTTTCTTGGCTCTCTTCTAACTTGGGGATTCCATTTTCCACAAAACGTTGTATACTATTTATCAATAAGATGACCTCTTTTTCGTATGGATTTTGATGGTACTTACATTATACGGCAGAAAGAGGTCATCTTATTTTGGGTTTTCCCAAATTCCCCAAGTAAAGTTACACTATCTATCGAAAAGAGGATGAAAGCCATAATACTTCGGCTTTACACGATGCGGGCAATCGGTTATAATGGGCTGAGATACAAATCCTTAAAAAGAGGGGTAAGACGAATGAAAAGATTAAGAAGATGGATATGCGCCGCTGCGGGGCTGATTCTCGGGATGGCGTCTCTGACGCCGGTGCAGGCCGCTGTTGTGAATAACGGAGCGAAGTATGATATTGAGACAAATAAAATTCCGGGCTGGCCTCAGGCTCCGGATATTTTTTCGGAGACAGCCGTGGTGATCGAGGAATCCACCGGCACAGTGCTCTATGACAAGGGAATGAACGAGCTGCGCTATCCGGCGAGTACGACGAAGATTCTGACCACGCTGCTGGCGCTGGAGCAGAAGCCGATGACCGATGTCGTGACCTTCACTGAGACAGGAGTGCGCGATGTTTTTCCGGGCAGCAGCAACATCGGGATGCAGCTGGGCGAACAGCTCACGATGGAGCAGTGCCTGTACGCAATCATGCTCAAATCCGCGAATGAGGTGGCGACCCAGGTGGCTGAGTATGTGGGCGGAACAGAGGCAGCCTTTGTGGATCAGATGAATCAGAGAGCGCAGGCACTCGGGTGCGTTAATACACACTTCACAAATGCCAACGGATGGCACAATGACGATCACTATACGACGGCATATGATCTGGCGCTCATAGCCAGAGAGGCAATGAAGAATGAAGAGTTCATGAAGATTACGGGAGCGCTTTCCTATGAAATTCCTCCTACAAATATGAACAGTGAGAGCAGGCCGCTGAGCAGCCATCAGGCGCTGCTGTTTCCGGGAGACTATTACTATGAGGGATGCCTCGGCGGAAAACCCGGAAATACGGATGAGGGAGGCAGCAGCCTGGTCACCTACGCGGAGCGCAACGGCATCCGGCTGATCTGTGTGGTGATGAAGGCGACCGACGGAGGAGAGAGCGCGGTGGATACCATCTCTCTGCTCGACTACTGCTACAATAATTTTGAGAAGCTCCAGGTAGACGCCGATGCTGTGGAAGGCGGAACTGCCATTGTTCCGAAGGGAACCACACCGGAAGGCCTGACAGTGGAGGAGACTCAGGCGAATGGTCAGACCACTAAGGTATATCGCTATGCTACAGCCCAGGTTGGCAGCGCGGTGATTGCGGCTCAGGAGCCGTCTCCATCGGCAGCGCCTGATACACAGCAGCAGGATACCGACATACAGGCAGACACGCCTTCTGACAGTCAGATTCCCACCACTTACATCATCATCGCAGTGCTGGGAGGGCTGATCCTACTGGGAATCATCATGATCATTATTCGACTGATTATAAGAAAGTAATAAGGATGGGACGATCGTCCCATCCTTAATTAATTTGTATAATACTGTGCCTGCGTGTGCCACAGTTCATAATATTTTCCGTTCTTATCTGCCGCGAGAGAATCGTGTGTACCTTGCTGAATAACTTCACCTTCGTGGAACACGATGATCTCATCGCAGAACTTACAGGAGGACAGGCGGTGGCTGATATAAATTGCTGTTTTGTCTCCTGCAATATCATTGAACTTGGAGTAAATTTCTGCCTCCGCAATGGGATCAAGGGCAGCAGTAGGCTCGTCAAGAATGATAAAGGGAGCATCCTTATACAAGGCTCTTGCGATAGCGATTTTTTGTGCTTCACCGCCTGAAATATTCACGCCGTCTTTGTCGTAATCTGTGTACAGATAAGTTTCAAGACCGTTTTGCATCTCCGGCAGTTTTTCAGCAAAACCTGCTTTTCTCAAGGAATCGGTCACCCGGTCCGGGTCATAATCGACCTTTGACGCAACATTTTCACCGAGTTTCAGTGCAAAAAGTTTGAAATCCTGAAATACGACAGAGAATATCATCATGTATTCCGCATAGTTGTACTTGCGGATGTCAATACCGTTCAGAAGAATTTCGCCTTCAGTCGGGTCGTATAAACGGCATAACAATTTGATGAAAGTAGTCTTGCCGCTTCCGTTCATACCCACAACTGCCAGACGTTTGCCAATCTCAAATTTCATGCTGACATGGCGGAGGGCATAAGTATCGCTGCCGGGATATTTGAAAGAAACATTGCAGAATTCCGCCTGATATTTGCGGTCACGGCGTTTTTCTACGGTAAGACTGCCCTGATACATTTTGTTTGGAATGTCCAGGAACTCAAAAACCTGCGCAAGGAAAGAGGCGTTATTTCTCATATCTCCGAGCGTTGAGATCAGACTGGACACGCCCCCGGATACCCTTGTAATGGACGCAGCATACTGCGTGACAGCGCCAAGTCCAAATGCTCCCGCCCATGCCTTCAGGCAAACGAAAGCATAAACGACGCCTGTAAATATAACCGATGCCGCAGAAGACGCTGCCTGATAAAACCCGACAGGTCCCCAGGACAAATGTGCACCCAGACCGTCGGAACCGAAAGTATCCGCTTTTTTATTCCAATTATACCTGGGGCATATTTTATCCTGCCGATATATTCTCACATCGGTTGCAATATCGCTGTTATACCCCAGAAATCCATAAAAACCCATCAGGCGGTTTGCGAAATTGTAAGAATCTGCACCGAGCGCAAAGTAGCTGCCCGCTTTGTTTGACAGAGCCGGTGCAATATAGGTAATCATAAGCATAACGGCGATTACGAGAACCAGAAATAATGGGTTATTCAATATGGTATATGCGCCTGCGCTTTCCGGAACACGGCTGATGAACAGGGACACAGTCAATGAAATGCCGCCGAGAAGCGTTAATACAGAGGAGCACAGGGCCTCGTAATTTTCGATTACGTGATAAAGTCCCCAGCCGCCGCTGTTTTGATTTTGGCGGATTGTGGAAAGTAATTCTGCAGCTTTTGCTTCATCCAAATCGGCATAGTCCATTTCAAAAAGTCTTTCTGGGGACGAATCGTCATTATTGGGTGATAAATTGCAATAATTTACACTTGAGGGAGTAATATTTCTGTTGTGAACGCGCCATCTTCACTGTTGCAGCTGATGTATCCGTCCAGCCGTTCTACAATAGCGTCAATGCGGATCAGACCGAAACCATGTCCTTTGCCCTTTGTGCTGCGGAACAGTTTTCCTTCCTTTTTCAGTTTCTTCCCGGCGGTAAGGTTGGTAAAAGAAATATACAGCTGAGTATTTCTCATATCCATATACACGCGGATCATCCGCCTGTCTTCCGGAAGCTTCAAACTGGCTTCGATTGCATTATCAAAGAGATTGCCTATAATACAGCACAAGTCGATCTCCGATGATTTCAGCGTCAGCGGAATATCGGCATCTGCAATAACCTGGATATTCTTTGACTTTGCGAGAGATATTTTTGAATTGAGGATAGCGTCTGTCATCGGATTTCCGGTCTTTATGACCGTATCCACTGTCGTCAGATCATCGTCCAGAAGGTCAAGATACCTTTTGATTGCATCCCAATCCTCCGCAGCCGCATAGGCCTTCATGGTCTGGATATGGTTGCGATAGTCGTGCCGCCATCCGCGGATCTGGCGATACATATTGTCAACTTCACGATAATGCGTTTCGATCAGTTCCTGCTGATAGGAAGAGATCTTTTTATCCAGGTTTTTTGAAAAGAATCCCATTTGCCTCACCTCATATTGATGATTGCCCGGTTGACGCCCTCGTATGCACCTCTGGGCAGGGGGACGGACACGCTGTCGTTCAGTTTGATTTCCGTTTTTGTGACACGGCTGATTTGCGTAAGATTGACAAGCACTGAGCGGCCTACCCGGTAAAATCGGTCATCCAGCTCCTTTTCCAATTCGCCCAACGTCATTTTTACCGTGAAATTATCGGAAGCGTGGATGGTTACATAGTTTCGGAAGACATCCGCATATCTGATCTGATATACAGGGATGCGTATCATTTCTCCGCCAGTCCTGAAGTTCAGAACCTTCTCGTTTTTTGCCAGCTTTACCACAGCCCGGTCAAGAACAGAAAATAGTTTTTCAGTCCTGATTGGCTTCAGCAGGTAATGAAGCGCCGCCACCTCATACCCTTCGGATATGTAATCAGAATAACCGGTGATGAAAACAATTTGGACGGTGTCATTGTCCTGACGCAGCTTTTTCGCCATAGTCACGCCATCCATATCGCCCATCTCAATATCAAGCAGCAAGATATCATAGTCGTTTTCCCCGGCATAATGGAACAGGAACTCCTCAGCCGAGGAGAATAAATGGATCTGTATAGTATGCCCCGCGCTGGCAGCCCATTGTGTCGCTAAATCGGAGATATACTGCCTGTCTGCATCCAAATCGTCGCAAATCGCTATCTTATAATTCATGTCTTCATTCTACCTCGTACTAAAATATTGCAGCGAATCAATATCAGATCAGCTGAATGCACTCCCATGCCCGGCCGCGCATATATTCAAAGTCCTCTCTGGATCCTGCTGCGGCATATACCTGGCCGATGCGGTCAGTGCCGTTTTCCATGGGGAATACTTCCGTGCCCTCCGGATAGTCGACAGATACAAAGATTCCCTCCTGCGCGAGGCCATCGATGCGCGCCCGGTCGATCTTCCCGATATGGGCGCGGCGCTCGGCAAAGAGGAGTGACCCGTAGCACGGTACCGCGCGGTTCAGGCTGAAATCCGCGGGATCTCCCGCAGCGCTTTTTATCATCTGCGCATAGTAATCGATGCCGCCGTAGAGTGAGATCAGCTCCGGGATACAGGTGGCGCCGCAGCGGCCTCCCGCCTCGATGATATAGAGCTTGTCCCCGACTACAAACGCGTCGATATTCATCGCGCAGTGATCCATGCCGGAGGCGTTGATGATTCTCTGCACCTGTGTGCGGATCTCGTCCATGAGCTGTGCGGAGCATTCAAAAGGGAAATGGTGCCCAACCGGAACCGTCGTCTTTTCGCCGTGATAGACAAGCTTGGTGTGCGGCAGCAGCAGCACGGGCCTGCCGTCTTTCACGAAGGCGTCAATGCCGATTTCATTGCCGTCGATAAATGATTCTGCGAGCAGATAGGGTTTTGCCGTAAAGGTTCGCGCAAACAGATATGCGGCCGAAAGTTCCGAGATACTGCTGACCTTCAGCACGCCCCGGCTGCCGGAGCTGTCCGTTACTTTCAGTACGATGGGAGCGCCGAGCTCGTAGAAGGCATCCTCAGCATCCGCGAGAGAATAGATTTTCCGGAAAGGAGCCGTGCGCACACCGCCTTCGACGAACATTTCCTTCATCTTTGCCTTATCTGTAAGGATTTCCGCGGCTTTTGAGGAAATACCGCAAAGCCCCAGGGTATCGCAGATCTTTCCAAGCGTTCCCACAGCCACATCGGTTCCGGTGGTGCAGATGCCGCAGATATTTTCCTGCCGGGCAGCGGCGAGGATCGCGTCGCTGTCCGTGGTGTTCAGTGTGTAGACTTTGTCTGCCAGGGCAAAGCCGGGGTAATTGCCCGCATAGCTTACGACGATGGTGTAAAAGCCGAGTTCTTTTGCTTTCCGGATCAGAGGAACCTGGTAGATACCGGCTCCCAGAATCATCAATTTTCTCATAAAACATACCAGGGGCAAATCCCCGTTCCTTTCTGCTGAATTGGCACAGCAAGATTATAACGCTGTGTCATCGCTGATAAATGCAGCGGTTTCCCGCTTCTTCTTTTTTTTATGCTTTTTCTTTTTCTTCTCGGGAAGGTTCACGGTCTCGCGCACAATATACTGCGGAGTACTGTTGATGGAGAGGATAATTTTCCCGATATATTCGCCGATAATGCCAAGCACCAGCAGCACGATGCCGAAGAACACGAACATGCAGCACATGATGGAAGCCCAGCCGACCTGCATATCCGGTGTTATGAGCTTGCGCACAAGCGTGATGACTGCGCCCAGAAATCCGAAACAGGCAAATACGGTTCCCAGAAGCGCCGAGATACGCAGCGGGATCACGGAGTAGTTCCAGTAGGCGAGCCAGAGCGTCATGAGCTTTTTGAGCGTATAGTTCGAAGAGCCCACCTCGCGCTTGTGGTGTTCCACGGTGACGTTGGCAATGTTGTTTGTGGTGCGGTAGAAAATGCCGTCCACATACGGATTGTAATTCTTATATCGGATGACCTCGTCCTTTACAGCGCTGGTGATGACCCAGAAATTGCTGGAGACGATATTTTTCGGGCGTCCCAGCAGGATGCGGGATGAAATTTCATTAAACTTGCTTGTCAGATTCTTGAAGAATCCGTTCTGCTTCTTTTCATAGCGTCCGTATACAAGGTCATAACCTTCTGAAATCTTGTCCAGAAGCCGGAAGATCTGCGACGGATGGGTCTGCATGTCGTCGTCCATGCCGAGAATATAATCTCCGTCAGCATAGTTCATGGCAGCCATAAGAGCGTTATGCTGCCCGAAGTTGCGGGCGAGATTGATGCCGTGCACGAAGGGATACTTTTCCCCGAGACGGCGGATCGCTTCAAAGGTAGCGTCCCTGGAGCAGTCGTTCACAAGGACAAACTCACAGGTATAGCCCGGATGAGAGCGAAATTCATCCAGCACCATCTCGACGACTTTCTCGATGGTCGCCTGCGAGTTATAACAGGGTATTACTACTGATACCAGCATAGTTTTAAAGCTCCTTGTCAAATGTCAGGTTCTGAGGAGAGCGCGTCAAAGAACAGCGGCGTCCCCCCTGTGTGTAAAAAGAGAATCTGCTTTCCGCGGATGTTATGCTCATCCAGATAGGAACACATGCCGCGGAATGCCTTGCCCGTGTACGTCGGGTCGAGACAGATGCCGTTTTCGCGGAACTGAGCGCGGATTACAGAGAGAATCGCATCGTCGTATTTGCCGTAGCCGCCGGCGAGATACGCGTCGGTAAGCTCAATTTCCTGCTCAAAATTTTCAGGCAGCTGCAGACCGCGCCCGGTAAAGTAGGATTTCACGCCTGCGCG
>CAKNMY010000123.1 GCA_930989745.1 uncultured Lachnospiraceae bacterium | reverse complement strand
TCGACTGATTTTAGTATAACACAATTTTCGCTATTTATCAAGAGGTGGGAAGGGGGCCAATTCATCCTCAGCCTTAGAGGCGGGGGACTTCTTGCTATGAGAGGTTAAAGACTTCGCTGGATTACAGCAGAGTGACTGCCGCAGATTTAATGGAGAACGAACTGGGAGATGCGTCGCTGTCACTGCAGCTGCATCCGTTTGAGATTGCAACACTTCGTTTTGAGTAATGAGAAATTCCCTCTTGGAATTCCCGGGAAAATGGAAGTCCAAGAGGGGATTTTTATCAGAGACAATCTGCTCAGCGCAGATTGCTCCACTTTTCAAATACACGGTATACATTGTCCGGATTAGCGCCGGCGCCGAACTCACACTGAGCGATACAGCCGCCGTCCTGCCAGAGTGTGTCGTATACACTCTGTACAGCGTTGTCAATATCAGTCAGAGAACCGCGCGGAAGCAGGTTCTGGCGGTCGATTTCTCCCCAGAAGGTGATTTTGCCCTTAAACTGTGCCAGCTTGTCCACGCCGATGCAGAAGATCTGCGTGTTCAGGGCGTCAAGGCCAAGATCAATGAGCTTTGGAATGATGCGGATGGTATTGCCGTCAGAGTGCATGAACATTTTCTTTCCATGGGAATGGGCAATATCAATATAGTCGCGGTACATGGGCATAAAGATTTCTTCCCAGATGCCCGGGCTGATCAGCAGATCGTTCTGAGAGCCCCAGTCATCCATCATGTTTAACGCGTCCACATCGGTTTTCGCCCATTTGGTCAGCAGACGGCAGTAAAAGTCGTGCATTTTTTCGATGAAATCCAACATTCCTTTGGAAGGATCCATCAGATCCATGTACAGATTTACCGTACCGCGGATAAACTGCAGCTGCTCAAAGGGACGCGGGCAGCATCCTGCCATGAGGAACTTATCCTTTTTCTGAGCGCAGGAAGCATTGACCTGATCTATATCGAAAGAGAGAAGTTCTTCCGGAATGTGGACATTACCGGCATCGTTCCAGTCGTCGTCCATGATCAGAGGATGCTTTACCTCGCCGATGATGCCTCTGTGGATATTGGTAAAAACGCAGCCCCACTCATCCACATATTCGCCCACTTCATAGGGATCGCCTTTGGTGATGGGAAGCTTCTCGTATTTTGCTGCAGGACCGTCAAAATCCCAGACAAAGTCTTTGGAGAGTTTTTCAATCATATCCGGGCAGTTGTTGTTAGCCCAGGGCAGGGTCCACAGCTGGCGCGGAACGCGGCCTTCGGTGTTGCGGAATTCCAGGGTACTGAGTACCAGTTCTTTTGATGTCATAAATGATTCCTCCCAAATTGTTTTTTCTTCCTGTGTTTAGTATAATAGGTTTAAAATTATTCTGCATTTAAAACTATACACAGTACGAAATGAAAGGTGAGTATATGATAAACGTAGAGGATCCTTTCTGCTGGGAGAAACATCGGAAAATATTGACTTCACGGGAAAGCGGAATTCCGGCTTTACAGACGTTCGGCATCTGCTCCAATAACAGAGCGGGGCAGCCCCTGCACACGCATGTGCATAACGGGTGCATGGAAATTGTGTTTGTGGTAAAAGGATTTCAGATATACGAGGCGGAGGGAGAGGTTTTTAACTTATCCGGTTCGGATATTTTTGTCGCCTATCCGGGAGAACCGCACAGCTCAGGGAGCTATCCGGAAAGCGTATGCAGCCTGATTTGGATGCAGATTAAGCTGGAGAACGGAATCCCGTTCTTTGGACTGGACGAAAGCCATGCCGGATATCTGAGGGAGAGCCTTCGCTCTCTGCCCCGGTTTTTCAGCGGGGACGCCGCTCTGCGCAATACGCTGACCGAAGCGTTCTACGGTCTGGCAGAGGAAAATGAGGGGGAACGGTATCTGGCAGAGCAGCAGCTGGTCTACAGTCTGTTCCGGATGATTAAGCTGTCTCAGAAGCTGGTTGCGCGGCAGGCGGATTCCATCGAGGAGGCGGTGGCCTATATTCACGCCAATCTCGGAAAGCCGATTCTTCTGGAGGAAGCTGCCGACAGCTGCGGGCTGTCTCTCTCCAGATTTAAAGTAAAATTCAAGGAGGAAGTCGGCGTAACGCCCCGGGAGTATATTAATCTGGTCAAGATCGAGAAGGCAAAGCGGCTGCTCGAGCAGAACGCCTCAGTGACGGATACGGCGCTGAGCCTCGGATTCAGCACGCCGAACTATTTTGCCGTCAGCTTTAAGAAATACACCGGCCTGACGCCCAGAGAGTACCAGGAACGGATGCGGTAATCCGCAAGAAAACCGATTGGAAGCCGGTCAACAGCGGGAGAAACGGCTTGTTTAAATGTAAAGTGATAATACATCAGAAGATGTAAAATACAAAACTGAGAATGATTCGGAAGAACATGAAACCAGGGAGGAGAAAAATGGAAGCGTATCTGCAGAGGGCAAAGGAAAGAAGCCAGAGAGACAGCGCTTGCCGCGGCGGACTGTCTGCTGGAGCGGTTTCACGAAAAGGGAGGATTTCTTCAGGCGTGGGGAAGTCTGGATGACCGGAACAACTACAGACTGATCATTGACTGCCTGATGAACCTGCCCCTCCTTTTCTGGGCGTATGAGGAGACGGGAAAAGAAGTGTATCGGGACAGGGCTGTTTCTCACCTGAAAGCCACGCTGAAAACGATTGTCAGAGAAGACGGCTCCACGTATCACACGTTCTTCTTTGACCCGGAGACAGGAGATCCGGAGCGGGGCGAGACGCATCAGGGCTTTTCGGACGACTCCTGCTGGGCAAGAGGACAGGCATGGGGCATCTATGGGCTTGCGATTTGCTACCGCTATACAAAACTTGAGGAGATTATTCCTCTCTGGGAAAAGGTGACCGAGTATTTTGTGCGCCATCTGCCTGAGGACGACGTTCCTTACTGGGATCTCTGCTTTACAGAGGGAGATGAGCCGAGAGATACCTCTTCGGCGGCAATTGCGGTCTGCGGCATTATGGAAATGAATCAGCTCGTTCCGGAAACGGGTTATCGGGAAGCCGGAGAGCGGATGATGAAGAGCCTGGCACTTCACTATACGACGCAGGGGATGGTATCGAACGGATTGCTGAAAGACGGTATGTACGGAAGGCCGAGAGGGGACAGGAGCGAGTGTAATATCTGGGGAGATTACTTCTTTATGGAAGCGCTTCTCAGAAACGAAAAGACCTGGAAGCCGTACTGGTAAAAAATGATATGGGGGCAATTATGAACAGAAATTTTACTACAAGACAGGATTATAAGGAAGCGCTGCTGTCCATGTTGGAACCCTTGAAAAAGTATTATTCTCCGGGCAGGGCGCTGGTACAGGTGGGATACACCGGCGCTCCCTACGGAGAAAAAACTGCGGGACTGGAGGGATTCTCCAGAATCCTCTGGGGTTTGGTTCCCCTTTGGATGGCAGGAGAGAAAAGCTGCCTCGATGAGTTTATTCCGGAGGGAATCCGCAGCGGAACAGATCCCGGGCATCCGGAATACTGGGGAGAATATCACGGATGCCATCAGGCATATGTGGAGATGGCCGCTCTGGGATATGCGCTTCTGGCGGCGCCAGCTCATGTGTGGGAACCGCTGAGCCGGGAGGAGAGAGCGAGATTTGCAGACTGGCTGAGGCAGATCAACCAAAATGAAGTGGCGGACAACAATTGGCGCTTTTTCCGCGTCCTGGTCAACTGCGGGCTCAGAAACGTAGGAGAAGATTACAGCCAGGAAAGGCTGGAGGAAGACCTTGCGCGGCTCGATGAATTTTATCTGGGAGACGGCTGGTACTCGGACGGCCCTACGGCGCAGAGGGATTACTATATTGCGTTTGCCATGCATTTTTATTCCCTGATTTATGTTGCGTTCTGTGAAAAAGAAGATCCCGGGCGCTGCCAGCGCTACCGGGAGAGAGCCAGAACATTCGCCGCGGATTACATCTACTGGTTCGGGGCAAAAGGCGAAGCGCTTCCGTATGGCAGAAGCCTCGTATATCGCTTCGCGCAGGCGGGATTCTGGTGCGCTCTGGCGTTTGTGAACGAAGAGGCGTTCTCCTGGGGCGTGATCAGAGGAATTGTCAGCAGGCATTTCAGATGGTGGTTCTCTCAGCCGATACTGGATGCGGAGGGAAAACTGACGCTGGGATATGCGTACCCGAACCTTACGATGTGTGAGGGGTATAATTCTCCCAACTCTCCTTACTGGGCGTTTAAGAGCTTTCTGGTTCTCGCGCTTGCCGAGGATCATCCCTTCTGGACCGAAAAAGAGGAGGAGCTTCCGCGTCTGGATTCCTGCCGCCTTTTGCCGCATGCCGGCATGCTGATACAGAGAGGGGAAGACGGATATGTAACGGCGCTGACCTACGGACAGTATGCGGATTGGGAACCGTCCTTTATCGCTGAGAAATACGAGAAATTTGCGTATTCTTCCTACTTTGGCTTCCAGACCGCAAGAGGCTATAATCAGCTGCACCTCACAGCGCCGGACAACATGCTGGCATTTTTGAGGGACGGCCTCTATCATGTGAGAAGAAAGTGTCAGAAGACAGTATGCAGGGAAGACGCGATAGAATCCGTATGGAGCCCGATGGAGGGCGTCACTGTGGAGACACAGATCAGCCCCTGCGGCAAAGGGCATACGCGGAAGCACAGAATTCACGCCGACCGTCCGTGCACAGCGGTGGAGGGAGGATTCCCGCTGCCCGTCCATGAACCTGAGGAAGTCAGGGCGCAGAAATGCGAAAATCAGATAAGTATTTCCGGCACTTGCGGCAGCAGCCGGATAAAGCTTCTGGAGGGACAGGGAAAAGCGGGCTGGCTGATGTGCGAGCCCAATGTGAATGTCCTGCATCCCAGAAGCGGAATTCCGTACTTTTCCTATGAAATCCCGCAGGGAATCACCGAGATCTGCGTCTACGTGGAGGGAATTCCGGCAAATGTCTGCCGTGACGCAGCGGATTGACCCTGCAGGAGAAGTTTTTCAGGTTATGATTGAAGCGGCCGGGGGGCTCTGATATAATCAGATCGGAATAAAAAGAAAAGGACTCCGGAAATCGGAAGTATGGTGAAATATATGAAAGAGGAATGTCTGATCTGCAAAGCGCCCCTGGAATATCTGCATGAGGATATCGAAATGGAATGTGAGCTGTGCCATAAAAAGGAGAACAGCAAAACACGATGCGTCAACGGGCATTACGTATGCAATGAATGTCATATGAAGGGGATTGACAGTCTCGTCGGGATCTGTATGGAGGAGACATCCAAAAATCCGGTTGTGATTCTGGATAAAATGATGGCTCTGCCTTCCTGTCATATGCATGGACCGGAACACCACATCATGGTGGGAATGGCTCTGCTGACTGCTTACAGGAATTCGGGCGGAGATATCGACCTTAAGAAAGCGCTGATTGAGATGAACAGCAGGGGACGATCAGTGCCGGGAGGAGCGTGCGGATTCTGGGGCGCCTGCGGAGCGGGGCTCAGTGCCGGAATGTTTGTATCCATTGTTACCGGCTCCACGCCTCTGGGCAGAGAGAATTTCGGCCTTTCCCATAAAATGACTGCCAGCGCGCTGGGCGCAATCGGAGAAATCGGCGGTCCCCGGTGCTGCAAACGGGATTCCTATATTTCCATTTTGCGGGCGATTGATTTTGTAAAAGAAAATCTGGGTATCACCATGGAACGGTCAGAGATTCGATGCTCCTACAGCAGCCAGAACAATCAGTGCATTGGAAAGCGATGTCCTTTCAGCAAAAGAAAAAAGAAGATCGCGTTCATCTGCGTTCATAATTCCTGCCGCAGTCAGATCGCGGAGGCATTGGGGAAAAAATACTTATCCGATGCGTATGACTGTTATTCGGCAGGAACGGAGCTCAAACCGCAGATTAATCAGGACGCGGTCAGGCTGATGAAGCGGGAGTACGGGATCGACATGGAACAAGACCAGCACTCAAAGCTGCTTCAGGATATCCCGGAGGCGGATATCTATGTGTCCATGGGATGCAATGTCGCATGCCCCAGCATTCCCGGCAAAAAGATGCTGAACTGGGGGCTGGAAGATCCGACGGGAAAGGATGACGCAGCCTTCATGGATGTAATCCGGCAGATCGAGAAAAATATCCTGGAATTAAAAACGCCGCAGGAGGTTTCATAAAAACCTCCTGATCGGCACGGTCACTACCCGGAGAACGGCATAGAAGATTTTCTTCGGCAGGCTTAACTCTTTGGATTCATAGTTTTCGCCGTAGGAATACGTGCCGTTTTCCATCACTTTGCTGTAAGTTTTGTCAGTTTCGGCTTCTTTTCGGACAAGCGCATTTAATTCAGGGGAGTCTACGGCGAGCATCAGTTCCGTGTCCTGATATGTGCTCCGCATATCCAGGTTATAGGAGCCGATGATGCTCATGCGGTCATCGATCAGGACCGCTTTCGTATGGCAGGAATGAGATCCCATGAATTCATAAACTTTTACCCCGGTCTCCCAGATGTTCTTTTTCTGGTTCAGATAATCGGTGCAGCCCCAGGGATTTGCGCCGCTCGCCACATCGTTGGTGATAATTTCCACAGGAATGTCCTTTTCACCAAGGGCGGACAGGTCGTCATACATTTCCTTTCCACAGATGATGTAGGGAGTGTATATAGTAACCTCATTGCGCTCCATCATCAGCTGATGGAGCGAGTACCACATCCACGGTTCTTTGTTTTCAGACTGAACGGGATTATATAAGAGAGAAACTTTATTCGTTTCCATTGTCATACTCTCCCAGTTCCATTCTTATATTCCGCCTTTCTGCGAAAGGCACCAATGTGTCATGAAACAATTTGGTTTGACTTTCGCTTTTCTTTTCTATCTTCCTTCTGTTATTATCTTCTTATAAGACTGACACACTACAGAACACGCGGAGGTGAGTGGCGGGGCTGTATAGCGGCGACCTCGCATTCTTATTTATTGTCGGTCATCCGTTAAGGCATCCATGTTTGGCGCATTCCCGTAGCCCGTACACTTATCTCTTCCAAAGTCGTCTCGATTTTGCCGGATGGCCAGTCACTGTCAGTTTTATAACTATAATTTTCAGGAGGTTACCTTATTGTCCTTTAAAATTCTCAAAAACAATTGCTGTGGCCTTGATGTCCACAAAACCTGGATCTTTGCCTGCATTGGTATTACCGATTCCCACAACCGTACAGAATATAAGCAAGCCCGCTTTTCTTCCTTCACGAAAGGTTTACAAGAGCTGTGTGACTGGCTTGCCAAATATGGCTGCACCGATGTTTGCATGGAATCTACCGGCAAGTATTGGATTCCGGTTTTCAATATCCTGGAAAAAAATAACATTTGGGTTACTCTTTCCCATCCCAAATATACAAAGCCTCAAAAGGGAAACAAAACTGACCGGAAAGACGCCAAATGGATCTGTGACCTGTATATGTGCGGCATGGTCCAGTCCTCTTTTATCCCTCCCGCTGATATCCGACAGCTGCGGGACCTGGTAAGATACCGGTTCAAGCTCACCTGCATGATCACCAGTGAGAAGAACCGTGCCCATA
>CAKNMY010000122.1 GCA_930989745.1 uncultured Lachnospiraceae bacterium | reverse complement strand
GTTAGCACTGTCGGAGAATTCCGAGGTGTTGTTGCCAGAACGATCCGGTCGGGTTCTTTTTTGTTCCCCTTCCTTTGTTCTAGTTGTACTATAACACTAATTGTTAGCCACGTCAATAGGAGAGTGCTAATTTCACGGTTTTTTCACAATTTCAGGAGCTCGCACTGCTGTACCGCTTTAATGCAAACTTCCAAAGCGCCCGGCTCAGTGCGAAGAACAGGAGCGGAGCCGCAGCTCCCCAAAAGCAGGCGAAAGGGGAGAGTTCGCCCATGAGAAACAGTCCCGGGAAGTTTGTTATCACAAAAATGGGCAGGATATAGGTGCCAATCCTGCGGAACCATTTTCCATAGATCAGAGAGGGCATATTGTTAAAATCCCAAAGCGCATTGCTGATATCCGCAATGCCTCCCACTGATACAGTCCAGAAGCTGAGAAGATACGGCAGCAGGAACAGACTGTAGGTCAGCAGGGCCCCGCAGAGCAGATAGAATAAAAATCCCGCGATGGGAAGAAATCCCACAGGAAGTTCGGCGAGGCGCCATCCGGTTACAATCATAATGATGCCAGCGGCAAGATCCGGCAGAAGATAGGCAAAATCGAGCCGCCGCATCGTTATGAGAAACTGCAGAGACAGCAGTTTTACGATATAGAGGTCTAGCTCCCCATGCTGCACCATTCCCGGAAGGGCTGAAAAATTGCCGGAATACAACATATAAACGCCCGTCAGCACCAGATATATTCCTACGAACAGCAAAATATGATCCGGAGTCAGTATACCGATATTCGTTCCCGCCTTATAAATGATAGCCACATACAGCAGCTTGATCAGCATCCATCCCATTTCTACCGTAATACCTGTGATAAAATTTATGCGGTATTCCAGCGCGGACATCAGAGAATACTTTGCGAAGACACCCATAATTTTTAAATAGTATACTATCTTTTTCATCATATTCCTCCATAATTTCATCCGCTGACTGCCGAATAATGGCGTAATCCGCTCTTCCAGAGATGATTTCCGAGACATAAGAAGAACAGAATCCATCCAATCTGAAAGGCAAATCCCATACCGATACGTTCCCATCCAAAGCGTCCGTTAATAATATTTACCGGGAACTGCGCAGTGTATCCAAACGGCAGCAGAGTGGTCAGTATCTCTGCGGTTTTGCCGAAAATATCCAGAGGAAATACGCCGCCGCTTATGACAGTCAGTACAATGCTGATTGTTCCGAACAGTTTTTCCACATCCGTAAGCCAGAAGGCAAGAAGTCCGATACAGAAGAAAATGGTAAAGTTCAGAATAATAGCCAGTACGAGGCTTGAGAAAAATGCGGCCGCCCTTCCGACGGTAATCGGCATTCCCTGTAGGAAGGCTGCCGTGGTAATGATTACGATGGCAGGCAGAATGATCATAATTCTGGGAACTTTCTGTCCAAGAAACCAAAAGAACCGATACCGGTTGTATCCCACGGGGCGGACGAGATATTTATTCAGGCCGCCCAGTTTAATATCCGAATTTATTTCCCACTCAAAGCCTGTGCTTACAAGCTGGGATACGATTACAGCCAGCAAAGAGTACATCAGAATCTCTCCGTGCTCATATCCAAAGACTGCCGATGCGTCTGAATGTCGGTACAGATAATTCCACATGGTTGTCTGAATGATGATGGGAAACAGTGCGCTGAGCATACTGAGAAGAAAGCTGACCCGGTATTCCAGAGCCTGTTCGATGCCCATAAGAAACACACAGCGATAGGCGTTCATGGCACGAGGACCTCCTTCTGATAAAATCGGGAGATACTCTCCTCAATGGGAATCTCCGTCACGGTAAAATCCTCTATCTCAAGATTCGATAAAATAGTGGAGACTGCATCTTTCACATTTTCCTGTGCCACCTCGAGAATTACTTCAGCCGCGTTGATTTCCCTGACAGTGCCGAAGGTTTCCCAGACTTTGGCGTTTAGCGGGGCAGCAGTCTTTACGGACAGCAGCTTTCTCCTGCCGAGAAGCTGGTTGATTTCCTTTAACGGTCCGTCATATACGAGGCAGCCCTGATTAATGATTACAGTACGGCTGCACAGCGCCTCTATATCAGCCATATAGTGACTTGTGATAATAACCGTGGTCTTTTGCTGCTCATTATATATTTTCAGAAATTCACGGATCTTTTGCTGCGAGAGAAGGTCAAGCCCGATTGTGGGCTCATCCAGAAACAGAATTTTCGGCCTGTGGATTAGCGCTGCCAGAATTTCCATCTTCATTCGTTCGCCCAGAGAAAGCCTGCGCACCTGAACATTCATCAGATCCTTCACGTCGAGTAATTCTGCAAGCTCCGTTACGATATCCCGGTAATCGCTGTCGCTGATTCCGAAGATACACTTATTCAGGTAAAAACTGTCGCTGGCGGGGAGATCCCACCAGAGCTGATTTTTCTGTCCCATGACAATGGAAATCTGGCGCTTAAATTCTGCAGAGCGATCCCACGGAGTAAATCCGTTTACCGATACGCTTCCGGAAGTCGGATATAAAATGCCGGAGAGCATTTTTAAAGTTGTCGTCTTTCCGGCTCCGTTCGGCCCCAGAAAACCAATCATTTCCCCTTCTTCGACTGAGAAGGAGATATCGCGGACTGCCTCCTTGGTCAGTGATTCCCGGTGGAAAATATTGTGCAGAGAGCCCCTAAGCCCGGTCGCCTTCCTGTAATATGTAAACTCTTTTGTAAGGTGTTCTACGGTAATCATGATATCTGCATCCTTTCTGCCTATATAAAATCTAAATGGCGGATATAATTTTCAAATGAAAGCTTTACCTCCGGGTATCTTCGGCGGCTGATATACAGGTATTCCCCGTTATCCAGCAGAACGCTGCTCCGCTCCAGGCAGCGGATATGATACATATTTACCAGAAAGCTTCGGTCTGTTCTGATAAATCCGGAACCCTTTAATCTTTTCTCGTACAGGGTCAGAGTTTCGGCAACGGAGAAAATATCCGTCTGTAAATGAAGCTTTATCTCGTGATGACAGCTCTCCAGATAGAGGATTTCTCTTTTGGGAATCAGCATCATTTTCCCATTATGGATAAAGCTGACTCTGTCTGATGCGGGAGATTTGCTTCGCTGCAGCTTTTGAAAAATGACGGTCAGATCCTGCTCCAGATTATAAAATCTTACTGTGTGGAAAAATGGCATTCTCAGAGCTGCAAATATGTCCTCAGACCGGTACGCGATATATACAATAGAAAGCGAGGGCTCTTTTTGCCATAGCTTTTCGGCATACGCAAAAGCGGCAGCTCTGTCTTCATATGCCAGCAAAAGACAGGACAGATCGCTGCAGGCCTCAGGCGGGACAGGGGAGAGATCCTGAATCAGGCAGCCAAAGTTCTCCCTGACGGACAGAAGTTCTACTGCATGCCGAATTGTATTTTTCTCTTCATCCTGTCCGCATAGTATTCCGACCCTGAACATCTCCCCGCTCTCCTTTGTCTCTGTTTTTCACGTGTTCCAAGCGTAACAAAATTTTTTTGCAAAATCAAGACGTTCTGCCTAAACGGTAGCGCGGTCTGCCCCAATGGTTTTTGGGATTTTTTGCTGAAATATGTTGAGTTTCCGGATAAACAATCCTATAATGAGACATACAATATCATCTCAGATAGGAGACAATGTAAAAATGAATTACGAAGAAGCAAGAGTATATTTGGAACAGGTGTCCAAATACGGAAGTGTACTTGGCTTGGAGAACATGAAAGCACTGCTGGACAGACTGGATAATCCCCAGGACGAATTGAAATTTATTCACATTTCCGGAACAAATGGGAAAGGGTCAGTGCTGGCATATCTTTCCTCAATCCTGCAGGAGGCGGGATATAAAACGGGAAGATACAGTTCTCCCGCGCTTTTTTCTTACCGTGAGAGGATTCAGATCAATGGAGAAATGATTGATAAGGATTCCCTTGCACGATATGTTACTGTGATTGCCGATATTGTAGAGGACATGAGACGCAGTCACCAGGCGGCTCCCACTGTCTTTGAGATTGAGACTGCAATGGCAATGATGTATTTTAAGGAGAAAAAGTGTGATATCGTAGTTCTTGAGACCGGGCTGGGCGGAGCCTTAGACGCAACGAACGTGATCCGGACGACGCTGCTGGAAGTCATCGCGCCGATAGGCATGGATCATATGGATGTGCTGGGAAGCACATTGGGCGAGATTGCGCTGCAGAAAGCCGGGATTATTAAGGAACATACCAGAGCAGTGACTGCTGCACAGAAAGCAGAAGCTCAGTCAGTGCTGGAAGAAGTATGCAGGAAAAAGAATACGCTGCTGTACACGGTTGATCCTTCACGTATTGAGAAAGTCCGCTACGGATGGGATGTTCAGAGCTTTTCATATAAAGGCTGGAAGGATATTCAGATATCTCTGGCGGGAAAATTCCAGATTGAAAATGCGGCGTTGGCATTAGAGGCCGCAGAGCAGCTTCGGGAGGAAGGATTTGCCCTTACAGAATGCCAGATTCGGGAAGGAATGAAAAAGGCGCAGTGGAAGGGCAGATTCAGCGTGATCTCGCGGGAACCGGCTGTCATCTTGGACGGAGCGCATAATCCGCACGCTGCGGAAGCACTGAAGGAATCTTTGAACTTTTATTTTAGCGGGAAGAAGATTTATTATGTGTTTGGTGTGTTCAGCGACAAAGATTACCGCAAAATTATTGAGATCACTGCTCCTCTGGCAGAGCATATCATTACGGTAGAGACGCCCTGCAATCCCCGGGCGCTGCCGGCAGAAATATTAAAGCAGGAGGTTGCAAAGGTCAACCCATCGGCAGAATCAGCAGAAAGTATTGAATCCGCAGTTCAAAAAAGTCTGAATCTTATGGAAAAGAATGACGTTCTGGTTATCTTCGGCTCTCTTTCTTTTTTGGGATTGGCGGAAAAAGCAGTAAGAGAGAGAGGAAAAATCAATGGATAAGAACAAGATACAGGAAGGCGTAAGGCTGATTTTAGAGGGAATCGGAGAAGATATAAACAGAGAGGGACTTTTGGAAACTCCCGACAGAATTGCAAGAATGTATGAAGAACTGGCTGCAGGGTATACGGACTGCGCAGCGGAACACTTAAAGAAGCGGTTTCATGTAGACAATAACGATCTGGTTATGGAAAAAGATATTCCGTTTTATTCATTTTGCGAGCATCATATGCTGCCATTTTACGGAACGGCGGCGATTGCCTATATTCCTGACGGCGAGGTCGTAGGTCTGAGCAAGATTGCCCGTACATTGGAGGTGTTTGCAAAGCGTTTTCAGCTTCAGGAGCGTCTGACCGCGCAGATTGCAGACGTATTTATGGAAGAACTGAAGCCCCGCGGAGTGATGGTGCTGATCGAAGCTGAGCATATGTGCATGACGATGCGCGGAATCAAAAAACCCGGTACAAAGACGGTTACAGTGGTTACGAGAGGCGTTTTTAACGATGATGAGAAGCTTCAGAACCAATTTTACCGCATGCTTGAAAGGAGATAGGATGGAACGGGTAAATAAGATCTGTGAACATCCGGTCTGGAAAGAGCAGATGGCGCAGCTGGAGGAACTGGAACAGAAGCGGATTTTCTGTAAGCATGGGATAGAACATCTGCTGGATGTGGCAAGAATCGCCTACATAGAAAATCTGGAAAATCATATCGGCATTGATAAAGAGCTCATTTATGCAGCGGCGCTGCTGCATGATATCGGGAGAGGTCTGCAGTATACACAGGGGATTCCGCACGATCAAGCGGGGGCAAAGCTGGCGGAGGAGATTCTGAGGGACTGCGGCTTTGACGGAGAAGAGCAGCAGGAGATTCTCGACGCCATTTCCAGCCACAGAGATATTCAGAGCAGAGACTGCAGGAAGCTGGCAGGCGTGCTCTATCGGGCGGATAAGCGGTCGAGGATGTGCGGATTCTGTAAGGCGTCAGGGGAATGCAACTGGAGCGAAGAAAAGAAAAATCACCAGCTATATGTATAAACAAGAGGAGAAAACACAATGAAAATCGGTAATCGAAATTTTGATATAGATCACGAATGTTATATTATGGGTATCTTGAATGTAACGCCGGATTCCTTTTCAGATGGCGGTCAGTGGAATGACTATGACAAGGCAAAGAAGCATGTGGCTGATATGATTGAGGAGGGAGCCTCGATCATTGATGTGGGAGGGGAATCCACCCGTCCCGGCCATACGCAGATATCAGTAGAAGAAGAGATCAACAGAGTTGTTCCGATTATCCGGATGATAAAGGAAAACTTTGAGATTCCCGTATCTATTGACAGCTATAAAAGTCCGGTAGTAGAGGCGGCTTTAAAGGCCGGAGCGGATCTGGTCAACGATATTTGGGGATTAAAGTATGACAGAAGGGTTGCGGATCTGATAGCCGAATATCAGGTGCCGTGCTGTCTGATGCACAACAGGGATAATACAGATTATAATGATTTCCTAAAGGACGTATGCGAAGATCTCAGAGAGTCAGTGGCAATAGCGCGGGAGGCAGGTATTCCCGATGAACACATCATCCTGGATCCGGGAGTGGGATTTGGAAAGACTTATGAGCAGAATCTCAGGATCATTCATCATCTGGAATGCTTAAAAGAACTCGGATATCCCGTACTGCTCGCAACTTCGAGAAAATCAGTCATCGGAATCGCACTGGACCTTCCGTCAGACCAGAGGGTTGAGGGAACGGTTACCACGACGGTTATGGGAGTTGAGAAAGGCGCAGCTTTTGTCAGAGTTCACGATGTAAAGGAAAATATGAGAGCCATTAAGATGACGCAGGCGATTTTGAAGGGGTAACGAAAATGAGGAAATACGATGAAATACATATCGAGAATCTTGAGTTTTTTGCAAGACATGGTGTGTTTCCGGAAGAAACAAAACTGGGACAAAAGTTTACAGTATCCCTTGTCATGTATATGAACACACGCAGAGCAGGTCTCAGCGATGAGCTGGATGCGTCTGTTGATTACGGCACGGTCAGCCATTTTATTACAGAATATATGCGGAATAATACGTATCAGCTCATCGAGGCCGCAGCGGAAAATTTAGTCAGAGAATTACTGCTGCAGTTTCCGCTGCTGGAAGGCATAGATCTGGAATTAAAAAAACCATGGGCGCCGATTGGACTGCCGGTAGAATATGCGTCGGTGAAGATCAGCAGATTCTGGCATAAAGCATACCTGGGCATGGGCTCAAATATGGGGGACAAGAAAGCGTATCTGGATTTTGCGGTTGAGCGCCTCAATCAGGATAAAGACTGTATTGTGGAAAAGGTATCGGACTATCTCGTGACAGAACCGTATGGAGGAGTAGAACAGGACGATTTCCTGAACGCCTGTCTGCTGCTGAAGACGCAGCTTTCCCCGGAAGAGCTTCTGGATAAACTGCATGAGATCGAGCAGGAGGCGCACAGGGAAAGGATTATCCGATGGGGACCAAGAACCTTAGATTTGGATATCTTATTATATGACGACGTGGTTATGGAAAATGATGACCTTATCATTCCCCATGTAGAGATGCACAAGAGAGAATTTGTATTAAAACCTTTAAGTGAGATCGCGCCGAATATCAGACATCCGATTTATAAGAAAACGGTTTCTCAGATGCTGGAAGAACTGAATTGAAATAAAACGGGGCTGCCGTCTGGCAGCCCCGTGATGTGAGATTATCCTTCGATAGAGATATATTTCTTTTCATCCACCTGTTTTGCGTCCTTTTTCGGAACGGTCA
>CAKNMY010000121.1 GCA_930989745.1 uncultured Lachnospiraceae bacterium | reverse complement strand
TCCACGGTTCCTTCCCTGTAAACGGGCTGTTCGAGCTGTGCAGGCGCACGATCGGTGAGAATACGCCGAACTGAAGCCAGCGCGTGGACAGTTCGTCGTCCTTATATCCCTGCATATGTCCTCCGATATCGTGGCTCCACCAGCCGTATCCCGCGTTGCTCGCGTTTGCGGTAAAATACGGCTGGAAATCCAGGGACTCCCAGGTGATGATCGTATCCCCGGAAAATCCGATCGGATACCGATGGCTTCCCAGCCCTGCGTACCTCGAAAATGTAAGGCCCCTGCCGCCGCGGCGCCTGCTGTCCAGATAGTGATAATGGTTGAGCATCCACAGCGGATCCAGCCCCGGAATCTTCGATGCGCTTCCCTGCTGCCAGTCCACCCACCAGAAGTCCACACCGTCCTCCTCATTGGGATGATGCAGATATTTGAAATATGCGCGCAGGAACTTCTCATCCGTGATGTCGAACGGGATGAATTCCTCATGTTCCCAGTCCTTCTGAAGCTCCTGCGCCATCTCTTTGTAAGCCTCCTCGTGCGGGCGCACGCCCTCTGCCGGGTGAACGTTCAGCGTGACTTTCAGGTTATGGCTGTGCAGCCACTCCATAAATTCCGCAGGATCAGGAAAGAGTTCTTTATTCCATGTATAGCCGGTCCAGCCGCTTCCGTACTTCGGATCAATGTCCACCAGATGCCAGTCCATATCAATGACGGACACGGAAAACGGGATCTGCTCCCGCTCAAAGCGCAGGATCAGTTCCTTATACTCCTCCTCGCTGTAGCGGTGATACCTGCTCCACCAGTTTCCGAGCGTATAGCGCGGAAGCAGCGGCGTATTTCCCGTCAGGCGGTAAAAATCCTTCAGGCATTTCTCATACTGATGGCCGTATCCGAAGAAATACAGATCAATATTCTCTCCCTGGCGCGGCTCAACCCATCCGTCTTCCCTCAGAAGCAGCGAGCCGCTGTCGTCCATGACTGCGAAACCGTTTCTGGAAATCACGCCGTGTTCCAGCTTCACAGCTCCGTTCGCCATATCCAGCGTCCTCGCTGTTCCGAGCAGGTCGCCCGCCTCTTCCCCGTAATGCCAGATGCTGCTGTAGGCGCTCAGATTTCCGCGCACCTGCAGAGACAGCCCGTTGGCGGAAAATCTCTTCTTATCGTAGCGCATCTGTATGCCTTCTGTCAGAATTTCCAGGGAGTCTTCTTTCTCAAAAACCTGGAACTCCGGAACCGGAAAACATCTGTTCCACACGCACTGTGTGGCCCGGTCCTCAAAGTGTCCCTCCTCATTGTATTCCAGCCGGAACAGCCAGGGAGTCAGGATGCTGATCCTGTACTTCTCTCCCTGTACAACCGCCCTTTTATCACAGACCGGATGGGCCTGTACGCGATATAGTTCTTCCATAATGTTCTGTCTCCTTTCTCTATCAGCCTTTTACTGCCCCTGCCGCAACGCCTGCCACAAACCGCTTCTGGAAGATCACATAGATAATCAGTACCGGTATAATAGAGATTGTCGTCGCTGCAAAAAGTCCGCCGTAATCTGTGGAATATCTCCCATTAAATGTCGTCAGCCCAACTGCGAGCAGCTGCTTTTCCTCACTGTCGATCATCAGGTAAGGCCACAGATAATCCTCCCATATCCACAGGAACTGAAAAATTGCGATAGCAGAAATCGAGTTTTTGCTCATCGGAAGCACGATCCTGTGAAAAATGGAAAATTCATTCGCTCCGTCGATCCTTGCCGCCTCCAGAAGTTCATCCGGCAGTCCTGAGATATCCTGCTTCATCATAAAAATTCCAAATCCGCTGACCATGACCGGAAGGATCAGGGACAGGTACGTATCCTGCAGACCCGCTTTCATAAACATCGTATACCGTGAAATGATCGTCACGGACCAGGGGATCATCATGGTCATCATGACGAATCCGAAAATCAGATTTTTCCCCTTAAATTCATATTTGCTGAGCACAAAGCCGCACAGGCAGCTGATATAGATTACCAGAACTGTCACTACCACTGCAATAAAAACACTGTTTGCAAAATATCTTAAGAAGTTGAAATTCGACTGCAGAGAGGTGTAATTATTCAGAGTAAACTCCTGCGGAAGCAGCGTCTGGTTCAGAGAACTGATTTCCGCGTTCGTCTTAAAGGAGGACAGCACCATCCACACAAAAGGAACTACTGTCAGGATTCCAGCCAGGATCAGGACTACAAACAGCGTCCCGCTCATCACTCGTTTCTTCATACTTCTTCCCCGCCTTTCTACGCTTTTTCACCGGTCACTTTAAAAGAGACAACCGTGAGCACTGCCGTCAGGATCAAAATGAAAAAGGCGATCGCTGACGCATATCCAAAATTATACTTTACAAATGCCTGATCATAAACCAGATAGGAGCTCAGATACGTCGTGGTTCCCGGACCTCCCTTTGTCATAACCATCACCGGCACATATGCCTGCAGATACGAAATAATGGAGGTAATGACTACGAAAATCATGGTAGGCTTTAACAGCGGCAGTGTAATATTCCTGAATGTCTGCCATGCATTTGCCCCGTCGATATGAGCCGCTTCATAGTAGTCTGACGGCACAGAGAGAAGTCCGGACATGAACAGAATGACCGCATAGCCGAAATCCTTCCATATCGTCATCAGCATAACTGCAGGAAGTGCCAGGCTGGAACTGTACAGCCAGTTTACATCCAGTCCAAGGACCTGATCAATAAGACCAAACTGAGGGTTATACATAATCTTCCAGACAAATGCCACTGCTACCAGAGGCGTCACAGTCGGCATATAGAATACGGTTCTGAAGAACGTCTTATGCCTTGTCATCTTTGAGGTAATCGCGTACGCAAGTCCCAGTCCCAGAAGCACGCGGAACAGAACCACGACCGCACAGAAAATCAGCGTATTCACCATTGCCGTCCAAAAGGTCGGATACTGAAACATTCGGATATAGTTGTCAATGCCGATAAACTTGTATGTTCCGTTCAGAGGATTCCAGAGATGAAAGCTTCCCAGGAATGCCATAACGATGGGAACCACAAGAAAAATCCCCATATATACCACAAGAAAGGTAACTACAATATTTCTGAGCACAATCTCACTTTTGCTCTGAAGCGGTCTTTTTTTCTTAAACATACCCTTTCCTCCCTGCTATTTCTGATATTTGTAATAAAGATTCTCCGAAGACGTAAAATCAATGTTTGCCAGATCCACGTTGACAATATCTTCCGCATTCTGCAGCGTCTTTTCAATCTCCTTATGATTATACATGATATCCTGGCCTGCAATCTTCAGATTATCCTCCAGTGTGGACGGCATCGCGCCCGGCCAGATATACTCCTCAATGTGATCAGCCACAGCTGCCACAGCCGGATTTTCCATAATATCACTGTCCTCTCTCAGGGTATTGCTCGCAGGAAACAGGTTATAGTACATACACAGTTCTTTCTGAAGTTCTGTGTTTGCCAGATAAAAACGGATAAAATCCTGCGCAGCCTCCTTCTGTTCCGGGGAAGCGTTCTTATTAATGCCCGGCGTGGACTCGCCGTTGTAGCGATCATAGGCGAACGGATTGCCGTCAACAGTGGGAACCTCAAAGGTGCTGTAATTGATATCCGGATAATTGGTCTCCAGCGTTCCCTTATAATTTCCCCATTTATATACCATGGCGCTCTGCCCCTGTCCGAAACTCTGCGCTGCATCGCTTCCGAAATCTTTGTCTCCCACCTTGTCCGTCTCATAGAAATCCTGCAGCATCTGCGCCGTCTTAATCATTCCCTCGCTGGTGAAATTTACGGTTTTCATATCATCCTGAAATGTTGTGGTGCCGTACTGATATGGAATACCGAGCATGAAGACCTGATAATCGCCGTTGTAGTTGAATCCGGCCTGTACGAGCTTGCCGTCTTCCCGGATCGTCAGCTTCTTCGCCACCTCCCGAAACTCATCCCAGGTCGTCGGAATATCCTCATCCGTAAGCCCTGCAGCAGCCCACATATCTGTGTTGTAATAAATGGATCCTGTCATGATCCCATAGTCCGTATAATAGATCTTGCCGTCAATTTCATGGGACTTCGCTGTAAAAAAATCCGATTCCAAATCATCCAGATCAATATCATAAGGCTCCATATAGGTCAGCAGCAGATGCTGGTAGCTGTTATGTACGTTAAATAGTGTCGGTCCCTTCTCCTCCTTCTGCAGTGCGAGAGGAAGCTTTGTCCAGAATCCGTCCCAGGGATTGTTAATGATATTAATCGTGACATTCGGATGTATTTCCTCATACGCCTCCGCAAATTTTCCGAATACATCCGCTGCATCCCACAGCCACCAGTCCAGAGTTACCGGCTTTCCGTCGTTTACCAGATGGTTTGGATCATAAGTTACATTGTTCCCGATCACTTCCAGTCCTTTGTCAGGATTCGTGTCCGTCACACCGCTGCTGGATACGTCTTCTGTTTTACCGCATCCAGCCAGAGATACAAGCATTGCCGCCGTCATGCCTGCGGCTACAAACTTTTTCCACATAAATATACCTCCATACCTACCCGTTTTGTTGGGTTAGCGCTAACCTTTAACTGTATAGTAGCACTCTGCCAACAATCTGTCAATATACCTCCTATTTTTTCTGCATTTAGTCAAAAATCGCTCTTTGATTTTTGTGCATAAAGTACAAAAACATGAATTTTCTTATTCAAACAGTTGGATTTATTCGAAAAGTCCTGTATAATAATTACAGACATTTAAGGATAGCGTTAACAACGATATACGAGGTGATTCTTATGGTAACATTAAAAGACATCGCTGCCCGCGCAGGCGTGAGTATGATGACAGTATCAAGAGTGATGAACGGAAATCAGGGAGGAAAAGCCTCTGAAGCAACCGCCGTTAAGATACGTTCCATTGCCGAAGAAATGGGATACGTTCCCAATTCTTCCGCCAGAAGCCTGGCGGCACGTTCCTCAAAAATTATCGCGGTTGTGCTCAGGGACTCCACTGACGGAAATCCTCTTGCAGATCCATACTCTTCCATGTTTTTGGGAATTATTATCCAAACCATGCAGCGCAGAGGTTATTATGTAATGGTCCATTTTGTACAGGATTATTCTGATATCACATTCTGGCTGCGTTCCTGGCGGGCTGAAGGCGCAATTTTTCTCGGAGTATTTGACAATGAAATACGGAACATCCGGAACAGCAATCGGATTCCTCTGGTATTTACTGACAGCTACAGCAATGTCCGGCAGGTCAGCAATGTGGGAATCGATGATTATAAAGGTGGTGTTCTGGCAGCACAGCACTTTCTCTCCCGCGGACATACGCGTCTTGCCTTTGCCGGACCGCCCTCAGAAACTACGGGCGTTATCGCAGAGCGCCTGGCGGGCTTTTCTGAAGCCCTGGCCCAGGCAGGCGTCCCGCTTCCGGAGAACTGGATCTACAATACTTCCCGGCAGTCCCCTGCAGAGATTCTCGCCGATATAACATCGTGCGACGAACATCCTACAGGACTGTTTGTGACGTCGGATCTCATTGCCAGCCAGTTCTACGAAGCTGCCCTTCAAACGGGCGTTGAGATTCCCGACCAGCTCTCTCTCATCGGATTTGACGATTTCCCTTTGGACCGGATTCTCACGCCGACGCTTACCTCTGTGCATCAGGACGTCAGCGAAAAAGCCTCGAGAGCATGCGATATTCTTCTGCGCCGTATTGCTGACCCGAACGCTCCGAGCGAGAGTCTGATGCTGGACGTGCACTTAGTGGAGCGCGATTCCGTAAGGGACATATGAGAAGGACTCCCACAGATCCGCCAGCCGTTTCAGAGCTTCCTGCGTCTCCTCCTCAGAAAGGCCGAGCAGTTTCAGATTTCCAATCCACTCGCCTTTCACCGCGATCACAGACACCTTGCCATAGTACACTGCGTCCATGCCGTATCCATTGGATTTTTCATATGGTCCGCCAAAGATATCACTGTCCATGATGTGCGGCAGCAGTACTTTGGCTGTCTCCTGCGAGGCGCATCTGTAAATTTCCTGGTACAGGGTAAGTTCCCTGCCCTTATCTGTGCGAAAGTACTCTGCGGCGTCCCACCACAACGCCCAGGGACTTGTTCCCTCCAGGCAGCTGCTCTGTGCGTTTCCGGCAGGGCTTACTATACGCTCTCCCTGCAATCCCAGATCTTCAGCGAGCAGATAGGGATCATCTGCGGTCCGCAAAAGCCCGCTTTCTTCTGAAGATACGGCCGCAGCCGCGCAAAAAAGCAGAAGCAGCGTTCCAAGACAGGCAGCTCTGTATATCCATATTCTGACTGCGCTGCATGACGCGGATGCTTTGCCGCAAACGCCCCGGCGAAGGCGGCGCAGCGCAAAAGAAACACGGAGGATTGGCTGCATTCCCGCGCAGACAGCCAGAAGCAGCGCCGCTGCCGCCAGCACCATTCCATCGAAATCTGCTGAAAAACATCCCGCGTTTCACTAGGCGCCACCCTCCTGATGCCATTTTCCGATACAGTTTTTCAGAGGCTTCGATCTCATAAACCGGAGGCTGCATCCTGTACTGTTTTCTTTTCATCCGCATCTCTCCCCCTCTCCGATATGTCGAATATATGTTCTGATTTTGCTTGCGCTTTCTGTCAATTTCTGGTATAAAATAGATAATACATTCGAAAAGGAGCCTTTTTATGCCCCCATATTTACATTATCTTCCGGCAGTACCCGTCATAGTCATCATCATTGCCGTCGTCTGTCTGCTGCTCCATCTGCGGCGCAGAAATTATTACCCATACGCTCCAAAGCATATCCTTACCAAACGGGAGTATAAGTTCTATCTTCTGCTCCGCCGGGAAGCGAACCGCCGCCGCTGTCTGATCTGCCCCAAAGTGGGCGTCAAAGATTTGCTTGCAGTAACTGACAGGCGCGACTATATGAAGTATTTTCATAAAATCGCTCAGAAGCACATTGATTTCGTCATCTGCGACCAGGATCTGCGGGTACTCTTTGCCCTGGAGCTTGACGACAGCAGCCACGAGACGAAAGAAGCCCAGGAGCGGGATCGCTTTAAGGACCGCGCATTCCGCGCTGCCGGGGTTCCGCTCAAGCGCATACGGGATTTTGACGAGCAAAGTATCCGGGAGCTATTTCGGGATATTTAAGTCATCACTCCCCATTTCAAATGGGGGTTGATGACTTTGAAAGATACCTTTCCTGTTTTGCTGAATTTTAAATCTTCGTTCAAAAATCTGTCCTCTTACATCTCGATCAAATCTTCCGTCTTATACACATAATAACCTTCATAGTAATAACTGTGATCAATGCCCTTCATATAGATTTCTCGATCATTTACGTTTTCCGTAAGCGCATTTTTCAGAAGAAATTTAATTTCGATATCTTTAATGGGACTTCTTTCCATAGCAAGCAGATAATCCTCTTTATCAACCTTGCTCCAATCAACCACATAGCCGATCTCTTTTTTCAGCATCAGATCAAGCCATATCCTCGTACTTCTTCCATTTCCTTCTCTGAACGGATGAGCCACATTCATCTCCACATATTTTTCTACAATTTCATCAAACGTTGACTGAGGCATCTTGTCTATGCTCTGTAGTGCCGCTTCCAGATACATCAGTGGAGCAAATCTGAAATTTCCCTTTGAGATATTAACTTTTCGTAATTCACCGGCAAAATCATAAAGCTCATCAAAGAGATATTTGTGAATCTCCGCAAGACTTTTATAAGTGCCCGGTTCTAACGTCTCAAAAAATCCACTCTCAAACATTTCAATGGCTTTTTGCTTACTGATTTTTTCCTCTTCTCTTGCTAATTCCGTCGAATCCGTAATACCCAACTTATTTTCAATCATGTTTTACCTCACGCCCTTTATGCGGTTTTGTCACAAAACTATTGTTATAAGTATACCATAATATCGGTAATGAATCTATTATTAAAACAAATTCTGCAAAATCAAAAGGGGCTGTCCTGAAAACGTAATTCAGCGATAACCTATAAACAAACATTCTAAATAACCCGGGAACTCCTTTGATATGCTGCGTATTCACAACCATAAAGTGGTACACCTAAGGAGCTGAAAATCAGTCTGTCGGACGGGCTTGTAAGCA
>CAKNMY010000120.1 GCA_930989745.1 uncultured Lachnospiraceae bacterium | reverse complement strand
GATCAGATCCACGAAGTTCTGCATCAGCACCTGGTCTCCTCCACCGTGTCCGTTAGCCGGTGTGTGGAATTCCATCGTAGTCACCGCATCGCTCATATGATCATAGATATGGATCTCATCGGCAATGAAATCATATTCCAGAGTTCCCTTATATCCATAGATACGCCCCCCTCTTCTCGCGGCTTTCTTTCTTGCGAAGAAGTTCTGGGAGTACGTTGCGTGCATTCCTGACTCATACCGGATGATCATGCTTCCGCTGTCTTCATTTCCGGTATCTACCGCGTAGCAGCAGTAATCGCTCCGTGGAGTGTCGCTTCTGACTTTTTCGATATTGTATGTACTTTCCATGCACGTCTCTGTCCGGTCGCACTCACTGCACCGCAGCCCCGCCGGCATGTCGCCCTTGAAGATCTGTTTTGACTTCATGGCACATACCATTTCCGGATCCTCACCGCACAGATAATTGATTACATCCACGTCGTGTGTCGCCTTCTGCAGGAACAGCCCGTGTGCTATCGACTCATCGCGGTACCAGTCATGGAAATAAACAAATCCGTATCCCACATCGTTAAATGCCTGTACATGATCTACCTTTCCAATCGTTCCGGCTTCTACAATTTTCTTTGCGGTCTGGATCATCTTCGTCGTCCTGAGCGGGAAGGAAACAACAACCGGCGCATGCGGCTTGCTGTCACATTCTTTGAGAATTTCCAGATCCTCATGGCTGATGCCGACCGGCTTCTCTAAAAATAATGGAAGATTCTTCTCCATTACCAGTTTTGCAAAATGCGCATGTGTATTGCAGTTGGTTCCCACCATTACACCGTCAAGTTCTTCCTTTTCCAGCATTTCCTCTGCTGTTTTGTAGAAGTGAATCTCATCCGGATTCATCGGACACTGCCGGAGCAGTCCGTCAATCTTGTCGATCTCAAATTTATGCTGCTCTTCGGCGGATCCGTTTTTCAGCATCAGTTCCCGTACCCGCTCCGGGTTCAGGTCTGCAACAGCCGTCACTTCCACATCTACAGGAAGGGCTCTCATCTGATCCATGAGCATGTCGATACGAACGCCGTAACCGATCACTCCGATACAAATCTTCTTCACCTTTTCTTCCTTCTTTCTATATTTTTCAAACCGCAGCTGATCCGCCCCGCTCTTCAAATCAATTTATATATTTTGCAGTGAAGAGCCCGACGGGTCTGCCGTCCTTGCCTGTAGCTATATTATCTGCGTGGCGTATGTGATTTTCAACAAAGATTACTCCGCAAAACTCTGAGTTTATTAGAAAAATGCTCTCTGAAAATTAACACTATTGCTGAAAAGTGATGAAATCCGGTGTTTTTGACCGTTTTTGCAGGAAATTCGACAATATTTTTGTTCAAAACATAAAACAGCGGCCGGGAACTTTTATGTCAAAAATTCCCGGCCGCGAGCTTCGCGTTCCTGCGATATACTTACTATCGCTTCATTTTTCTCTTTTTTTTCATGGCTTCCTTCTTCTGCCGAATCTCGGCCGCCTCCTCATCGCTCACCTGACGTATCGTCTTGATCGCGAATACCTTTCCCTCGTCCGTCTTTTTGATCCTCGTCTTTCCTCTCAGCATCCCGTGCTGGGGGCAGATCGCGAGACAGTAGTAGTTTTTGGAGTTGCTGGAAAACCATCTCAGTTTCTTCCTGGCTGTCTTTCCGCACACATTGCAGTGAGTGGAACTTACCTCCCGGTCATGCATCGCCTCTTCCTTTGACGGAAATTCCCGGGAAATAAATTTGGAATACCCTTTATATACCGCATGGATTTCTTCTTTCTTAGATTTCGGATTCTGATAACAGTCGATGGAATCAAAATCCCGTATGATCTGGTCCTCAATCCGCATAAAGATCCTCGCCGTATATCTGGCGTCAGCCAGAGCGCTGTGAAATTTCTGATCCTTTTCGAGCTGAAGAAAATCTATGCCGTATTCCAGGGATTTTCTGGATCTTCCATCCTCAAAGGAGATGGAGAACAGCTTCTGTACATCGCAGAAGTGCAGAGGCCCCTTCAGCAGTTTTAAAACCCCGTAATACTTCATATTTCTCTGCAGCTCCAGCAGATCAATATTTCCCCAGGTGCAGAATACCGCTTCCGGTCCGCAGAATGTCAGAAACTCTCTGACAGCTTCCCGGAAACCGATTCCGTGAGCCAGCGCCTCGTCATCCAGGTTGATGACCTCCTTTGTACGGTAATGGAGCTTTTTATACACCGCCGGCTTTATGATTCTGTGAAACTCTTCCACATACTCTCTGTTCTTATTCAGTTTTACCGCTCCGATCTCAATAATCTCGAAAGGAAGCCTTGCCTCCTCCCTGCACTTTCCGTACGGACACTGGTTCCACTCCAGGTCAAATACTATATAATTCATTACAGCACCTGCTTACATTTTTTGTTACTTTCCGTTTGCCGCTTCCTTTTCCTTCGGCAGAATAAGATTGAGCACAATCGCCATCAGCGTGGCAAGCACAACCGGAGACTTTCCGAAAATCGTAGTCACCCATTCCGGAAATGAAGCCAGCGCTCCTGTCGCCTGGCAGACTCCCATACCCATTGCCACGGAAAGGCCCACGATGGAAGTATTGCGGTAGCTCATACCCTCTGAGGTAATCAGCTTGATTCCCGTCATTGCAATGGACGCGAATACGGAAATCGTAGCGCCTCCGAGCACACACTGAGGAATTGTCGTCAGCAATGCGGAGAACTTCGGAAGAATTCCCGCAATCAGCAGGATCACCGCGGAAAGTCCCAGTACGCAGCGATTGATTACCTTTGTCGTTGTCACAATACCCACGTTCTGGCTGTACGTCGCAGTCGGCAGGCCTCCGAAGAAAGAGCACAGAATATTCATAACTCCGTATCCCAGGATACCGCCCTGCAGCTCGTCGTCTTTCGGCTCACGGTTCATACTTCCGACAGTCGTTGCGGAAAAGTCTCCAATCGCCTGAATCGAATTGATCGCAAACAGAATTCCGATCGCTGCGCACGCCGACGGCTCAAACTCAATGCCGAAATGCATAATCTGCGGAAACTGTACCGCTCCCGCAGTGCGGATACTCTCAAAATCCACCATTCCGCATGCCAGAGACACAACGTATCCGACTGCGATTCCGATCAGAATAGAGAGCAGCTTGAGCGTTCCCTTTGCAAAATGGTTCAAAGCCGTCACAACCGCAAGAGTCAGAAGCGCGATCAGCCAGTTCTTCGCTGAACCGTAATCCGGTGAGCTTGTACCGCCTGCCATGTAATTAATCGCTGTGGGATACAGCGAAAGACCAATGGAGAACACGACGGTTCCCGTCACCAGAGGCGGAAACAGCGGGCGTATCTTCTTAATAAAGATTCCCACAATAATCGCGATAAAGCCTCCCACGATCGTCGCGCCGAATATGGCTCCGACTCCCATATCCCCCGCGATTGCCTGCATGCTCGGCACATACGCGAAGCTCACTCCCATGATAACAGGAAGTCCTGATCCAAGGCGCAGCCCGTCCTTCTTTCCGATACAGAAGAGCTGCAGCAGAGTCGACAGCGCTGCCGTCAGCAGAGCTGCCTGGATCAGGATGACCTTATCCGCGCCCGTAATACCCTGGCTCTCTGCCGCTCCTCCTACAATGATCGCCGGAGTAACGCATCCTACAATCATTGCTACCACATGCTGCAGTGCCAGGGGAAATGCCTGCTTAAAACTCGGGACACCCGTAAGCTCAAAGATGCTTCCCTGTCCAATTGCCTGTTTCTTCATTTGTTTTCCTCCCTGTTTTTTATTTCCCTCCATATATATTATCCTATCTTATTATATCGAAATCACTGTTAATATACAACCTTGACCCGGCTGCTTTCGGCTCAAATATTGAAATATTCCGCATACGCCTCCAGTATTTCCCCGAAATTCTTTTTGTACGCCGAGAGATACTTTTCACAGCAAAAGCTCTGCGGACTTCCCTCCGGCTCCTGTCCGGTCAGCAGGATCCTGTAAAGCGCTCTGTTTTCCTGCTCCCTGAGCTCAACGCCCGCGCGCGACATCATTCCGTCCAGATAGCACACCCGGTCATAGTGGGAACAGACATTTTTAACCGCTCTCCAGATGGTCTCCTTTCTGCTGAATCGATAGATCATATGATGGAACTCCTCATCCAGCCGGTAAAACTCATCCAGATAATCCTCTCTTTTTAATGCTTCAGACTGATATTTCAGATTCTGCTTAAACGCCATTATCTCCTCTGAAGAAAGGTTTCCGGCAATCTGCCGCATAATCTCAGGTTCCACCTGCAGCCTTAAAAAGTATCCTTCGTTCAGTCTCTCAACCTCAAGTCTCGATACTCTGGAACCGCTCTGCGGATACACCTCGGCCAGCGCCTCCTCCTTGAGCATCAGGATCGCCTCATGCACCGGAGTCCGGCTCACCTTCATCTTCTCAGCCAGCTCATTCTCATTGAGCGTCTCCCCGGGCGGCAATTCCAGCGTCATAATATTCTCCCTCAGCGTCCGGTAGGCATATTCACGGTTATTCTCCTTCTCACGCTTCTCCAGCAGTCTGATTCCCATATGGTCCACCTCCTCTCCATCTGATATATTATTTTTGGCTTCTCCATACTAACATACCGCCATATTCCCGTCAATCGTAAGATAAATGTAATGACTCGCTGCCACTGTCGTTTCCAAGCGGATGGACGTGCACCATCACGGAACCGAAAGCGGCCATACATCCTCTTCCACCTACTACGTGACGTTTGAGGTGGCAAGCGGCGACCGGATCGAACTGGCCGTGAACGGTTCAGAATACGGTCTTCTGGTAAATGGAGATTACGGAAATCTGACTTTTCAGGGGACGCGGTATCTGGGATTTGAGCGCATCTGAAACGGTATGATTTACTCCAGAGAGAAGGGACAGGATACACAGAAAGCTCTGCGTACCCTGTCCCTTGTGTTTATTTCTTATTATATTTTTCCCGCAGCAGCCGCGCTCCTTCCTCGCGTCCGGTATGCTCAAGCCGCTCAATGTATTCCTCAAGATGCCCGTGTGTGTGGTACGGTCCATCCTCATGCATCACCGTCCACAGCGGGTCGATCTGGCTGTCTGACTTCATCATCTGCTCATCGTGCCAGTCCAGTATAATCTTCGCGCCTTTCGCGCAGATCTCCGGATACTGCTCCTTTACATCATGCTGCTCATGCGGGTCCTCTTTGACATTGAACAGCATTTCCTTCGGGAACAGATGAAAGCCGTCATGGTATGTCCGGATATACAGCCAGTCTCCAAACCGGGCGGACCGCTGGCAGACATGCGCCATCTGAGAGATCACCAGGCTCTCTCGTCCCGTCTGCACGCCCTCAGTGACTGCCTTCGCGTAACTTAACCCGTCCCAGTTGCTGCATTTCTTTACACCCAGCAGATCTGCCATGGTCGGAAGCAGATCCAGGCTGTAATGGAAGGAACTCTCCACCATTCCTCTCTTTCCTCCCGGCCACTTCAGGATGAACGGGATATGGCAGGTCGGATAATCCGCAGTGGCATGCTCCGAATAGATTGCAAGCTCTCCCATATTCTCTCCATGATCTGAGGTAATGATGACCGCCGTATCTTCATAGATTCCCTGTTCCTTCAGCAGATCCAGAATCTGACCCACACATTCGTCCGTATACCGGATGCCGCAGTCATATCCGTCGAAAATCTGCCGGAGTTCCTCTTCATTCTCCGCCTTTCCAAGCTGTCTCGGATACCGCGGGCTCGTTGCGTCATTGTACATATTCAGCTCATTGATTCCGTGCGGGCTGACTGCCTTTTTGTGCTGTTCCAGCACGTCCTTATCAATCCAGGTATGGAACGGCCCGTTCTCGAAAGGATTTCCAAACGATTCCGGCGCGCGGTACGGTGTGTGCGGATCCCAGAAGTGTACATGCAGGAACCAGTCCTCGCGGTCACGATTGCGCTTCAGCCAGTCCAGAGCCACAGGAAGCACTTCTTCCCCGGATTCCCCTCCTCTTCCGCCTACGTTATAGCACTCGTGAAAGCCGGCGTTAAACCACCAGGACGAATGGCGCTCAGGGAATGTGCTCACGGACGCCGTGTGCATTCCCGCGCGGCGGAAAATATTGTGGAAGTTGTTATCATCCACAATATCCGTAAAATCTCTCGTCCTTCCCGTAAGCCTGCGGTCTCCGGCTGTTCCGCCGTGTCCCACAGCCCCGTTTCGGATGCCGAACATGCCGCTGACCAGGGATGCCCTGGATGGAAGGCACGGCGCGTCCGCACAGTAATAGTTGTCAAATCTTATCCCATCTTCGCTGATCTTATCCATATGCGGCGTCGTGTTTCTGTAATAGCCGTAGCAGCCCATATGATCGGGGCGCAGTGTATCGATATCAATAAATAATACCCTCATATCTGTATTCCTCCTATATGAATTTTCCTTTTATCCGGCTCTGTATGTTCTTATTTTATCACTTTACTTTTCACTGAAAAATGGATATTATGATATAGAATTAGCATTATTTTAGCCTCTTTGGAAAGGAGTCAGGATTTGAACACGCTTTTATACCCGGGCAGCACGCCTGTTCCAAGACAGCAGCTGGAACAGCAGAACCGATATCTGCCTGTAAACATTTCCTTTCGGAAAAACAATGCTTCCAACGCCGGATGCGAGCTGCACTGGCACGAAGCGCTGGAGTTCTACTATGTAAAGGCGGGTGCTGTATTACTGCTGTGCAACGGAGAAAAGCAGTGGATACGCCCCGGACAGGCGGGATTTGTCAACTGGTGCGAGCCTCACAGAGGCAGCGCGTTTCTGGACGGGACAGAACACTATATCATACAGATTCATCCTGATTTCTTTTCCGGCGAGTATGTCTCCCTTCCGGGCGAGGACCGGCAATATCCCGTACTCTCCCTGCTGGCATCACAGAGCAGGAATTTTCCCGTTCTTCTTGATACTTCCGCAGGGATCGCGCCTGTGCTGGACTGCCTCATCGAAAGCCTGCAGACCAGAGGCCCAGGCTATGAATTTGAGGCAAAATCCGCACTCTACGGGATTCTCTCCTGTCTTATGAGGGTATTTGACAGTACCTCCTGCCCTCCGCACGGTTCAAGGGATCTTCCTTCACTGGAACATCTGAAAAAGGTACTTGTATTTTTATCCGATCACTGCACCTCACCGGAAGAGGTCACCCTCCCGGCCCTGAGCGCGCGGTTCGGACTCTCCGTACCTTATCTGTGCAGAATCTTCAAGAGGCATACCAACCTCACGCTGACCGCATACGTCAACGAGCTCAGATGTTCCCGCGCAGCATCCCTGATCCGCAGAGGTATCCCGCTAAAGGAGGTAGCCTGCCTTACCGGCTTCCGCGATTATAATTATTTCTCGCGGCTCTTTAAAAAAGTGACCGGCTGCGCCCCATCCCGCTATAACCCGGCGTCTCCGGAAATTTCTCACAGAAAGGAAGAACTTCTATGGCAAACAAAGTAATTCTGGTCTCTATTGACGGCATGCGCCCTGATGGACTGACAGCGTGCGGCCACCCCTTTGTAAAGGAGCTTATGCAGAAGAGCAGCTATTCCATGAAAGCAAGCTCCATGATTCCGTCCGTCACACTCCCCTGCCACCTGTCCATGTTTTACGGCGTAACGCCGCAGCGCCACGGCGTCACAACCAACACCTTCACTCCCTTTGTGCGTCCGCTGAACGGAATCTGCGAACAGCTCAGCGCCGCCGGCAAGACGTGTGCCGCTTTTTACAACTGGGAAACCATGCGCAATGTATGGAGTTCTGAAACCATGAAATATACCTCATATATCAACTCCTATGCAGAGGAAAATACGGACCTTCTGCTGACCCAGCAGCTCATTTCCCTGATGCAGGCCAGAAAACCTGATTTTCTCTACGGATATATGGTGGAAACCGACGAAAAGGGCGGTCACGATCACGGCTGGATGACCGATGAATATCTAAAGCAGCTGTATAACGCAGTGGACTGCGCCGAGAAGATCTACCGCGCCATGCCGGCAGAATATTCCCTGATCATCACCGCGGACCACGGCGGACACGACCGCACCCACGGCGATACCTGTCCGGAAGATATGACAATCCCCATGTTCTTCCTTGGAGACGCTTTCGAGCCGGGGAAAGAGCTGGATCATATCAGCCTTCTGGAACTGGCGCCTACAATTGCAAAACTTATGGG
>CAKNMY010000119.1 GCA_930989745.1 uncultured Lachnospiraceae bacterium | reverse complement strand
GCTTCTGGGCGTGCTTAAACGAAGAGCAGAGGCATAAATTCTGCCGGCATACTTGACGTTCTCCCGAACATGCCTTATGCTAAAAAGAGAATTGCAGAAAAAGAGGGAGAGCAATGCTGACAGAACAACGGTATGAAAAAATTCTTAATCTTCTGGAGCAGAAAAAGAGCGTGACGGTCGTGGAACTCAAGGAGCTTTTAGATACCTCTGAATCCACAATCCGCCGGGATTTAAACGCGCTGGACCGGGCAGGAAAGCTTGTAAAAGTTTTCGGCGGAGCTGTGAGCGCGGGTGCGGACTTTATTTCGGAGGAGCCGTCAGTAGAGCAGAAAATAGAGATCTGCTTTGAGGAGAAGCAGAGAATAGGGCAATATGCGGCAGGACTGGTGCAGCCGGGAGACTTTATCTATTTGGACGCGGGTACTACGACGGGAGCCATGATCGAATTTTTGAATGAACAGAACATTACGATTGTGACGAACGCGGTGGACCACGCCCGGCGTCTTGCAGCCAGAGGTTTTCGTGTCTTCCTGATTGGAGGCGAGCTGAAAGGGCGGACCGAGGCGGTTGTGGGAAGTCAGGCAGTGACGGAGATTCAGAAGTATCATTTCTCGAAGGGCTTTTTTGGAGCAAACGGAGTAAGCCGTGAAGCTGGCTACACGACTCCGGACGCCGGCGAGGCTGTGGTGAAAGCAGCGGCGCTCTCGCAGTGCCGTACAGGTTATGTGATGTGCGACCACACGAAGCTGCAGGTCATCAGTTCCGTGACATTTGCGCGGATCGACGGGGCGGTTCTGCTGACAGACAGCGAAGCCGGGGACGAACTCTCGGGATGTGCCAGAATGCAGAAAATATGAAAAATAGAGAATCCGACAGCGGGCGTCGTCGGATTCTCTTCTTTTTTCAGTGATCATACTGTGTAGAGCCGGATCGGGCGCTCAGGAGATATCCACAACCTTAAGCGTATCTCCTGACACCTGGAACTTAACTTCGAACGTTCCGTAGGCAAATCCATAGATCCTGTCCTCATCACGCTGGTACCCGGGGCGGGGATCCTGTGCAAGAGACTGCAGAAGGCCTTCGCGCAGCGGTTCGGGAAGCTTCAGCAGCAAGTCCTCCGGGCAGTCCACGCGCAGAGAATAGCCCTTTCTGTCATCTGCGAATCCGCCCAGTGCGTCGGGATGGCTGTCCACAAAAGGAAGATACGGCTTGATATCGAAGATCGGCGTTCCATCCATCAGATCTGCTCCGAGCACATGCAGCACCGGACCGCGGTCCTTTGTAAATTCGATCCGGTCAAGCCGCACGCTGGAGAGTCCCAGCCCGTTGGGGCGGAAGGGAGAGCGCGTGGCGAAGACTCCCATCCGTACATTTCCGCCCAGCCGGGGCGGCCGCACCGTGGGCGACCAGGTATCGCGAATAGATTCGGAAAACAGCCAGATGAGCCAGATATGAGAATAATTCTCCAGCCCCCGGACAGCGTCGGGATTTCGGTATTCAGGTTCAAAAACAATCTCCGCACGAAGATCCCGGGCAAGCCCGCTCTGCCGGGGAATGCCGAACTTGGTGGGAAAACTGCTGTGTATTCTTGCTATGATTTTTAATTCCATCAGATGTACTCCTCGCAATTATATGTCTTGTTTATATCATACGGCGCTCACTCTGACCAGGCTGCGCCTGCTAACGCTTATTATAGCATAAAACCGTAGAGTATTCGGAAAAAATAAGTTATAATAAAAGAAGTATTGTGAAAAGAAATAAACAGGAGGTTTCAGATATGCTGGAAGTTGGAACAAAAGCACCCGATTTTACACTGCAGAATCAGAACGGAGAGGAAGTCCGGCTGACAGATTACAGAGGGAAGAAAGTCATTTTATATTTTTACAGCAAAGACAATACGGCGGGCTGCACGAAACAGGCGTGCGCGTTTGCGGAGCATTATCCAGAATTTATCGAAAAGGGAGCCGAGGTGATCGGAATCAGCAAGGACAGCGCAGCGTCCCACAGAAAGTTTGCCGATAAATACAGCCTGCCCTTTACGCTGCTCGCGAACCCGGAGCTGGACGTACTGCAGGCGTATGATGTGTGGAAAGAAAAAAATATGTATGGGAAAAAGGTCATGGGTGTGGTGCGGACGACCTACCTGATCGATGAGGATGGAAAGATTGAAAAGGCATTCTCAAGAGTAAAGGCAGCGGAGAATGCTGACCAGATGCTGAAAGAATTATAGAAGCAAATATGCAGAAAACCGTACAGCCCGGGGGGTAATAGGCTGTACGGTACTGCGCTAAACAATTTTCAAATTAGAGAGATATGGTACTATTAAGGGGGGAACACAAAAGTTACGCAATAGATGCGGATACGTTTGCGTTCTCTGGTATAAACTTTTGTAAGTCGGCAAGCAATTTCTTGTCGATGTTGGAGGGATCCTCGTGTATGATAAGATGCAGCTCTCTGGATTGACTCAGAGCGATCACGCCCAACAGAGACTTCGCGTCTACAATGCGTCTGCCACTGACCATGTCCATGTGATACGGATAACGAATTAAAGTCTCTACGAATGTGGAAACATCAGCGGCATCTGTGAAATCAATGGGTAAATTCAGTGTTGTTATCATAGCGTTCTCTCCTTTCTTCGTTAATAGTATACTAAAAAAGTTCAGAAATGGTTAGAACGCCGTTTGTAAAAAAATGGCTCAAATTTGCAAAAATCTAAGTAAAAAAGGGAAGACCTGTCGATTTTTGCAGAATCGCCGACGAAATTTGCACAGGGAACCGCCCTGCGGCGGTTCCGGAAAAATCCCGTACAGACATCATGCTACACAGAAAGGGACGGGATGAGGAGGAATATCGTGAACCAGGAATTATTAGAAAAGTTGCGAAAAATCACACCGGAAGAGGAGGAAATGCTGAAAAAGAAGGATGCGCTCCTGGAGGATTACATTGCTCAGCCCGGAAGTGATGTGGTGGACAAGGACCGGATGCTCCGCGAAAAGCGTATGATTGATATCATGAAGCAGCCCAGATTTGTATCCGTGCCGGAACATACCCACAATTATATAGAAATGGTATATATCTGCAGCGGATCTGCTGTGCACACGATTAACGGGACGACGAAGCTGAAGCTGGAAACGGATGATCTGCTGTTGCTGAAGCCTGGAACGTACCATGCCTACGGCGCTGCCGGATATGATGACATTATTGTTCGCTTTATTGTTCTCCCGGAATTCATGCAGTATCCGCTGGGTATGATGAATGAGGACACCGTGATGCGCAGATTTGTTCAGGCGGCCGCGGAGGGGAGAGACTATCCGGATCCCTACCTGCACTTTCATCTGCAGGATATGCAGGAGGCAAAGAATCTGCTGGAAAATATGATATTGAGCCTTCAGCATACCTCCAGAAACGGGCGCAGGATCCTTCAGGCTACGCTGGGCGTGCTGCTTCTGGAACTCAGCAGCAGAACTTACACACTCACTGTGGGCACGCCGTCTTCCTACGAACAGCAGCTTGTAATAAAAGCGCTCAGCTATGTCGAAGATAATTACAAAACCGCCAGCCTGGAGGGCTTCTGCCGTCAGGAAGATCTGCCGGCATATTACATCAGCCGCCTGATGAAGAAATATTCTCCATATACCTTTACGAAATATCTGCAGCGCAGGAGACTTTTGGAGGCCGCGCAGCTTCTCTCAGAGACAGATGAGCCCATAGAGCAGATAATCGTGAATGTGGGCTACGAGAATTCCAGTCACTTCCACCGGCTGTTTCGGGAAGAATTTAAGATGACGCCAAAGGAATACCGGAAAAAATATCTGATGGACCAGTGGCAAGAGAGGAAATCATGAAATGAATACCATAAACCGCGAAGACATGCTCGCCCTCACAAGGCGAATGACAGTAAAACGCACCTCCATCACCCGTATTGCCGGCAGCTATATGGATCAGGAGGGCTTCATTGACGGAACTTTCAATACCAGCTTTTTAAGGCTCTCTCCCGCGGACCGGGAGAAAAACCTTGCGATTGCAAAGGCAATACCTTTCGCGGAGACAAACAAAACTCTGCGAAGATATGAATTTTCTCCTGAACGCATGGGAAACGGCAGTATGTGGCAGCTGCTCATGGGAATCCGATCCTGCGCGCTGAAGAACGATGCGCTGCTCGACGTGTTCTACGAGAAGATTGCGGAGAGTTACCGCGCATCCGGTGACTACGCGGTCTACCTGTTCCATGACCGCTACGACATTCCGGCAAAAGCGGCAGATCACGAACGCCTCGGCGAATCCGAGCAGATGTTTGAGTACATTATCGGAGCTATCTGCCCGGTCAGCGGCGATTACGAGGCGGGAATGCCTGAATGGGGATTTCTGTTCCCGGCGTTTGAGGACGGCGGGGCGCTTTTAAACGGGATGGAAGTGTACTGCAGAGACGGGAAGAACGGGAGAGAGCTGGAAGAGCTTTTTTAGGTAAAACAGAGAGTTCAGAAAGTAATGGGGTGCTTATGATAGTTTACGACGGGACCAAGACACAGTTTCTCAGAAGCGTTGAATTGGATACTATTGCGATTGAGATTGAAACGAACATATATGAAAAAATGAATCGTCACACAGCGAGAAACGAATTCCGCGCATGGGAGAATTCGCTCGAGTATATGTATAAAGTTCTGAACGATGCCGCGATTCCTGAAGACTGCGGAATTGCAATCGAGTACAATATTCCGCGCACGTCAAAGCGCGTGGATTTTCTGATTTCCGGCTATGACGGCAGAGACAGCGGAAATGTGATCATAATTGAACTGAAACAGTGGGATCAGCTGAATGTCGTTGCCGGTAAGGATGCCCTGGTGGAAACGTATACGGGAAACGCATACAGAAGGGTCGTACATCCATCCTATCAGGCATGGTCCTACGCAATGCTGATTCAGGATTATAATCAGGCGGTACAGGACGGCAGTATCCATCTCTATCCGTGTGCGTATCTGCACAATTACAGGAGAAAAAGACAGGACCCTATCGACGAAGCGCAGTATGATGCCTATCTGAAAGACGCGCCTGCATTTACCCGGGGACAGGTAGATGATCTGAGGAGCTTTATTAAGAGAAATATTGTTAAAGGCGATGAAAAAAAGCTGCTGTATACCATAGAAAACGGGAAAATAAAGCCTTCGAAAAGTCTGCAGGAATCGATTGCAAAAATGCTCAGGGGAAACAGGGAGTTTATCATGCTGGATGAGCAGAAGGTCGTATACGAAGAAATACTGAATGCTTCCAGAGCATCTGCAAAAGACGGGAAAAAGAGGGTCATTATCGTGGAGGGAGGACCCGGAACTGGAAAAACTGTGGTAGCGGTCAATCTGCTGGCGCAGCTTACAAATGAGGATCAGTTCTGCCAGTATGTGTCAAAAAACAGCGCGCCCCGGAACGTATACCGAAAGAAACTGATTGGCGATATGAAAAAGAGCAGTATAGACAATATGTTTAAAGGTTCCGGAATTTTTACTGACGCGGAAGAAAATATCGCAGATACGATCCTGGTGGATGAAGCGCATCGGCTGAATAAAAAATCCGGAATGTTCCAGAACATGGGCGAAAATCAAATTAAAGAAATTATTCATGCTTCCCGGTGCAGCGTGTTTTTTATTGATGAAAGCCAGAGAGTGACGCTGCAGGATATTGGAAGCGTTCAGGAAATTGAAGATTGGGCAGAATACTTTCACGCGGAAGTCCTTCACATGGAACTGGTATCGCAGTTTCGCTGCAATGGTTCAGACGGATATCTCGCGTGGCTGGATCACATCCTGAATATCCGTGAAACTGCGAACTGGAGCATGGAGGATATCGATTATGATATCCAGATCCTGGATACGCCGCAGGAAGTACAGCATATTATTATTGAGAGAAACCGGACGAGTCATAATCACGCAAGAATATTGGCAGGATACTGCTGGAACTGGCTGAAAGAGGGAGCAAACGATACGAATGTCCATGACATAAAAATCGGCGATTTCGAGATCAGCTGGAATCTGAAGAATACAACGACCTTTGCCATTGATGAGAACTCAGTAAATGAGGCCGGCTGCATCCACACAGCTCAGGGCCTCGAATTTGACTATGTGGGAGTCATCATAGGGGAAGACATGCGCTACGAGGACGGAAAGATTGTAACAGACTTTACAAAACGCGCCAAAACGGACCAGTCCCTGAAGGGAATCAAAAAGCTCTACAGGGAAAATCCTGAGAAGGCGGCGCGGATTGCCGATGAAATCATAAAGAATACATACCGTACGCTGATGACAAGGGGAATGAAAGGCTGTTATGTTTACTGTATGGATCACAAACTGGCCGAATACCTGCGGGAATGTCTGAAAAACAGGAGGAGAGCATAAATGAGACAGGACACGATTAAGAAAATTCTGGAGTTTAGGGATCAGCGGGATTGGAAACAGTTCCATAATCCCAAGGATCTGGCAATTTCCATCAGTCTGGAAGCCGCGGAACTGCTTGAGGTATTCCAGTGGAGCGCGGAAGATCTCACCTGCCAAAATAAGACGCAGCAAATCAGGGAAGAACTGGCAGATATTTTGAACTACTGCGTTCTTATGGCAGACGCGTGCGGTCTGGATCTGGACGAGATTGTGCTGGATAAAATCGAAAAAAATAATCAGAAATATCCGGTTGAAAAGGCGTATGGGTCCAAGCAGAAATATACGGAGCTGAAAAAAATACCATCCGGACAGAAAAATACGGATTAAAGCAAAGGAGATGATTCAGCATGGCGCTGTATGCGTTGGGAGATCTGCATTTGAGCTTTCAGACCGATAAACCGATGGATGCGTTTGGAAAAGTATGGCATCATCACGAGCGTAAAATAGAAAAATATGTAAACCAAATCGTGAAGCCGGAGGACACACTGGTGCTTACCGGCGACCATTCCTGGGGCAGAAAGCTGGCGGAATGCAGGGAAGATCTGGATTTTATTGAAAGGCTTCCGGGGCGCAAGATACTGCTCAGGGGCAATCATGACATGTTCTGGGACGCGAAGAAGACGAAGCGTTTAAATGAGGAATTTAACGGAAAGCTGTTTTTCCTCCAGAATAACTTTGCAGCGTATAAGGATTACGCGCTTGTCGGGACAAAAGGATATACCTTTGAAGGACCGTTTTACCTGGACCGCAGGGGCAGGGTAATCGGATGGGATGAAGAACGGGAAGCGCAGGCCAGGAAGCTGGTGGCCAGGGAAATGGAGCGCCTCAGAGAATCGTTCCATATGGCAGAACAGGCGGGGTATCGGAAATTCATTATGTTTCTTCACTATCCGCCGACGAATATTCTTGAGGAAACCTCGCCGTTTACAGAAATTGCAGAGGAGTACGGCGTGACAGCCGTCGTATATTCCCACTGCCATGGGGAGAGCAGATTTGGCGACAGTATCCGCGGAACATTTCGAGGCATCAATTATATGCTGGTATCGGGCGATTATCTGGAATTTCATCCGGCAGCTGTGCTGCAGTGAGAAATGGAAAGCTGAGGGCATTAAATCAGAAAAGCGTCCTCGGCTTTTTGAATCACAGGGAAGCTGGCGGTTTTCCCGCCGGGAGATGCGGGGATAACAGAGGAAAATTTGCCGTTTTATCTAAATGTTATTATGCGTTGCTTGCAGCAACGGGCAGCCCCCCGTACAATAGCAGTAACAACAGAAGGAAAGGAGACGGTAACTCATGTTAAGCGAAAACATTAAAGCAATCAGAAAATCCAAAGGACTCTCGCAGCAGGAACTTGCTGTCAAACTGAATGTGGTACGGCAGACAATCTCTAAATGGGAGCAAGGATTGTCAGTTCCCGATTCTGATATGCTGATCGCCATATCGGAAGCGCTTGAAACACCCGTAAGCATTCTGATTGGAGAAACTGTTACTGAGCCGGAGGCTGACGACTTAAAAGCCATTTCCGAAAAATTGGAGATTATAAACCTGCAGCTTGCACAAAGGAAAACCGCCAGAAGAAAAATGATTCACTGGATGCTGATTTTACTGTGCGCAGTCATAGTAATAATTTTTGCAGCATTAGCAGTATGCAATAGCCCTTATTTGGGCTGGGATTACAGTGACCCGGAAACCGCTGTTGTCGGAGTCGGTTTTCACGCGTTTGAGTGGCTGTTTATCAGAACGGCGCCGATTATCTTTGCAGCAGCAGTCATCGGAATTTTTCTGACGCGCAAAAAATCATAAAACTCAACTTTCCCAGCTGATATCTGCAAACAATGCCTGTATAAACTTGGCCTGTGAAGCAATCCAATCGGTTACTTTACTTTTTATGC
>CAKNMY010000118.1 GCA_930989745.1 uncultured Lachnospiraceae bacterium | reverse complement strand
AAGCCCCGCAATCAGCTTTGCGGCAGCCACCTCTCTTCTGCCGTTTCTGGATGTCAGCAGCAGCACGTCCGTTCCAAGGGAATATTCCTCGGCAAACATCGGAGAGAGACAGATCGTGAGCAGCACGGCCATGCACAGGATACTGATCGGCATATAACCGGCAAACACCCCGTATCCCTCATTGTACGCGTACGTCCAGGGAGTTCCCGTGCTTTCTGCCTGTTCCTGAAGCCAGGAAATCTCCTCCGCGTTCAGCCCTTTCTCCTCCCAGCGCGCCGTCATGCCTTCCTTCCACGCACTGTATACGCTTCCGGTATCCTGCCCCTGAGTCAGCGCGTAAATCACCTCGTTGATCATGGACTGTTCCGCATTCTTTTCCTCATATTCCAGATAGTTGGATGCAGTGTACCCCTCAGCCGGACGCTCGTACTTCCGTTCCCGTATTTCCCGGAAATATTCCTCTGTGAGCACAGTGCCGTTCAGCTCTTTCGCCTCCTCCTTTCTGATCGCGATCTCATCCATGTGGGTGCCCGCCAGCTCATTTTCCACATAAATCTTCCCCATAACAGTTCCCGAGGCAAGAAATACCAGCAGAACCGGCGTCAGCAGCAGCGCGACCCAGAAACTTTTTCTCTTTGCCATCTTCCTGTATTCATACCCGATATAATTCCTCAGCTTCACAGCATCCTCTCCTCCTTCCGGCTGAAATAATACAGATACAGATCTTCCAGGGACGCTTCCGCAGGAGCGGCAGTCCCGAACGGCTGCTGATTTCCCACCAGCCGCAAAAAGATCCCATCTCTCTCCTCTCTGATATTGAGAACCGTATAGCGCTGCGCCAGCCGCAGATATTCCGTTTGATCCACGCTGCCCTCCCAGACCTTGTCTGCGATTGTGCCGCAGATTTCCTTCACCGTGCCATGATGCAGGAAACGGCCATCCTTCATGATCAGGATTTCATCCGCAATATATTCGACGTCCGACACGATATGGGTGGAGAGCAGGATAATTCTGCCTTTCTTCATACTGGAAAGCATATTTCGGAACTTTACCCTCTCTTTTGGGTCGAGTCCTGCCGTCGGCTCATCGAGAATCAGAACGCCCGGATCGTTCAGCAGCGCCTGCGCGATTCCGAGTCTCTGCTTCATTCCTCCGGAAAACGTGCGGATCTTTTTCTTCGATACATCCGCAAGATTTACAAGTTCCAGAAGCTCTGCGCTCCTGCGCGCCGCGGTATCTCTGGTCAGCCCCTTCAGTGCCGCCAGGTACATGAGAAATTCCCTTGCGGTAAAATTGGGATAATAGCCGAAATTCTGGGGCAAAAATCCGAGCCGCTCCCGGTATTCCCGCGCTGACACCGCGATGCCGTCCAGGCGAATCTCCCCGCTGTCAGGCTTTAAGATACCGGACATCATCCGCATCAGCGTGGTCTTCCCCGCGCCGTTTGCCCCCAGCAGGCCGTAGATTCCCGGCGTCATGTGCGCAGAGACACGGTCTACGGCAATTTTGTTCTGAAATTGTTTCGTCACTCGGTCTACTGTAAGCTCCATATACTTTCCTCCATATTCTTTCTGAACTTCCGGATCTGCACACCGTTGAGCGCCGCCAGGCATACCGCCGCGGCAAGCCATCCCGCCAGATATCCCGCCTCATAAATCTGCGGGCATAACTCGACCGCGGCAGCCAGCAGAACGCTGACAAGCGCGCTGACTCCTATACAGCACCACAGCGCCTGCTGCCGCCCGCATGCCGGAATGGCCAGCAGGCTCAGCAGGGAAGACGCAAGCCACGGCACCGGAAAGTAAATCAGAATGGCAAGCCACTCTTCCGCCGTGTCCGCCAGCAGAATTCCCGATGCCCCCAGCAGCAAAAGCTGCAGCACGCCCGTCCAGAACAGGCGGCTGACGAGCACTTCCAGCGCAGAGTAGGCGCAGGACCGCTCCAGCTCCTCCATCCGGTATATTCCGCAGCGCAGCTCCTCCCTGAAGAGCAGAAGGCTCCAGAAAGGCAGCCACAGCAGCAGAATTCCCAGGTTTCTGCGGGATTCCCAGATATTCAGCATCCGGCCGCTCCCCACAGTTCCCAGAAACAGCAGAATATTCAAAACCCATGTGGATTTCTGCATGTAATAAAACTGAACGGCGAGCAGACGTCCAAATCCTGCCTCCTTCTTTCCGATACGCGCCAGAAATTCTCTCTTTCCGCCAGGCATAGGAGCGTCAAACGCCCGTCTGAGTTCCCTTTTCCTGTCCCATTTCATTAATCTCCGCCTCCTTCCAGGTATTCTCTCAGTTTTTTCAGCGCCGCTTTTTCCCTGCGGTAAAGGGCGAACCTGGAAATCCCCAGGATTTTTGCCGCCTCTCCCGCCCGCTTGTCCGCGCCGTACCGCAGAGCCAACAGCTCCTGCTCCTCCCGCGGAAGCGCGCGCACGGCGGAAAGCAGCGCCATCCGGTCAGCGATCCCCTCCATCGGAAAAACCGCGCGGTCTTCCTCGGTCAATTCCTCATGCCTGTGTTCTCTCCAGGCGTCCACGCAGAGATTTCGGGCTATGGTGTACAGATAGGGCAGGCGGCTTCCCCTGGAAATCTCCGGCTCCCTGTCAAGGTAGCGCAGAAATGCTTCCTGGGTCAGATCCTCCGCCAGGTATCTGTCCTTTACCCGATAATAGCAGTACCGGTACAGCCGGTCGTATTCTTCCTCCAGTCTGAAAGCCATCCTCTCCCTCCCTTCACTCTGTATAACGGAAAAAGGGCAAAAAATGTGCGGCAGAATAAAAAAATTTTTCTGCCGCACACAATTCTTACTGCTCTTCCCCTGCAAGTCTTAAAATATCCTGAATTTCTTCTACTTCCATATCGAGGTACGCGGAAAGTTCCTCCACGCTGAACTTCATATCCTCATCCCCGGACAGCTCCCGCACCGCGCTTTCCAGACGGCGCACCTTTTCCACCAGGCTCTCGTCGCCGGACCGCTGCTGGGCCTGCTCCTGCATCATCGCCCGGATTCCCCGGCGAATCTCCGCGCAGAGCCAGTCATGGCTGTCTTCGCGCGCTGTCCAGCCGCCCAGCGTCAGAAAGAGATGCATATTTCCCTCCTGGATCATATCCTCCACGAAGACGTCCTGCTTCGTATGCAGCTCTTTTGCCGCCCGAACCACTTCCGGCAGGTAAAGCTCCGTCAGGCGCGTTCTCGCCTCCTCGTCACCGGCCGAAAGCCGGTCAAATAAAGCACTGCGTTCCGCTTCATTCATCGGAGCCACACCGGAAAGGCTCTCCTCGTAGATCCTGACGTATTCTTCCTCCTCCGGACTCAGCGGGATCGCCTCCTGCGGCTCTTCCCGGGACGGAGCGGGCATTGTCTCCCCGTCAATGGAAATGCCCTGAAGCTTCAAATATTCATATACATTTTCCATCTGTTCGGGACTCAGGCCCTCCTCCGCAAAAAAATAGTCAATTCCCTCCCGGGTGATCTTCTTTCCGTTTGTGCGCGCCAGTGTCAGCACGTCACTCAAACGTTCCTGAAATGCCTGTATATCTGCCATATATTCCTCCTGCTGCTATATTCTTTCACTTCTGTGAGACTGCTCTGCTTTCGGACGCCGTGATCTGCGCGCCGTCATAGAACGTCACTTCCCGGGTGATCTTCTGATAAGAAGACTCCTCCGTCAGCTCCGTCACATCGTACCGCACTCTGTAGAGTTCCATGGTGTCGCTTAAAAACCACGCCGTCACCGGTATTGCCTGCCCGGTGGGACTCTTCTCTGCCGGAACCTCCATCCGCACTTTGACAGCAAGCTCCTCGCCCTCCTGCTCTTTTCCCTGGCGCTTTACGCCCTCCGCGTCGAGGAACACCGGCTGTTCAGGCAGATAATCGCTCTCTGCGGCAGGTTCAACCGTCTCCTCCAGGGGATTCTGCTCCGTATAAAACGCCTCCGGCTCTGTGGACCAGACGCGCCGCTTCACTCTGCCCTGATCCTTCGCCGCTTCCGTCAGCGTCACCTCAGTTCCCACAGCTGTCTGTCCATCCGATGAATAGGTGTCCTTTTGCTCAAAAGTATAGGACGGCTGCTCAAAGTACGCCCGAATCTGTTCGCCTGCCCACGAGACGTCCGACAGACTGTCATGATACCAGATCAGCGCTCCCAATGTAGCCGCAGCGGCAACTGCGGCAAGGACGGCTTTTCCTTTCTGTTTATTCATTCCGTCTTTCCTTTCACTTCTCACCGTTTACAGGCGGAAGCCCGCAGTGATACTCAATGCCGAGCGGCGTCACGAGCAGCGGCTGCACAGGCTTATATACCGGGAGCTTCAGACGCTTCTCAAATACACTCGTAAAATCCTCAAAGGAGCACGCGCCGCCCACCACATAAACTGCCGGAACATCGTATCCGCGCAGAAACTTCTCGGTGATCGCCGCCATCTTGTCAACAACCGCCGTCACAACAGGAAATACTTCCTTCTCCTTTGAGGGGTCTTTCTTCATCTCCTCAGCCTCCTCATAGGAAATCTTATAATGTCCCGCAATTGTAAGCGTCATATGTGTGCCGCCTGTCGCCTCGTCGGCGGTGTAAATGACTTTCCCATCTTTAATGATGCTGATACCCGTGGTGCCGCCTCCGACGTCCACCACAGCGCCGTCCTGAATATTCAAAACCGCAGCCGCAGCGGTCGGTTCGTCCACAATGTTGGAAATCTCAAAGCCCGCGCCCTCCAGCACATGTCCGATACTCTTTACGCTTCCCTGGGATACTCCCGGCGGAATGGCTGCCGCCGCATAGACAAGCTCTGTTCCCAGCCGGTTCTCCAGTTCCATCTTCAGCTTCTCCACCAGCTTCATGGATTCATAATAATTTACAATAACTCCGTCCCGGATGGCATGCGACGGCGCGGAAATTCCCGCTACCGGACGGTTCTGGCTGTCCACCACCGCAAGCACCGTATTCGCTGTTCCCAGGTCCACGCCGGTCTTTAATCGTCCCCGGAAGTTCCTGCACTCACCGGATTCCACCAATGCTCCGAAATTCGTCAGTACTCTGTTCTTTAAGTTCATTTTTCTGTGCACTCCGTTCTTCTCAAGATTCTTTTCCTGTAACAGTTCTTTTTTCACTGTATAGTCTTTTCTTATCTTATCATTCCTTCGCGGGATTGGCAAGAACAGGATCGGCTGTTCTGCCTCAGGCGCCATAAATTCTTTTGATAATGCCAAGAATTTCTTAATAATTTTGCATCTAAAAACACAAGAATCTTCCGCTAAAATAAGAAACATGGAAATACTTAAAAGAAAGTGAAGAGAATTTACAATAAATGCAGAAAAGAGGTTTTGCCATGTATACCAAGACACCCGAAGCCAGCAGCCGCTTCCTTCAGAAATTTGCCCGCTGTACGGTTATCGCACTTTTCCTTCTTCTGATTCTCTGGATTCTGAAGGGGATCTCTGACGGGACATTCCGCTCTCTGGAAAGCGTCCGGAGCTACATTGCCGGATTCGGAATTTTCGGTCCGCTGATGCTGATCCTGCTCCAGCTCTCCCAGGTCATCTTTCCAATTCTCCCCGGAGCGGTCGGTTATGCGGCAGGCGCGGTGCTTTTCGGCTGGTTCGGAGGATTCCTCTGCAGCTACATCGGTATCAGCGCTGGTTCCCTCCTTGCCTTTTTTCTGGCAAGAAGGTACGGAGCTTCTTTTGTAAAACGCCACGTCCCCGCTGCCGGATATGACAAATATATTCAGTGGACCGACAGGAAAGGCTTCCTCTGGTTTCTGGCCGTCTCCATCTTCCTTCCGATAGCTCCGGACGACCTGCTGTGCTTTCTCGCAGGGCTGACGAAGATCTCCGCGAAAAAATTCTGCTTTATCATTCTTGTGATGAAGCCGTGGTTCCTGCTGCTTTACAGCCTGTTCTGCGCTCATGTCATACAGTGGGAATTCCTGAAAAATTTTATCCGTTAATCTAAAATACAGACAGAGTCCCGGGATGGCTGTACAGCCATTCCGGGACTCTGCGATACTCTCAGAGATCAAATATTCTCACGCCTCCAGCGCTTCATACACCCGCAGAATTTCTCCCACGCTCCACGCCTGCGCAAAGCAGCCCTTGGATCTTGTGGGATTTTCTCCGTCATAAATCTCAGGGAGCTGCCCGATACATCCCTCTCGCAGCGCGGCTTCCATCACTTCGAGCTGGCAGCGCACCGTCTGCTTCGCATCTTCGCTGTAATCATGCACCTTGAGATACGCCAGATAATAGCCTCCCAGCGGAAATGTCCAGACCGTTCCCTGGTGATACGCCAGATCGCGCTCGATCATCTCGCCGCCGTAGAACGGATGGAATTCCGGGTCAGTCTCCTCCAGTGTCCGCAGTCCGTACGGTGTGTACAGCTTTTCAAACACTGTGTCTACAACCTCGAGTTCGCGTTCCCGGTCCAGCACCGCGAACGGCAGGGATACTGCCCAGATCTGATTGCAGCGGATCTGCTCATCGGACTTTGTTCCGGAGATCACATCCCTCAGACAGTGCTTATCCTCCATCCAGAACTGCTCGTTAAACGATCTGCGCACTTTCTGCGCCAGCTCACCGTACGGCGCGCCGTCCTCGCCCACTTTCGGCGCGTACAGCTCCATAATTTTCAATGCATTATACCAGTAGGCGTTGATCTCCACAGGCTTTCCATGGCGCGGCGTCGGCAGAATCTCTCCCACGCGCACATCCATCCATGTCACCTGATCCAGTCCGTTTCCGGCGCAGATCAGCCCGTCCTCATCCATGTGAATCGCAAAGTCCGTGCCCTCACGATACCAGCGGATTACCTCTTTCATTGCGGGATACGCTTCCTTCAGAAAGCGTGTGTCCCGCGCCTTCTCACAATACAGATACATACTGTTCACAAACAGAAGCGCGGCGTCCACAGTGTTATACATCGGCTCTTTGCCGCCCTCGGGGAAGAGATTCGGCATCAGGCCCTTTCTCTGGTAATTCATGAAGGTACGCAGAATACTCTTTGCCTGTTTATAACGTCTGGTGGAAATGCAGCAGCCTGCCAGAGCGATCATCGTATCGCGGCCCCAGTCCTCAAAAAACGGATATCCCGCCAGGATCGTATCCTGTCCCGTGGAAGCGCGATATGAGATAAACTGCCCTGCCGCCTTCGCAAGCACAGAGGCATTCGGATCCGCGAAGCCCGCCTGCTCTGCCAGCTTTTTTCTTTCTCTCTCAGTATCCGCAAGCACCTCAGCGGCGCTGTCTGTCACCGGCGCGGTTGAATAGACGAGTTCCAGCCTGACGCACGCTCCCGGCGCCGCTTCCATCGTCCAGCAGTGATTCGCCGCCGCGCGCCCTGTTGCGCGCCTGCCGTCGCAGTCGTCATAGGCATAGTAATATTCCTGATAAGTGAGCGGAAGTTTTTCAAACGTTCCGTTTCCCTTAAAATAAAGCTCATAGTCCGCAGACCGCACAAAGCCGTCCATGAGCGCAAACTCCTGATCTTTCTCCAGGTCCGTTCCCTTGGGGGTAAACTGCAGGAACGGGCGAACTTTCAGCGTGCAGCGCTTCCGGCTGCGGTTCGTAATCTCGTATACGACAGCCGCGGTGTTTTCCCCCTGCTTCATCCCAACGCTCTTTACAATCTCCACTCCTCCGATCTGATAAAACCACCGGGGATAGTCCTCAAAAGAGAAGGAAGTCAGCGCCTTTAGTCCATTTTCCTCACTTCCGTCCGCAAACTGCTGACTGGAAAGAGGCAGGGCTTCTCCCTCTGTTGCCAGTGTCTCTTCCAGGCGGTGCACCATGTTGACGCGGCAGTTCGGCGCCTGGACACATGCCATCAGAAACGCATGGTCATTTCTCGACACAGATCCCGCCATGGTGCAGGAGGAAAATCCTCCCAGACCGTTTGTGAGCAGGTAACAATTCTCCTGAGCGCGCGATAAAGTTAAATCATTCTTTCCGTAAATATATTTCATAGTTCAGCCTTTCTTCCTCCTGCCGCTATTTTTTCTTTCTTCCAAAAACAGCCGCCTCCAGGGTCTTGATACGATATTCTCCCTGAATCGCGTGCGGATTTTTCCACAGGAAGCTGTCCGTGCCGTCCGCAAGGAGTTCCCAGCTTTCTCCCGGCAGTTTTACCGTGCGATCCTGTTCCCCGGCGTTAAATGCAATCAGCAGTTCCCCCCATTTTTCGCTGCCTGCGTTGTCCACACGAAAGCTCACGAAACCGTCTTTCAGAACCGGATATCCAATGCGCGACGCGGCCTGTTCGGACAGGTCGCACACACCCGGCAGCTCTCTGCGCAGAGCGATCAGTCCCCGGTAATACTCCAGGATATCTCTGTTCTCCTGCACCAGACGCCAATCCAGCCGATTGATCTCAATACTGCTCTTATAACTGTTCTCGTCGCCCT
>CAKNMY010000117.1 GCA_930989745.1 uncultured Lachnospiraceae bacterium | reverse complement strand
AATTACTACGTATATCAGACCACGCCGTACGATCTGGATGGAACGCCGTTTTAATCAGCGGACTGAAAACATCTATATTGATTTAAAATGAGCCTGCCGGTATCAATTGCCGGCAGGCTTTTACAAAGATTTAATCTCATATCTCGCGCGCATTTCACATTTCTGCCGTATAATTCAGATATCATTATATATACGAAAGCGAGGAATCTCCATGGTAAAAATTTATGTGATTGATACGAATGTTTTGATTCAGGCACCGGATGCGTTGAATTGTTTTGAGGATAATCACATTGTACTGCCGCTGGCGGTACTGGAGGAACTGGATGGACTGAAGAAGGCGGAAGGGGAAACAGGAGCCAGCGCGAGAAGTGTGATCCGCCATTTGGAGCAGCTGCGGCAGAAAGGAGATCTTCTGGCAGGAGTCAGTCTGGAGGGCGGCGGTCAGCTGCGGGTTGAAAAAAATTATCGGGAAGAAGCATTGCCGGAAGAATTTTCTGACAAGGCAGCGGATAACCGGATTTTAAAAGTGTGTATGGGACTTCAGAGGGAGTGCCCGGAACAGGTTATCTTAGTGACGAAAGACATGGTTATGCGCCTGAAAGCTCAGATGCTGGGAGTTCAGGCACAGGATTTTGCGAAGGAACAGGTGCTGGAACAGGAAAATCAGTATAGTGGAAGAGGAGAATATTATGCTCCGGAAGAATTGTTCAGAGACTTTAAGAAAAAGGGAATTAAGATAGAAGAAATTTACGGTGTGACACCTGAAGGTGAGCGATATATCCCCAGGCTTGAGGAAAATCAATTTGTAATTCTTAAGGCAGATCAGTCGCCAAAGAAAACCCACCTGGGAAGGGTTGAAAACGGAATACTGCGTAAACTGGAATACCGTAAGAGTGCGCCCTACGGTATTACTCCAAGAAATGCCGGCCAGTACTTTCTTCAGGAGGCGCTGATGCAGCCGGCGGAGAAGGCGCCGCTTGTGATTGCCAAGGGAATGGCGGGAACAAGCAAGACCTTTTATTCTCTGGCGGTGGGGCTGGAGAAGCTTTTGAATCATCCGACAGGAGAATACCGCAGGATTCTCATTTGCAGGCCAAATGCACAGTTTGATGATGAGATTGGATTTTTGCCCGGAGACGAACAGGAAAAAATATCGCCGCTGTTACGTCCGATCATGGACAATCTGGAGCAGCTTATTGACTCCAATGAAGCCGAACGGTATAAAGATGAGCGGGCATTGCAGGGAAAAATTGAAGAAATATTTGCAAGGGGATTGATCCAGGCAGAGGCACTCAACTTTATCAGAGGACGTTCTATTGTTAAAACGTATTTGATTATAGACGAGGCACAGAACACTACACCAAATCAGATTAAGGGGATTGTAACAAGAGCTGGAAAGGGAACGAAAATTATTTTGCTCGGAGACCCCAATCAAATTGACCGGCCGTTTTTGGATGAGAGAACGAATGGCCTTAGTTATGCCGCGGAGCATATGAAGGGCAGCCCTCTGTGCTGGCAGATTACACTGAGCGCAGAAGAGTGTGAGCGGTCGCCTCTGGCCACGGATGCTGTTAAACGGCTCTGAAGAATATAACGATAGAGAGGAATTCGGATAGGCATGGAATACAAAGAGATTAAAAAGTGCGAGGAAATCAATTGCCTGATTGAAAAGGGAAATGAAATTTTAAAGGAGCTGGGATACACGGAACATTCCAGAAAACACGCGGCAAAGGTAGCGCAGTGCGCCGGAAGTATCCTGAAGGAACTCGGATATGGAAAGCGGGAGATTGAGCTCGCGAAAATTGCGGGATATATGCACGATATCGGAAACAGTATCAACCGTCATGACCACGCCCACAGCGGCGCGATTCTTGCGTATCAGATCCTAAAGGAAAAAGGAATGAAGTTTCCGGAGATTCTGACCGTGACGACGGCGATCGGACATCACGACGAGGCGACGGGAAACGCGGTGGACGCTGTATCCGCGGCGCTGATCCTGGCAGATAAGACGGATGTGCGCAGAAACAGGGTGCAGCAGCGCAGCAAAGCGAAGTTTGATATCCATGACCGCGTGAATTACGCGGCGCTGACATCGGAACTGAAGGTGGATAAAGAGAAGAAAGTGATTCACATGACGCTGGAGCTGGATGACGCCATCTGCAATGTGATGGACTATTTTGAAATCTTTCTGCAGCGTATGCTGATGTGCCGCAGGGCAGCGGAGCGGCTGGGGTGCAAATTTAAGCTGACTGCCAACGGAAATAAGATGTGTTGATTGCAGATCGGGCACAAAAAAGTACAGAAAAAAGAAATATTCCGGATAACCCTAATAGTACAGAATGTTTTGCATAAAAGAAAAAAGCATGCGAAAGTTTGTAAAAAACAGGAAAAAACCATGTTAAACTCTGAACAGGAAAAACACAAATTTCCATTGATTTTCCCTAAAATGGGTAGTATAATAATTGACGGAGTTAAGGAAACGTATATCTTACTGGTACGCATGGGGGATACCGGAGAGATGACGGGGCTTTGGAAGCCCGCTATGGAGGTATAATTTTGAGAAAAAAATCACATATTGCACTGGCTGGATTTATTGCTGAGAACACGCCGGTGAGTGAACTGCAGGCACACAGAAAAGCGTTTGCGCTGGGGAATATCCTTCCTGACTGCAAACCCTCTTTTGTAACTACGAAGCATGAGTTCAACGGAACCTTTGAGATGATACAGGAAAAGCTCCGTATGCTGACTGTGGACTGTGACCTGAGACACCGCAATGCGCGCGTATACTGGCGCAGGGCAGGCGAAGTGATTCATTATATTGCCGATTATTTTACATTTCCCCACAATGAGACATTTGAAGGAAGCTTAAAGGAACACTGCGATTACGAGCAGGAGCTGAAGCTGAAGCTCCGTGAACATATCCGCAGCGGAGAAGCGAAGATCCATGCGGAGCGGGTCCTGAGAGTACACTCAGTGTCAGAACTCATCGATTACATCAGAGAACGCCATGCGGAATACCTTGCGAAGAAGAGATGCGTAGCGGATGACATTGCTTTCATTTTATCAGTCTGCTATCAGGTGGTCAGCGGCATGGTACAGTTACTAATGGGAAGGGAGTCCGTGCTGGAAGCAGTCATCATATGAAGATAATCAGAAAAATGTCAACAGATCAAACCTATATTTTGAAGCTGGGAGTCAATACTCTGGCGTGGTCGGGGCTGCTGGCATTTTTTTTGTGCTCATTTCGCGGAGCGGAAGGAGAATTGCCGGAGCAGCAGATGATCAATATGTATCTGGCAATCGCGGCAGTGATTATTGCCGGACTCGGGGTCAGTTCGTGGAGAATCGTCCACCGGGAGCGGCACAAGCCGGTGCACAGAGAAAGCTTTCTGAGCATTGCGTGGATGATATTCTGCGCGGTCCTCGCTGCGGTGGGGATGGAGTACATATGCAATCCCTCGTTTAAGAGCCTTTCGCTGCATTATCTGCTTTGGAATATCTATTACTCTGTCTGGCTGTTTCTGGTGCTGTGGCTGATTTTCAACAGCAGCCGCATCGCGGTGGCGGTGGGCAGCGTATTTTATTTTATCTGGGCAGTTGCGGCATATTTCGTACAGCTGTTTCGGGGACAGCCCCTGCAGCTTATTGATATCAAGAGCGTTGGAACCGCGATGGATGTGGTTGCGGGATATGATTTCGTACCGACCAAGCAGATGGTGTTTGCAGGAGCAGTGGTGGGATGCATTATCATAAGCAGTTTCTTCGAGGGAAGAAGGAAGATCGCAAAATCACTGCCTGGAAAGATCGGTGCCCGGGCGGGCGGCGTTGTGCTTCTGACCGCCGGTATTTTGTTTGTCCGGACATACGATATGCAGACGGAGCAGGGTGTAGTGCTTGACCGCTTTACGCCGGCGCTTACATATCAGACCTGCGGAAATCAGGTCAGCTTTTACACTTTTGCACAGGATATGATCCAGGAGAAGCCGGAGGACTACAATGCGGAGAATCTCGGTGAAATCACCGCGGGATACACGCAGAGCGATTCCGGAAAGAATCAGGTGAAGCCGCATATCATTGCGATTATGAATGAATCTTTCACGGATGTAACCATCAACGGGGAATACAGCTTCAATTTTAATGTGCCGTATCTGCAGAATCTGCGTGCGATTCAGGCGGAGTCTATCAGCGGCAACCTTCTGGTATCGACCTTCGGCGGCGGAACGGCTAAGAGCGAATACGAATTTCTCACCGGAAATTCCATGATGGAGCTGCCGGCACAGGCGGTTCCGTATATGCAGTATTATACCCATACTCAGCCGTCTTTGGTATCCACGCTGGAGGATCAGGGATATGAGACTCTCGCAATTCATCCGGGGGACTACAACAGCTGGAGGCGCGACAAAGCATACGCTTTCATGGGATTTGACGATTATCTCTATAAGGATGATTTTGAAGGTATGGAGACACTCCGAGGCTACGTCACAGACCAGGCGTGCTATCAGAAGGTTATGGAGTGCCTGCGGGAGGATAACGGCGGAATGCCGAAGTTCATTTTTAATGTGACGATCCAGAATCACGGCGGCTACGGCGTGCAGGATATGGAAAATACGGTGCGCATGGAGGGGCAGGAGGATGAGAGAGTAAATCAGTATCTTACGCTGACCCAGAGATCTGACGACGCGCTGGGATGGCTGATCAATGAACTGAGGAATTATCCGGAACCGGTGCTTGTGGTATTTTTTGGGGATCACTGGCCGAATCTGGATATCAATACCCTGAACGGAATGATCGGAACCACGGAGGAACAGCGCGCACAGGATCCGGTGCTTGCGAACAAGCTTTATACCGTACCATACTTTATCTGGGCGAATTACAGCATTGAACACATCAGCGGACAGACGACAAGCCTGAACTATCTGGGCAGCATGATGCTTGAACAGACGGGGCTTCAGATTCCGGTGTACAATCAGTATCTCAGAGGGCTGCGCGCGCAGATTCCGGCGATCAATTACGCCAGCTATATTACAGCCGATGGCGTTATGCATACAATCGATGAGGAAAATGAATGGAAATCCGTTTTGAACGGCTACAGTTGTCTGCAGTATAATAATCTGTTTGACTACAAACACCTGGCAAATGACATTTTTTATTTGCAAAATCCATAAATCATGATATAATGGCGCCAGACCCCACAGCGGGAAAGGCGCCGTTTCGGCGTATAAATTACAGTAAACAAAGTATTCAGAAAGGGTTAGAAAGAATGATAGCAGCAAATAACATTACGTTGCGTGTTGGAAAGAAAGCGCTTTTTGAGGATGTAAATATCAAATTCACGGAAGGAAACTGCTACGGCCTGATCGGTGCCAACGGAGCGGGTAAGTCTACATTTTTAAAGATTCTCTCCGGACAGCTCGAGCCGACCAAGGGTGAGGTTATCATCACCCCGGGACAGCGTCTGTCTTTCCTGCAGCAGGATCACTTTAAATACGACGCGTATCCGGTTCTTGATACAGTCATTATGGGAAATCAGCGCCTCTATGAGATTATGAAGGAAAAAGAGGCGATCTACGCGAAGGAGGACTTCACGGAGGAGGACGGAATCCGCGCCAGCGAGCTCGAGGGCGAGTTCGCGGAGATGGACGGCTGGGAGGCTGAGACCGATGCGGCGCAGCTCTTAAACGGCCTTGGCATTGAGACTGAGCTGCACTATGAGCAGATGGCGAACCTGACCGGAAGCCAGAAGGTCAAAGTTCTGCTTGCGCAGGCGCTGTTCGGCAATCCGGACATCCTGCTGCTCGACGAGCCGACGAACCACCTGGATCTCGACGCGATCGCATGGCTTGAGGAATTCCTGATCAATTTTGACAACACCGTGATCGTGGTATCCCACGACCGCTATTTCCTGAATAAAGTCTGCACTCAGACTGCGGACATCGACTACGGCAAGATTCAGCTCTATGCCGGAAACTACGACTTCTGGTTCCAGTCCAGTCAGCTGCTGATCAAGCAGATGAAGGAGGCGAACAAGAAGAAGGAAGAGAAGATCAAGGAACTGCAGGAATTTATTTCCCGGTTCAGCGCCAACGCTTCCAAGTCCAAGCAGGCGACCTCCAGAAAGAGAGCGCTGGAGAAGATCCAGCTTGACGAGATGCGCCCGTCCAGCCGTAAGTATCCGTATATCGACTTCCGCCCGAACCGCGAGATCGGAAACGAGGTTCTGATGGTAGAGGGACTGAGCAAGACGATCGACGGCGTCAAAGTTCTTGACAACATTACCTTCACGCTGGGACGCGAGGACAAGGTGGCCTTCGTTGGAGGCAATGAGCAGGCGATCACAACGCTGTTTAAGATTCTGGTCGGCGAGATGGAGCCGGATGAGGGAACGTACAAATGGGGCGTGACGACAACACAGGCGTACTTCCCGAAGGACAACACGAAGGAATTTGATTCCGACCTCACGATCGCGGATTGGCTGACCCAGTATTCCGAGATCAAGGACGCGACGTATGTGCGCGGATTCCTGGGCCGTATGCTCTTTGCGGGCGAGGACGGCGTAAAGCGCGTGCGCGTGCTCTCCGGAGGAGAGAAGGTGCGCTGTCTGCTCTCCAAGATGATGATCTCAGGCTCCAACATCCTGATTCTTGATGAGCCGACGAACCATCTGGACATGGAGTCCATCACCGCACTGAACAACGGACTGATCAAGTTCCCGGGTGTGATCCTGTTTGCGTCCCACGACCACCAGTTTGTTCAGACCACAGCGAACCGCATCATGGAGATCGTTCCGGGCGGAGCGCTGATCGACAAGATCACCACCTACGACGAATATCTTGCAAGCGATGAGATGGCGAGAAAGCGCCAGGTTTATACCATGCAGGAAGAGGACAATTAATACAGCTCAGGCTGTCGAAATACGCAAAAAGCTCCGGCATACGCAGGGGCTTTTTGTATTTTAATGAAAACATGGTGTGAATTTGGCATGAAGCGTGGACATTGATGAAAATCGGTGTTATAATATAGAACAGCTTAAAGAATTATTAAGTACTTTTAAGGAGGAAAACATAATGGCTAGAAAAATGAAAACCATGGATGGTAATCATGCAGCCGCTCACGCATCCTATGCGTATTCAGATGTTGCTGCAATCTATCCTATCACTCCATCCTCTGTTATGGCGGAAGCTACAGACGAATGGGCGACACAGGGAAGAAAGAATATCTTCGGACAGGAAGTTCAGGTAACTGAGATGCAGTCCGAGGCAGGTGCGGCAGGTGCCGTTCACGGTTCCCTTGCGGCAGGCGCTCTGACAACGACCTATACCGCTTCCCAGGGACTTCTTCTGATGATCCCGAACCTGTACAAGATTGCCGGAGAGCAGCTGCCGGGCGTATTCAACGTATCCGCGCGTGCACTGGCAAGCCACGCACTTTCCATTTTCGGCGACCATTCCGACGTATATGCCTGTCGTCAGACCGGCGCAGCGATGCTGTGCGAGTCTTCCGTACAGGAAGTTATGGATCTGACACCGGTAGCTCACTGCGCAGCTATCAAGGGCAAAGTTCCGTTCATCAACTTCTTTGATGGTTTCCGTACATCTCACGAGATCCAGAAGATTGAGACCTGGGATTACGAAGACTTAAAGGATCTGGTAGATATGGACGCGGTAGACGCATTCAGAAAACATGCGTTAAATCCGAACCATCCGTGCCAGAGAGGTTCTGCACAGAACCCGGATATCTTCTTCCAGGCAAGAGAGGCATGTAACCCGTATTACGATGCTCTTCCGGGAATCGTACAGGAGTACATGGACAAAGTTAATGAGAAGATCGGAACAGACTACAAGCTGTTCAACTACTACGGAGCTGCAGACGCTGAGCATGTAATCATCGCTATGGGTTCTGTATGCGAGACCATCGAGGAGACCATCGACTACCTGATGGCAGCAGGCGAGAAAGTCGGCGTTGTTAAAGTACGTCTGTACAGACCGTTCTGCGCACAGGCTTTAATCGACGCTATTCCGGATTCCGTTAAGGTTATCTCCGTTCTCGACAGAACAAAAGAGCCGGGAGCTCTTGGAGAGCCGCTGTATCTGGACGTTGTAGCAGCATTAAAGGGAACAAAATTCGACGCAGTGAAGATCCTGACCGGACGCTACGGCTTAGGTTCCAAGGATACCACACCGGCACAGATCGTAGCTGTTTACAAGAACACAGAGAAAGAGAAATTCACAATCGGTATCGTGGACGATGTTACCAATCTGTCTCTTGAGACAGGCGCACCGCTCGTTACCACTCCGGAAGGAACCATCAACTGCAAGTTCTGGGGTCTGGGAGCAGACGGTACTGTAGGAGCCAACAAGAACTCCATCAAGATCATCGGTGACAACACAGACATGTATGCAC
>CAKNMY010000116.1 GCA_930989745.1 uncultured Lachnospiraceae bacterium | reverse complement strand
GACTGTAAATCTGCTGCAAATTGCTTCGGTGGTTCGAATCCACCTCCATCCATTTTTAAAATAATAGTTGCGTGTAGTGCCTGTTTGGTGTTACACTATATATGATGACGCGGGGTGGAGCAGTCTGGAAGCTCGTCGGGCTCATAACCCGAAGGTCGTAGGTTCAAATCCTGCCCCCGCAATTTTTTTTGTCCTTTTTTATTGAGGATAGGCCCAGATAGCTCAGTTGGTAGAGCAGAGGACTGAAAATCCTCGTGTCGCTGGTTCGATTCCGGCTTTGGGCATATAAAAAACGGACTCACATGAGTCCGTTTTTTTGTTGTCCGCTTCCGGTTCTTACCCCAGAATCTTCTTCAGATCCTCCTGCGGTGTGCTCACCGGATGAATATCATAATGTTCTACCAGGTAGTTCAGCACATTTTCTGATAAGAACGCAGGGAGGGTCGGTCCCAGATAGATATTCTTAATTCCCAGATGCAGAAGGCTCAGCAGGATGCAGACTGCCTTCTGTTCATACCATGACAGTACCAGCGTCAGAGGCAGATCGTTCACTCCGCACTGGAAAGCCTCTGCCAGCGCCAGCGCTACCTGGACAGCGCCGTAGGCATCGTTGCACTGCCCCATATCCAGCAGACGCGGAATTCCATTGATCTCTCCCAGATCCATATCGTTAAAGCGGTATTTTCCGCAGGCAAGTGTCAGAATCACCGTATCCTCCGGAGCCTGTTTTACGAACTCCGTGTAATAGCTCCGCTCGCCGCGGTACCCATCGCAGCCGCCCACCAGGAAGAAATGACGAATATCTCCCGCTTTCACAGCTTCCACAATCTGGTCTGCCAGGGAGAGGATGGTATGGCTTCCAAATCCCGTTGCCACTGTTTTTCCGCCGTTAATTCCCGTAAATTCGCGGTCTTCCTCATAGCCGCCCAGCTCCAGAGCTTTTTCGATCACAGGCGTGAAATCTTTCTCTTCCCCAATCACCTGCATGCCGGGATACCCCACAACATTTGTCGCAAAAATGCGGTCGCTGTAGCTGGTCTTCGGAGGCATCAGACAGTTGGTAGTGTACAGCACCGGCGCGGGAACTGCGTCAAATTCCTCTCTCTGACGGAACCACGCAGTTCCGAAATTGCCCTTCAAATGGGAGTACTTTCTGAGTTCCGGATAAGCGTGAGCAGGCAGCATTTCCCCGTTGGTATAGATATTTACACCCTTTCCCTCCGACTGCTCCAAAAGCATTTTCAGGTCTTTCAGATCATGTCCGGTTACAATGATAAACGGTCCCTTCTCCACCTTCATGGAAACCTGTGCCGGAGCCGGAATACCGTAGCTCTGCGTATTCGCCCGTTCCAGCAGCTCCATACAGATGAGATTGGCCTCTCCCGTCTCCATCACAATCGGAAGCAGATCCTCCATCTCCAGGTATTCTCCGACTGCCGCCAGCCCCTTATACAGGAACCTTGTGACCCGCTCGTCCGTATACCCCAGGGCGCTGGCGTGGTACGCATAGGCTGCAATGCCGCGGACTCCGAACAGGATCAGAGATTTCAGAGAACGGATATCCTCATCATCCTGCCACAGTTCATCCATGTTATACGGTGAAATTTTTCCGCACGGCGTCTCGCACTTTGCGCAGTCCGGCACATTCTTTTCGATTGCGCGGCGCACCTTATTCGTCATACTTCTGATCGCGTCGTTGTCAAAATTCACATTCGTGATTGTCATAAACAATCCTTCCATCAGAAGCGCCGGCACTTCCTCCGTGACCTCCTGCGCGTATCCCACTTTTGCCAGGGCAATCAATTCCCCGGTCAGCTCATCCTGCAGCCTCGCGGTTTCGGCGCTCTTGCCGCACACTCCTGCTTTTCCCGTACATCCGGTGCACCCGGCAGTCTGTTCACACTGAAAACAAAACATCTGGCTCATAAATATTCTCCTCTCGTTGAAATCACACATACATTTACCGGAATCTCTTTTCCTGACGCTTTTACGGCTTCCTCCACCATGCGCACCAGCCCGCCGCAGCACGGAACCTCCATCCGCGTCACAGTGATGTCTTTGATCTCATGGTTTTTGATAATGCCCGTCAGTTTTCTTGAATAATCGACTCCGTCCAGCTTCGGGCACGCAATGACAGTCAGCCGCCCTTCCATAAATTTTTCATGAAATTTTTTGTACGCAAATGCCGTACAGTCAGCGGCGATCAGAAGGCTTGCCCCCTCGTAATACAGCGCTGCGGCCGGAAGCAGTTTTAACTGGATCGGAAAATTCTGCAGGCTGGAACCGTTATCCCTGGTCCGCAGATGTTCCTTTACCGCCTTCTCATCATAGGCTCTCGCCTCCCTCTCCTCAAAGGAAATGGCACCCACAGGACAGACCGGAAGGCAGTCGCCCAGACCGTCGCAGTAATCCTCCTTGAGCAGTACAGCTTTGCCATCGCGGATCCCGATGGCGCCCTCATGACAGGCGCCGGCACACAGCCCGCATCCCGTACATTTTTCGCGGTCTATCTTAACGATCTTTCTTATCATGCTTTTCGTCCTCCTCTCTTGTTCCGATGGGCAGAGTATAGTATAATAAATCAGAAAAATCTGTTGTTTTTACAACGAATGAGGTGATTTATGAACAATTATTTTTCTATTCTTCGGAACACCACTCTGTTCTGCGGTATCCAGGAGCAGGAACTCTCCGCCATGCTCGACTGTCTGGGCGCGACACGCCGTTCCTATCCAAAGGGCTCTTATCTGCTTCGGGCAGGCGATCCCCTTTCGCTTCTGGGTGTGGTGATCTCGGGAGCTGTCTTTATTCTCCGGGAGGATTTCTGGGGAAACCGCACAATTCTTTCAAAAGTGCAGCCCGGAGAGATGTTCGGGGAAACATACGCCTGCCTGGGCTGCTCTGCCTCAGTAAGCGTGCAGGCCGACTCTGACTGTACCGTACTGTGGCTGGATGTGCACCGCGTGGCAACCTCCTGCAGCAGTGCCTGCTCCTTTCATACGCACCTGATCCAAAACCTGCTCCGCGCGATGGCAGAAAAAAATCTGCAGCTCACAGGGAAACTGCAGATTACCTCTCAGCGCTCACTGAGAGAAAAAATATTAAGTTATCTGTCCGCTCAGTCTCAGCTTGCCGGAAGCCCGGCCTTCACAATTCCGTTCAGCCGCCAGCAGCTTGCGGACTATCTCGCGGTGGACCGCAGCGCACTCTCATCAGCACTCGGAAAGCTGCGGGATGAGGGAATTCTGGAATTCCACCGAAATCAATTCCGCCTTAACGCCCGGTGACGCAGATCCCTCCGTCCTTCCTGTATATGCTGAAGGATTCCACTGCGCGGCTTCTTCTCGCAAGCCACCCCTGCGCCGCGCAGGCGTAGACTGCCGCTGCAGTGGGAAGGGCATCTTCGTTGAAAACCACTCTGGGATTATGCCTGCCGAATCCTCTGTCGCAGTTTTCTGCCGCTGCTCCGACCGCGAAATATGCTGACGGAACTCTGCGGGCAATATACGCAAAGTCTTCCGAACTCATCACATGGAACTTCTCCCATACGTTGAATTCCCGGTTCATCTGCCGGACATCCCGAACGATCTCTTCACTCATCTTCCTGTTGCAGGAAAGCACAGGCACATCCGCCAATTCCTCCACCACAGCCTCCGTGCGGTAAACCGCAGCGACGCCCTTTACCACTTCACCGATGCGCCTGATGAGCTGCTGCTTCGTCTTCTCATCAAAGGTGCGGAGCGTCCCCTGAAGGACTGCTGTATCAGGAAGGATGTTCGAGGCATTGCCTGCTGAAAATTCGCCGACCGTCAGCACTGCCTCTTTAGACGGAGGGCATTCCCGCGCAATCAGTTCCTGCAGTGCCAGGTAAATATGTACACCTGTATTGATGGGATCGACGCATGCCTCCGGAGCTGTGCCGTAACCTCCCTTTCCGATGACTGTAATCTTAAAACCGTATACAGACGCCATGGGATTGTCGCCGTACAGAATATAATTCAGCGGAAGCTGGGGCATCACCCGCAGGGAAAATGCGGCCTCCGCACCGGAATCCTCCAGCAGTCCGTCCGAAAGCGCGCGAAAAGCGCCGTTATACGTCTCCTCTCCGGTCTGAAACAGCAGCACCGCCCTTCCGCCGAGCTGCTTCTCACGCGCCTTCAGCAGCGCGGCCGCTCCGAGAAGGGAGGCAGCATGCATATCATGTCCGCAGGCGTGCATACAGCCGTTCGTCGCCGCAAAAGGTACGCCTGATTTTTCCTCAATAGGAAGCCCGTCCACATCCGCCCGCAGCAGAATACAGTGTTCTCCTTCGCCGATAGAAGCCGTAATACTTGAACTTCCTTTCAGTATCTCATAAGGAATCCCGAGCCGTTCCAGCTCAGCTTTGATCACCTTCGTCGTCTCCGGGAGCTCCAGCCCAACTTCCGGTATCTGGTGAAGCGTACGCCTCAAGTCCAAAAGCGTCTGCTGCATTTCTTTCGCATCTCTCAATAAATCTTTGTACATCCTTCTACCTCCGTTCCCATGAGACTGATTTTTATACATAATTCCAGAAGATTATATCATATTTTCAGCAGTTTTCCCAGTGTTTTCAAAAACTCTTCAAATAATTATTTCCAATCTTCCAAATTTTTTCTAATATTTTCTCTATTTTCCCGGAGAAATCGGAACATTTTTGAATCCCTCTCCCAGTACCTCGTTGGATTCCATAATAATGATGAATGCCTTCGCGTCAATCGCCTTCACCGCGCTGCGGATCGTGAACATCTGCTTATTGTTGCAGGCGCACATAACCACGTCCTTCTCTTCGCCCGAATAGCTGCCCTCCGCTTTCAGAAATGTAGCTCCCCTGCCGGTAAGCTCATCGATCTTTTCCGCGACTTTCTCCGGAAAGTCCGTAACGATCAGGGTCATCTTTCCGGCGTCCACTCCATACATCACTTTATCCACCACCATGGACAGCAGAGAGCTGATGATCGCGCCGTAAATCAGGCTGTCAATATCCCGGGTTACCACGGCAACTCCGATGAGCACTATGAGGAAATCTGTGGCAAAGGAAATCTTTCCCAGAGAAATATGCGGCTTCTTTGCCTTGATGGACATCATAATAAAATCAGCGCCTCCGGTGGATGAATTCCTCATATAGATCAGCGCGTACCCGAGGCCTGAGAGGATACCGGTACAGATGGCCGCCAGCATCCGGTCTCCCTCATAAACCGGAAACATCGGAGCCACGCAGTCCATGATCACCGATGTGATGATAATCGTGCGGATGGAACGGAGGAAAAAATCCTTTCCCAAAATCCGGTAGCAGCCGGCTGCGATCGGGATATTCAGAAGCATCGCCACCATACCGATCGGCGTTCCGAAGAGCTGATAAAAAATCAGCGCGATTCCGTTGAGTCCCACCATGGGGAAATTGGAAGCCGCCGCAAAGTTATAGGTACCCAGAGCGATGAGAATACCTCCGGCAATATCGGCCAGAATATCCATGGCGAGACGTTTGATATCTGTCTGTTTCATGCTTTCTCTCCCTTCTTTTTCTCCTATGGAAAAGAAGAGCATTTACAATTATGTTCTATAATCGCAAATGCTCTTCTCTGCTTCTTAGTATATGCATTTTTCCGAAAAATGTCAATTATTCCACACCGTTTTTCGCGCACAGATCTCTGACACAGCAGCGGTCACAGTACGGCTTCGTGCGCGCCGTGCACACATCCCTTCCGTGATAAACCAGGCGGTGGCAGAAATCGCTGCCCTCCTCGGGCGGAATGATCTTCCAGAGCGCCATCTCCACCTTCTTCGGCTCTTTGATCCCGTCCACAAGTCCCATGCGGTTCACGAGCCGGATGCAGTGCGTATCTGTGACAATCGCGGGCTTGCCGAACACATCTCCCATGATAAGGTTCGCGCTCTTTCTCCCCACCCCGGGCAGCTTCAGCAGAGCGTTAAAGTCATCCGGCACCTTTCCGCCGTATTCGTCCCGCAGTATTCTCATGCAGGCGCTGATATCCCGCGCCTTACTCTTTCCGAGGCCGCAGGGGCGCACAATTTCCTCAATCTCCTCCGGAGACGCCTCCGCAAGGGCATTCACATCAGGATACTTCGCGTACAGATCCTCAACCACCACATTGACGCGGGCGTCCGTGCACTGCGCGGCGAGGCGCACGCTCACCAGAAGCTTCCAGGCGTCATCATAGTCCAGCGTACATCCGGCGTCGGGATATTCCCGCTTCAGGCGTTCGATGATCTCGAGCGCAAGCTCTTCTTTTGTCATAGCAGCCTATCCTTTCTTTCGTTTTCCTGCTGTTAGTATATAACACCGCGGCACGCTGCGCAATCCTGTTTTTTCTTCCTTTCCCAAATCCACAGGCCGAATGCTCCTTGACAGACTCCCTTCTGAAAATCTATACTGAAGAAGAATACTGCTGATCGTTTCTACTTATCAAATCAAAGGGAGGACTTGGGATGAACTATGACGTGATTATTATCGGCGCGGGACCGGGCGGCATTTTCTCAGCATATGAGCTGCTTCAGAAGGACAGCAGCCTCTCCATCGCCGTATTCGAGGCCGGCAGTCCGCTCGAAAAGCGCCGCTGTCCTATCGACGGCAAAAAGATCAAATCCTGCATCAAATGCAAAACCTGCGCAGTCATGAGCGGCTTCGGCGGATCCGGGGCGTTCTCTGACGGAAAATATAATATTACCAACGACTTTGGCGGCACCCTGTACGAGCATATCGGAAAAGCGCAGGCCCTGGAGCTGATGCACTATGTCGACTCCATCAATCTCGCGCACGGCGGCGAGGGCACAAAGCTGTATTCCACTGCAGGCACGCGCTTTAAGAAGCTCTGTCTGCAGAACAAGCTCAATCTGCTCAACGCTTCTGTCCGCCATCTGGGCACGGACGTCAACTATGTGGTTCTGGAGCATCTGTATGCAGAGCTGAAGGATAAGGTCAGCTTTTTCTTCAACACTCCGGTCGATTCCATGGAGGTTCTCGGCCAGAACAGCTTCCGGGTCCATTACGGGGATACCTTTGCCGACTGCAGAAAATGCATTGTGTCTGTCGGCAGAAGCGGCAGCAAGTGGATGGAACACGTCTGCCGCGAACTCGGAATTCCCACAAAATCGAACCGTGTCGACCTCGGAGTGCGCGTAGAACTTCCCGCTGTGATTTTTTCTCATCTGACAGACGAACTCTACGAGAGCAAGATCGTATACCGCACAGAGAAATTCGAGGACAATGTGCGCACCTTCTGCATGAATCCAAACGGCTTTGTCGTGAACGAAAACACGAACGGCATTGTCACCGCCAACGGACACAGCTACGACTCGCCGTCCATGCAGACGGAGAACACCAACTTCGCGCTCCTTGTATCGAAGCATTTCTCCGAACCGTTTAAGGACAGCAACGGATACGGCGAGAGCATTGCCCGCCTCTCCAACATGCTCGGCGGCGGCGTCATCGTCCAGCGCTTCGGCGATCTCGTCCGCGGACGCCGCAGCACCGTGACCCGCATCGAGGAAGGGCTCGTCCGCCCCACCCTCGCCGCAACCCCGGGCGACTTAAGCCTCGTACTCCCCAAGCGTATCCTGGACGGCATCATCGAGATGATCTACGCCCTGGACAAAATTGCTCCGGGAACAGCGAACGACGATACGCTGCTGTATGGGGTTGAGGTGAAGTTCTATAACATGGAAGTGGAAATCGACGAGAATCTGCAGACGCGCTACGACGGGCTGTACGTCATTGGAGATGGCAGCGGAGTGACGCATTCGCTTTCGCACGCTTCGGCGAGCGGGGTGTATGTGGCACGGCATATCACCGGAACACTTTAGAATATCAAACAGGCCCGGCTGCCTCCTTTCTCAGAAGCAGCCGGGCCTGTCCCGTCCAGCCGATATTTTCTATTTTTTCAAAATATACATTCTCGCCTCATATGGTTTCAGCACATCCATACTCTGCTCTTTATAATTTGAAACCAAAAGTTCCATTCCCTCCTGCTCTTCTCTGAGCGGACATGGGATCTCCTTTCCGTGGAAATTACAGATAACCAGCAGTTTTTCACTTTCATTCTCCCTGGTATAGGCAAAAATATCCTCATCATCCGGAAGAAGCATCTCAAACCTGCCGTCCGCAAAGACCGGATACTTCTTGCGCAGCGCCACCAGAGTCCGGTAACATGAAAATACGGAATCCGGATCATTCACCTGGGATGCGGCGTTGATTTCCGTGTAATTCGGATTGAGCCGGATCCACGGCGTTCCTGTCGTAAATCCTGCGTTCTCCGTGTCGTCCCACTGCATTGGAGTTCTCGCGTTGTCCCTGCTCTTGGCGTAAATGGACTTCATGATCTCCTCTTCTGTATATCCCTTTTCCAGGCGCTCCCGATGCATATTTACTGTCTCAATATCCCGATAGTCTGCAAAGCCAAACTTCACATTCGTCATGCCGAGCTCCTCGCCCTGGTAAATATACGGCGTTCCCTGCATGCCGTGGAGCAGGA
>CAKNMY010000115.1 GCA_930989745.1 uncultured Lachnospiraceae bacterium | reverse complement strand
CAAATTTCAACCGCTTGTAGGGCTTTCTCGGCCGCTTCGTGGTCATGGCCATTGTGTTCCACCTCCTTCTGGGCAAAAAAATAATGCGTCAGAGCGGTAACTCCAACGCATTTTGTTATGTCTTTCTTTAATTACTTATAAAAAAAGAAAAATGCGAATTGAGTTATTCACTCTTTTCGCATTTATCTTAGAACTTCACTATTTTTTTGCAGTACTTTTGCGGGATGCTTGTATTTTGAGACGGCAGAGAGTATAATCGGGATGTATGAGGTTTACGATTTACATGAGGATGACAAGGAGGATTCCATGAAAACCCTGCAGCGTATCTTTGCTCTCGCAGGAGCCGTGCTCCTCGCGGGACTCTATATCATCACACTGGTACTGGCCCTGATGCATTCCGAGCTGGCGGGCGCGCTCTTTCGCGCCTGTTTTGTTTTTACCATCTTAGTGCCCGTTCTGCTCTATGCCATGACTCTGGTATACAGACTTCTGAAAGACAGGAATAAAAAGGAGAACTATCATGATTGATTCAATTATTTTTGACGTAGGAAATGTGCTCGTGGGCTATGGCTGGGAAGCGCTCATCGAGCGCCTTGGATATGATGAGGACACCAAAAGAGAACTCGAGGAGGCAATGTTTCTGAATCCGTGGTGGAACGAATTCGACAGCGGACGGTATTCCACTGAGGAGATCCTGGGACATTTCATTGAACAGAAGCCGGAACGAAAAGAACAGATTCTCGAAGTGTTCGAACACCTCGACGAGACCATCTGGCTGCTCGACTATGCCGTGCCGTGGGTTGCAGATCTGAAAAAGCGCGGCTATAAGCTGTATATTCTCTCCAATTACGCGGAATATACGTACGATCACACAAAGGACAAGATGAAGTTCCTTCCGTATATGGACGGAGTGATCTTCTCTTACCGCCATAAGCTCGTCAAGCCTGAGCCCGAGATCTTTGAACTGATTCTCAGCAAATATTCCATTGACCCGAACCGCGCCGTATTTCTCGATGACCGTGCGGATAATCTCGAGGCTGCGGCCAAGTTTGGAATCCACACTATTTTATTTGACTCTTATGAAAACGCCTCCCGGAAGCTGGAGGATCTGCTCGCGCAGTAATGAAACAGGGATGTGACCGATACGGCCACATCCCTATTTCATTACTGATAAAATTTCCAGGCTCTTGAAGTGCTTCTCAACGTATCTGTGCACACAGCGCTCCACGAGGTTTGACAGTTCCCTCAGCACTTCAGGCGTCACCGTAAACGTATACAGCTTCTCGATCGGAGACGAGATAATGTACTGCATCGCATACAGCGCCGAAGGGCTGACCCGCTGAAGATCCGGCGCAAGGCGGGCGCAGGATGCGCAGTATACCGCTCCCGCCCGCATGGATATGCCCGCAAGGTTATCGCTGCCTCCGCATGCGTTGCAGGAGAATACCTGCGGATATTCGCCGTTTATAACCATAGCCTTCAGCTCAAAAATCCGGCGCACCAGCCGGTCGTCCAGGCTGGGGCGCAGAAGCGCGCGCAGGGACGCGTACAGAAGGTTAATCATCTGCGACTCATCATTTTCCTCTCTGCCGTAATAGTCGGCAAATTCCAGAAAATAAAATCCGTAGTACACGCCCGGCTGCTCTGCCGCCAGCTCGGTAAAATAATTCCTCACATTCGCCTGGATCAGGTTATAGGCGCTTCTTCCCTCATAGAGCCGGAAAGTTCCGAACACAAAGGGATTCGCGGCTGCCAGAAGGGAACTGTTCTGCCTTCTGGCGCCCCGGGCAAACGCCGTGATTTTCCCGCGCTCCTTTGTCAGGATCACCAGGCGTTTGTCATAATCCCCGACAGGCGAAGCCAGCAGCACCATTCCCGTCACTTCTATGGATTCCCGCATTGCCCGCTCACCTAGATCTCTTTCTTGTCATATCCGAAGTTCTTGATCAGGAAATCACTGTCACGCCAGTCTTTTTTCACCTTCACCCAGAGCTTCAAATTCACTTTCATCTCCAGCATCCGCTCAATCTCAAACCGGGCGTTGCTTCCGATCTTCTTGAGCATGCTTCCCTGCTTTCCGATGATAATGCCCTTGTGGGAATCACGCTCGCAGATGATCGTCGCGTCGATATCCACAATCTTTCCGCCCGGCCGTTCCTTCATCCGGTCAATGGAGACCGCAATCCCGTGCGGGATCTCCTCATCCAGCGCATGCAGCGCTTTCTCGCGGATCATCTCCGCCACGATCTGCCTCTGAGGCTGGTCGGTGACCGTATCCTCATCATAGAACTGCGGTCCGTACGGCAGGTATTTTAAAATGGATTCAATGATATCCTGTGTATTCAGCCCTCGCAGGGCGGATACCGGAATAATCTCTGCGAAATCGCAGATCTTCCGGTAGGCGTCGATCACGGCGAGCACTTCTTCTTTCTTTATGGTGTCAATCTTATTGATGACGAGAATCACCGGCACGTTCACGCCCTTTAACTGCTGGGCGATATGCTGGTCGCCCGCGCCGATGTATGTCGTCGGCTCCACGAGCCAGAGGATCACGTCCACATCCTTCAGCGTCCGCTCGGCCACATTTACCATGTATTCTCCGAGCTTATTCTTCGCCTTGTGAATTCCCGGCGTGTCCAGAAATACAATCTGCCCGTCTTCGCAGGTGTAGACCGTCTGGATCCGGTTGCGCGTCGTCTGCGGCTTCTTCGATGTGATGGCAATCTTCTGGCCGATCAGGTGATTCATAAGCGTGGACTTCCCCACATTCGGACGGCCGATGATCGCGGCAAATCCGGATTTAAAATTTGGATTCATATACTTTTCTTCCCCTTATTCTTCTCTTTCGGCTGCTGCTCTCAGCAGGTGATCAGGCTCTTTACTTCCCGGAACAGCTCTCCGTCTCTCTCGATGGCGGCCTCACTTCCCACTACGCAGATATTCTTCTGGTCCAGCACAGCCTGCACAGGCTTCTCGAGAGCCCGGATATCCTCCGCCGAAGCGTTCAGAATCTCCTCGCGTTCTCTCTGAAGGTCTTCCTGGGTAACGCCGTTAAAATACGCTGCCAGCGACATTGCGCCGTGCGCTGCGGGCGTCAGCGGAGTATCGAGATCACTGATGGTTCCTATCACATACTTCGTCATCTCACGCTCATCCGCCTGGAATTCTCTGAGATACTGCGGCACACCCTGATATACATCGAGGGTATTCTTCAGATTCGGGTCGCGGTAAGACACAAAGAACGTGTCTCCGTTCCTGCGGAAGCCGCTCATGCATCCGTAAGCGCCGCCTTTTACGCGCAGGTTCATCCAGAGGTAGTCATAACTCATAATGACTTTTAAGATCCTCATCGCTCCCGTATATTCATATCCGGCTGCGCGGAAATTTCCTGCCGCCGCTACATACTGTACCTGGCCTGCGGTCTTGAACGCTTCGTTCTTCTGCTCCAGGACGTATTCCAGCCTGCCCGGCTCAACGGACTGCACCGCGGGCATATGCTCTTTGTACTGCTCAAAGCATTCCCTGAAGACTGCATATCCCTCTTCATCAGCTGTAAAGCTGACGATCAGATTCTCCGGACGGAAGATATACTTCATCAGAGTCTTCAGCTTTTCGATCAGCGCTTCCTTCTCCTGATCGAAATTGGCCTCGAGCCGCTCAATCAGCTGATAGTATGCGATTCCGCTGATCTGATCCTGGAAATACGCAGTCGGAGAGAAGTAAGACGTCGCTCTCGTCATCGCCGTGGAATGTCCCGAGTTCGGCAGAGCCATCTGCAGGCGGGACTTCTGGCTTGCCAGAATCTCATAGAGGCGCTTTGTATCGTCCAGGCGGGACGTGTTCAGAATCTCACGGATCATGTCAAATACGAATCCCAGCCTGCCGTACAGCGCTTTTGCGCGCACGCCGAACATGCGCAGGCAGTCGGAGCGGTCATTTTCTTTTCCGTATACGCTCAGGCCGCAGAAGATTCCTCCTGTGTTCGCGTTGATCTCATTGAACAGCTCGCTGTAGCTGTAATGTTCTGTGTCCACATATCCGAGCACTGCCTTCAGCAGTCCCATGTAGGGCACAAGTTCAGATGGAACAGCTGCCGTGTCGTAATATAAATCCAGATATCCGATGCCGTTGGTGAAAATATTGTGGAATACCACATCGGTATCCGCTTCCCGGCGCATCTCATTTTTGATCTGCACTGCCTCTTTTCCAATGTCGCTGCGTTTGAGCATCGGGATGCATTTGAGCGCTTCCGGATCCTCCTCTGCCTCCTGGAACTCTTTCAGATGCTTTGTAAATTCCACCATCGCCCTGAGTTCTTCCGGTGAAGCACTTTCTTTGATTTTGTCCAGCTTCTCCTGCGTCCTGCGCTCCTTCTCTGCCGCCAGTCCCTTCTTCGGCACCGCGGTCACGACAGCCCCGTGCGTATTGTTCAGCAGATACGTCTCAATGAGCTCCTCAAAATAACCTGTGGAAATCTTCTGCTTCAGCTCGTCGTAGACCGGGAGCAGATGCAGATAGTCAAACGGCTTCTCCTCATCGTACAGCCAGCTGTCGAATACATCAATGCCATACATCAGTCCCTTCGGATAGGAAGCGTAATCAGCTTCGCGGAAACGGAATTCGAAATAGTTGATACCGGCTTCCAGCGCTTTTTTGTTGATTCCGTTTTTGGCCTGATCCCTCAGCGTCTTTTCGATCAGCTCCAGAAAACGCTCTTTGTTTTCCAGTTTGGCGTTCTTTGCCATAACGGAGAAGAACGGCTGATAGATTCCGTCGTCATAAGATCCAATAATGTCCTTTCCGATCTTCTCATCAAGCAGTACCTGCTTCAGCGGCGCTCCCGGCGCGCTTAACAGGGCGTACTCCAGGATCTGGAACGCCACGTTCAGCCGTGTGTCCGTTCCCTTGCCCACTACCTTGTTCCAGGAGAGATAGGTGTTGTCCTCCTCGCTCTCGCTGTCGAGGATCGGATACTCCACAGTAAAATCCACCATCCGGTCAAACGGCTTCTGCTCTTTGATCTCAGAGTCTGCCGTAATCCTGTCAAAGCTGCTCAGATAATGCTCGTCGATCCACTGCAGCTTTTCCGCCATATCCATATTTCCATACAGATAAATATAGCTGTTCGACGGATGGTAATACTTCTTATGAAACGCGAGGAAATCCTCGTAGCTCAGATCCGGGATATAGTCCGGATTGCCGCCGGATTCCACACCGTAGGGCGTGTCCGGGAACAGGTTATTAAAGATCTCCCGCTCGATCATATCCTCTGCGGAAGAAAATACGCCTTTCATCTCATTATAAACCACGCCGTTGTATTTCAGAGGCGCATCCTCGGATTCCAGCTGGTAGCTCCAGCCCTCCTGACGGAAGATCTCTTCCTTTTTGTATATATTCGGGTAAAATACCGCGTCCAGATATACATGCATCAGATTCTGGAAATCCTGGTCATTGCAGCTTGCCACCGGATACATCGTCTTATCCGGATACGTCATCGCGTTCAGAAATGTATTCAGAGAACCCTTTACCAGCTCGACAAAGGGGTCCTTCAGCGGGAAATGCTCAGAACCGCACAGCACGCTGTGCTCCAGAATATGCGCAACTCCCGTGCTGTCTGCGGGCGGTGTGCGGAATGCAATGTTGAATACCTTATTCTCATCCTCATTGGAAATCAGCATCACTCTCGCACCGGTCTTCTTATGCCGCAGCAGATATCCCTTGGACTGGATATCCTTTAAATCGTCTTCCAATACTACTTCATATGCTGATACTTCCCTGATCTGCATGTTTCATCCTCCTTTTCGTATATGCCGGATTGTCTCTCCGGCCTTATGAATACTACAATTCTATCATAGTCTTTTACGAAAAAAAAGCCACTATGCAAATTTCATGCAAGCGGCTGCGGAAAACTCCGTATTTATTTCATGTAAAGTCCCACGCACTTCATTGTGGTGTCAAAGCTGATTGTATACTGTACCTTCCCCTCATCATGTTCCGCCAGTACGACTGCCACGGCATATTCGGTCCCGGTATCTTTGTCTTTTGACCCTGTGATATTCACCGCCTGTATTTTTTCAAAATCTCCCACCGGGGAAATGACCTGCTCGGCGCCTTTTTCGATCTCATCCGTCATCCCCGCAAGCGCAGCGCCCAGCTTTTCCTCTCCAAGCGTCTCAAAATCTCCCTCGTTCACCAGCTCCACGATCTCCTCCGCGGCAGCCCGAACCTCGCTTTCGTCAAATTTATCTGACAGTTCACCTCCGCACCCGGTGAGAATCAGGGCTGCAAGAAACAGCGCGGTGATGGATTTCCGGATTTTCATGCGTTCTCCTTTCCGCCGAAATGGCTGTCCGCAGGTATCATGATATTGATCCTGTAGCACGTCTTTTCTTCCTGCGCCGTCATTGTACCTCCGTAGAATGAGAGGGCGTTCTCCACATTTTTCAGTCCCAGCCCCATATGGCGGGCAGGGCTTTTCTTCTGACTGCCTCTGGAATTCTCCAATCGGATCACGATATAGGCGCGGATGTGTTCCAGCTCCAGCCTGAGAAACGGATGCCCTTCTGTGGACTTCACTGCTTCCAGCGCGTTGTCCAGCAGATTCGCGAAGATCGTCGTGATATCAATATCCCGCATAAAGGTCAGATCAGCGTCCCCGATGCGCACTTTCAGCTCTACGCCTCTTAGTTCTTCCTGGTTCAATTTTGCGTTCAGAAGCAGATTCAGCATCGGATGGTCCGTATAGCGCACGCGCTCGAGCGTGCGCAGCAGCCCGTTGATATCCTGCCTGTAGCGCTCTGCCGCCTCGAATTCGCCCTGCTGGTACAGGCTGTCGAGCATCTGCATGTGATTCTTCACATCGTGGACGACCTTGCGGGAGGTCTGGTACTTTTCTTCAAGCTCCTTATACTGGTGGAATAAAAGCTCTTCCTGCTGGCGATAGAGCGACAGCTCAAGCTCCTGCTTCTGCTGACGCTCCATGTATCCGAACAGATACACCGTAAACACGTTCATCCCCGCAATCAGCGCCATGCACGCAAGCACCGACGCACCGCCGTACCACAGAAAAATCCAGTCGCTGCTTCCAAGAATCTCCACAAGCAGAAATACGAAAGCGAGAGGAAAGAACCCAAGCACAAGGTATCGCCAGGACATCTGTTTTTTCTCTGTGCGCGCCTTCACCCAGCGAATAAACAGCCATGTAAGCGCCCACACGGCAAGCGATTCAGCAAGATAGTAGGCTAAAATCCCATACTGCGCATTTTCCCAGAACACAGATGCAACCGCAAAGCCGGCAGTGCCGGACGCCGCCGATACCAGAAGACTGAACACAAGCGCCAGCAGCACATATGCTCCGGAAAGAGCTGCTGCGAACAGTAAATCAAAGATAATCCGGCTGCCTCTTCTGTGGTAAAATGCGCTGCCGTACGCACAGATCATGCAGATTGACGCTGTAAAGTACAGAATGTCGTTGTTCCAGAGAAGCTGCAGAATCAGAGGAACTGCCGCCACTGGCAGAAGCCCCAGTATTCCGGATATCCTGCCGCCCGTCTCACCCGCAGAGGTCTTCAGAAAAAAGCGGCGTACACAAAACAGGAATACTCCCGCGTAGATGAATATTCCCAGCACACTGCACCAGCCCAGCCGCGAACCCTGCATCTGCAGAATCTGCTGGTAATTATATCCGATTCCCATGCTGCCCTCCCGTCTCTGTCAGAAATTTGCTCAGCGCGCTCCCGCGATCCGGTCTGACAGATAGTTATTCAGCGTCTCGCGGAACTCCCTGGCCTTCTTTTGTGAGAGAGGGAGGCTCTTCCCGCTGAGCAGCTCAATCTCACGGCCGTGTACGGACTGGACCTGATAGAGGTTCACCACGAAGCTCTTGTGCGGCATGGCAAAGCCGTAGGGCTCCATCCGTTCCAGACAGTCGGCGATCTTTCCCTTCCAGGTAAAGCTGCCTCTGTTCAGATACGCGGTGACGCGGCGGTTCAGATACTCAAAATACTGAATGTCCTTTACATCCACCCGGTGCACTCCGTCCTCGGCTTCAAATTCCAGCTCCAGAGTCTTCTTCTCCTCCTCAAAATACTGACACGCCTCTTTGAGCTGGCGGCAGATCGCCTCCCGCTTCACAGGCTTTAGAAGATATCCGAATGCGTGGACGCCGAACGCATATCCGGCGTATCCTCCGTAATTCGTCACATAGATGATTTTCACGCGCTTATCCGTCCTGCGGATCTCCTTTGCCGCTTCAATGCCGTTCTTTCCCGGCATATCGATGTCGAGAAAGAGAATGTCATACTGCGCCCTGGACGCAAGCAGAGACGCGCTGTCCGTATAAATATCAACGCCGGCTTCTATCTCACCGTCAGAATCTATAATGTCCGCAATCTGCTCACAGATTTCTCTCTGATCGTCGCAGACGGCAATTCTTATCATGCAGGTCACACTCCTTTTGCTGGCTTCTATTATAACCAATGGAGCGGCCGGAGACAATATGAACTTGTCTTATCCAGGGGCATTTCCAGACAGGCATTCAGCAGAAAGCTGCCCATGCTATCTTAAACT
>CAKNMY010000114.1 GCA_930989745.1 uncultured Lachnospiraceae bacterium | reverse complement strand
TAGTTCATCATGGAGAACATACCTTTCTTCATCTCTCCGCCGTACCATGTGTTCAGGATAACCTGCTCACGGCTTGTGATATTGAATACAACAGCTGTCTCGGAGTTTAATCCCAGCTCTTTGTAGTTCTCAACTTTTGCCTTGGAAGCGTTGTATACAACGAAATCCGGCTCAAAGTTCTCCAGCTCTTCCTCAGACGGCTGGATGAACATGTTCTTTACGAAATGTGCCTGCCAAGCCACTTCCATGATGAAGCGGATAGACATGCGGGTATCCTTGTTAGCGCCGCAGAATGCGTCTACAACGAACAGTCTCTTGTTGGACAGCTCGTTTACAGCCAGATCTCTGACAGTGTTCCATGTCTCGATAGAAGCCGGATGGTTGTCATTCTTGTATTCGTCAGATGTCCACCACACAGTATCTTTGGAATTCTCATCAACAACAATGAACTTGTCTTTAGGAGAACGTCCGGTGTACACGCCGGTCATAACGTTAACTGCGCCAAGCTCACTTACCTGTCCTTTTTCGTATCCGGTCAGGTCAGATTTGGTCTCTTCCTCGAATAATAATTCATAGGAAGGATTGTGCACGATCTCTGTGGTGCCGGTGATGCCATACTTGGTTAAATTAATCTCTGCCATCTTATGAACCTCTTTTCTTAAAAATTTTCGGTAACGATATAGTAAAAACCTATAGTTTCAGGCTTTACAATATGATGAGGACTCGAATATTCTCGGCATCCTCCCTTCTAATTATACATATTTAACGGGTGAAATCAATAAAAAATCTCTGAAATTTTTAAAATCCCGGTCAGAAAAGGTTGAAAAGTGTGAAATGCGGGCGGTGAAAGCCGCTCTGTACTTATGGAGAAAGGCGTGTTAGAATGGATATTGAAATTGCCGAAACAATAAGGAAGACAGCAGGGAGGAGCATAAATGAAGAACGGATGGAGCAGGAAAGTATATCTGAAGCTTGAGCCGCCCGCGCCTGAGGATAACCGGCCGGACAGCGAACGGATTTTGGAAGCTGTCGGAAAACTGCCGGAGTTTTCCGGAAAGCAGCTGAGAATGGGGATTTCGGCGCTTCGGGCGCTGTATCCGCTGTGTCCGGAGAGCGGATGGGAGATCACAGTGACGCTTGGGTATGACGGAAGCGGCTGGGAGATCGTGCGTGCCGAGCCGGGCGATACCACGGGATATCACTATGGGCTGTGCGCGGATCTCGGAAGCACGACGATCGCGATGGAGGCTGTGGATATGCGCGACGGCACTGTGGCGGGAAGCGTGAGTGTATTTAATCCGCAGATCCGGTTTGGGGAGGATATCCTGACGAGGATTTTCTATGCGAAGGATCAGCCGGAGAGGCTTGAGGAGATCCGGATGGCGACAGTGGAGGGAATCCGCCTCGCCATTGAGGAGCTGGAGAGACAGACGGGTATCCGCGCGGAGGAGAGCGCGGCGCTTATCATTGCGGGAAATACGACCATGACGCATTTCCTGCTCGGGCTGGACGCATTCTGTGTGTTTCAGACCCCGTATGCGGTACATACATTGATGCCGGAGGTATACCGGGCAGGAGAACTTGACCTGCCGCTGGAAGGATTTGTCTATTGTTACCCCGGCAGGGCGAATTATCTGGGAGGCGATATCATCAGCGGTATGATCGCCACAGAGCTGTCAGAGCAGGAGGGCATCAGCGTATTTCTGGATATCGGGACGAACGGGGAGCTCGTGATCGGAAACAGGGATTTCCTGATCTGCGGCGCCGGCGCGGCAGGCCCTGCTCTCGAGGGAGGCGTGGTCAGGACGGGAATGCGCGCGGAGCCCGGGGCGGTTGATCAGGTCAGAATCACAGATGGAAAGCCCAAGGTGCATGTCATCGGCGGGGGCGCCCCGAGAGGGATCTGCGGTTCCGGTATTGTGGAGCTGCTCTCAGAGCTGTTTCTAAACGGCTGGATGGATCTGCGGGGAAAGCTCATACCCGGCACATCCGGAGATATCTGCGTGGAGGACGGCGAAGCCGGGGTGGAGTACGCGCCGGGACTTGTATTTTCCGAACGTGATATTGAAGAGTTCCTGAGGACAAAGGCGGCCGCAGGGACGATGGTGGAATATATGATGCAGCAGATCGGCATCACGATGGACGATGTGGAGCGTTTTTATGTGGCGGGCGCCTTTGGGACACATATATCGAAGGAGGCGGGCGTCACAATCGGGCTCTATCCCGATATTCCGAGAGATAAGATTGTCTCGCCGGGGAATACGTCTCTGACCGGCGCGAGAAAGATGCTGCTGGATATCGGGAAGAAGGATCATGCCGAACGGCTTCTGGACAGGATGGATTATATTCAGTTCGGCGCTGTGGAGGATTTCGTGCATCTGATGGGAGCCGCGATGGCATTTCCGCATACGGATCTGGAGCGGTACCCATCCGTGCAGAGAGAACTGAAGCGGCGCGGCAGAGCGCTATAGGAGGAAGAGAATGGAAGTATTGACACTTACGGAACAGTATTATATCTGCGCGGCAAACCGGGCAGGCAAGCTCTCCGGAATGACCTCATACGGTCCAGCCGGAGCAGTGGCGGCGGGGATTATGGATCTGGCGCTGTCGGGAATGATTAAGATCAGCAGAACGCACGCGGAGACGACAGAGGAGAATCCTCAGCTGCCGGAATATCTGTCGCTGCTTTATCAGGATATTAAAAAGGCGCGCAGCGGAAACCTGAAAAAGGTTATGGAGACTTACGTGATGGCGCTCACGGATAAGAAGTACAGAGCGTATCTGAACGCGCTGCTCGCGGAGCTTGAAAGGAAGGGCGCCGCGCACAGGGAGAAGATTTCCGGATTTTTCGGAGAGAAGACGCAGGTTGCGATTGACGCGACGGTGCGCGCAAGGCTTATGGAGCGGCTCTGCGCCGCCTTTGACGGGGAGCGACCGGCGGACGAAATCGAGGAGGACGTGATGCTGCTGGCGCTGTTTCTGAAGAAGACCGGAGTTCTGAAAGGCCGCGTGGACGCGGAGACGTACAGAAAGATCGCCGTGAAGCTCCGGGAGGGCAGAAAGCTTCCGAAGAATAAGGCGGCGTTTGAGTTGATAGACTATGTGGAAGAGATCTGGCTGCTGCTTATGACAGCAGCCACCTGACAGGAGGATAAGATTGGACAGAGAATTTGACGAAGGCACGGTGCAGTCCGCCGAAGCCGATATTTATTATAAGATCCGCGGCCGCGGGTTTCCGCTGATCTTTCTTCACGGCAACGGGGAGGATCATACGATCTTTGAGCCGCATGTGAAGTATTTCAGCAGGTATTACCTGACTGTGCAGATTGACAGCCGCGGCCACGGAAGATCATCCCACGGGAAGGGCACGCTGACGATTGAACAGATGGCTGAGGATGTCTTCGCGGTTATGGATGCGCTCTCAATCCGGCGCGCGGCCGTGATCGGCTTCAGCGACGGCGCCAATATCGGGATGCAGATGGCAGTGCTCGATCAGGAGCGGCTGGCGGCTCTGATCGCAGTGGGCGGAAACGCTTTCCCGGGGGGACTGCGCCCGGGCGTCTTTGTGCCGATGTGGATGCAGTATCAGTTTTACCGCGCAGCCGCTGCCGTATCTTCTGATTACGCGAAGAAGAAGGAGCTGTACAGGCTGATGGTCAGAGAGCCGCAGCTTTCCGGAAAGAAGCTTGAGAAGGTGCAGATTCCGGTGCTGATCCTGACGGGCAACAGAGATATGATCAGCGTCAGGCATTCCCGCGAGCTTCATCAGATATTCCGCAATTCAGAACTTCGGATCTTCCGCGGCGCGGATCATTTCGCGATGTTCGCAGAGCAGAATGTAAAGGGATATGTGCGCGTCTGCATGGAATATCTCCGCCGCATACCGGGCGTGCGGCAGGCAGTTCCGGAAAGGGGAGGACAGCCGTGACGGGAAGCGTGGAATCGTACATGAGGCGCTGTACGCTCTGTCCCAGGAACTGCGGGGCGGACCGCATGGCGGGAAGGATGGGCTATTGCGGCGCTCCCGCGCGGATCACAGCCGCCCGGGCGGCGCTGCACATGTGGGAGGAGCCCTGCATATCCGGGGAAAAGGGATCGGGTGCAGTGTTCTTTTCCGGCTGCTCTTTGGGGTGCGTTTACTGCCAGAATTACCGCATTTCGGGCGGAAGCCTCGGAAAGGAGATCTCGGAGGAGCAGCTCTGCGAGATTTTTCTGCGTCTTCAGGATGAGGACGGGGCGGCAAACATCAATCTGGTGACAGCAGGGCATTATGTGCCGCAGATCTGCCTTGCGCTGGAGCGCGCCCGGTCGAGAGGGCTTTCCATCCCGGTGGTCTATAATTCGAGCGGCTATGAGAAGCCGCAGACGCTGCAGATGCTGGACGGACTTGTCGATATCTATCTTCCGGACTTCAAATATATGGACGGCGGGCTCGCGAAAGCTTTCTCCAAAGCTCCGGATTATCCTGAACGCGCGATGGAGGCGCTCGCCTGCATGGTGCGCCAGGCACCCGTATGCAGGTTTGACGCGGACGGGTACATGACGGCGGGAGTGATTGTCCGCCATCTGATTCTTCCGGGCCATGTGAAGAATTCAAAAGCCGTGCTTTCCTATCTGTATGAGACGTACGGGGATTCCATTTATATCAGCATCATGAACCAGTATACGCCCGTGGCGGATTTTCCCGACCATCCGGAGCTGAACCGGAAGGTGACGGAGCGGGAGTATGAGCGCGTGCTCGATTACGCGCTCTCCATCGGTATTGAGAACGCGTTTATCCAGGAGGGAGATACCGCGTCCGAGAGCTTTATCCCGCCCTTTGACTGTCAGGGCGTATAGACAGACTTACAGCAGAGGAGGCAAAACAGATGTATCGCATTTTAGTCGTGGAGGATGACAGGGGAATCGCCTCGGCGGTCTGCCGCCAGATGGAATCATGGGGGCTGCAGGCGCGGGCAGTGGAGGATTTCCGGGATGTTCTGGGAGAATTTTCCAGATACGATCCGCATCTGATCCTCATGGATATCGTGCTGCCGTTTTATAACGGGTATCACTGGTGCAGCCAGATCCGCAAAGTTTCCAAAGTACCCGTGATCTTCCTGTCGTCGGCTTCCGACAATATGAATATTGTCATGGCCGTGAACATGGGAGGCGACGATTTTGTGGCAAAGCCGTTTGACGCAAATGTGCTTACGGCGAAGGTGCAGGCGGTTCTGCGCAGGACGTACGATTACAGCGGGCAGGTGCGTATCCTTGAACACCGGGGCGCAATGCTTAATACCGCGGACGCCACGCTGACCGTGGACGGAAAGCGCGTGGAGCTCACGAAGAATGAATACAGGATCCTTCAGTCTCTGATGGAGCAGAAGGGAAGCGTCGTGAGCAGGGAGCGGCTGATGGAGATTCTCTGGGACGACGGCAGCTTTGTGGATGAGAATACGCTGAGCGTCAATATGACGCGGCTGCGCAGAAAGCTGGACAGCGCGGGGCTTGAGCGGTTTATTACCACGAAGGTCGGCATGGGATATTTAATCGAAGCGGACGGACAGGGGTGAGAAGGCTGTGAAGGTTTTGTGGGAATATCTGAAGGATCACCGGAAGATCGGGCTGTTTCTCGTGACCGCAGCTGCTGTGGAAGGGCTCGTTTTCTGGCTGTATCATCTGCCGGCGGCCGCTGTGGCATACGCTTCCGTGATCATCGCTTTTTTCGGGATGGCGCTTGCGGTGCCGGATTTCCTGGGGTACCGCAGAAGACATCAGGCGCTTCTTCGCATGAGAGAGGAAATCGGCGTCAGTACCGAGAACCTGCCGGTCCCGGCAGGCCTTTTGGAGCGGGATTATCACGCGCTTACAGAGTCGCTTTTTCTGGAGGAGAGCAGAAGAGAGGAGCAGCGGGAGGAGCGGATGCGTGAGCTGACGGATTATTATACGATCTGGGCGCATCAGATTAAGACGCCGATTGCGGCAATGCGGCTGAATCTGCAGGGGCAGGATACGGCTGTAAGCCGTGAGCTGTCGGAAGAGCTGCAGCGCATTGAACAGTACGCCGAGATGGTTCTGGTGGTGCTGCGGCTGGACTCCTCTACAACAGATTATGTTATCCGGGAGTGCGCTCTGGATGAGATCTTAAAGCAGGCGATCAAAAAGTTTAAATCGCAGTTTATCCGCCGGAAGATCCGCCTGGTGTATGAGCCCTCCGGGTGCAGGGTACTCTCCGATGAGAAGTGGCTGCAGTTTGTGATCGAGCAGGTGCTCTCAAACGCGCTCAAGTACACGCCCGCGGGCACCGTCTCGATTGAGGTTCTGCCGGGCAGCGTGCTGTGTATCCGCGATACGGGAATCGGCATAGCGCCCGAGGATCTGCCGCGGATTTTTGAGAAGGGTTACACCGGGGAGAACGGGAGACTGGACAAGCGCGCCAGCGGAATCGGGCTGTATCTGTGCAGCCGTATCTGTGAGAATCTCGGACACAGGATCCGCGCGGAATCCGCAGTAGGACAGGGAACGCGGGTTTACCTGGAGCTGGAGCCTTCCGGAAGCGCGGATGTTTGGAATCTTTCAAAAATGTAAGACCGAAGGGACAGAATGTAAGAGGAATCGCTGGCTGGCATGCGGACGCTCTGTTATAATTGCCGTGTAAACGAGGAGAACGGAGGAAAGAGGTATGACAGTATTGATTCAGACAGCATTTTGCGGCGGTGAGCGCGTATGAGGCGCGGCTTATACAGAAGGCTTGCGGCGGACGGGATACGCAAGAACGGCAGTATTTATCTCCCGTATTTTCTGACCTGCACAGGCATGGTCATGATGTTTTATATCGTTGCGTTTCTGGCAATGGATCCCAAGATCCGGGGATTTGAGGGAGGCGCTACGCTGCAGTCCATGCTGGGGCTCGGCGTCATGGTGATGGGTATTTTCGCGTTTATTTTTCTGATCTACACCAGCTCCTTTCTCATGCGGCGCAGGAAAAAGGAATTCGGACTGTATCACATGCTCGGCATGGGAAAGGGGAATCTTCTGCGGATCCTGCTCTGGGAAAATATTTTTCTGGCAGCGTCATCCCTGGCAGCAGGGCTGTTCTGCGGCATTTTGTTTTCCAAGATCGGAGAACTGCTTCTTGTGAGGATGCTCGAGAATACGCCGGACTTCGATTTTACGGTCAGCCCGAAGACCGCCGGGCTGACGCTGGAAGTGTTCGGCGCGGTTTTTCTCATTGTATTTCTGAAGGCGCTGCTGGAGATGCTGCGGCTGGATCCGGCAGAGATGTTCCGCGGAAGCGCCCAGGGCGAGAAGCCCCCGCGCGCGAACTGGCTGATGGCGCTTGCGGGCCTTGCGCTTCTGGGCGGAGCGTACCGGCTGGCGCTGGTGATTGAGGATCCGCTGACGGCAATGCTGTGGTTCTTCGGAGCCGTAGCGATGGTCATTGTCGGAACGTATCTGCTGTTCATGGCGGGCTCCGTGGCGCTGTGCAGGATTCTGCAGAAGAACAGGAGATATTATTACAGGACAAACCATTTTATTTCAGTGTCCTCCATGGCATACCGCATGAAGAAGAACGGGGCGGGCCTTGCGTCGATCTGTATTCTGTCCACGATGGTGCTGGTCATGCTCTCGGCAGTGACCTGCATGTATGTGGGGATTGAGGACAGCCTGCGGACACGGTATCCGAGAAATCTTGTGGTGGAAGCCTACACAGAGGATATGAATGCGGCGCAGCTTGTGCGGGAGGAGACGGACCGCACGGTCAGAGAACTCGGGGAGGAGCCTCAGAATATCCTGAGCTATCAGTATCTGGAGATTACGGCCTATCAGCAGGAGAGCACGATGCGCCTGAACAACGGCAGCCTGAGCACAGCGCAGTCTTTGGATTTTGCAAATGTACGCGAGGTATTTGTGATCCCCCTGGAGGATTATAACCGCGTGATGGGCGAGGATGCCGGGCTCCCGGAAGGAGAAGCACTTTTATACTGTACGAAGGGAAACAGATATCCGTATGACAGTTTTACCATCGAGGGCTGCGGCACATGGAAGATCGCGGAAATTGTGCCGGAGTTCGTCAGCAACGGAATGGAGACGGCCCAGATATCGACCTCCTATTTTCTGTTCGTTCCCACTATGGAGGAGTTTGAACAGATCAACGCTGTGCAGCGTGAGGTCTACGGGGAGTACGCATCCACGCCGTGCGCGTATTACGGATTTGACCTGGGCGGCAGCGCTGAGGAGCAAAAGGCAGTGACAGAGGCTGTCAGATCCCGCCTTGAACCGCTTGCGTTTCCGGAGGAGTCTGTGCAGATCCGTGTGGAGGGAATGGAGCAGGAGAGGATCGATACCATGGGGATGTACAGCGGGCTGTTCTTTGTGGGGATTCTGCTGGGAATCATATTTGTCGCGGGAACGGTGCTGATCATGTATTACAAGCAGATCACAGAAGGGTACGAGGATCAGAAGCGCTTTGAAGTCCTGCAGAAAGTCGGCATGACGCGCCGTGAGATCAAAAAGAGTATCAATTCGCAGATCCTGACCGTCTTTTTCCTGCCGCTTCTGACAGCGGGGATTCATACAGGATTCGCATTCCCGTTTGTGAAAAAGATCCTGGTCTTTTTCTCAGTGAACAATACGCTGCTGCTCGTGTG
>CAKNMY010000113.1 GCA_930989745.1 uncultured Lachnospiraceae bacterium | reverse complement strand
GGCAGACGCCCGGGACTTAAAATCCCGTGGGTAGCGATACCCGTACCGGTTCGATTCCGGTCGCCGGCATTTGTTCTTGACAAAGAAGAACAGATATGCTATTATAGCAAAGGTTAAAAAATAATATGTGCGTTTAGCTCAGCTGGATAGAGCGTTTGGCTACGGACCAAAAGGTCGGGGGTTCGAATCCTCTAACGCACGGTAAGACTTACAGTAAATGCTGTAAGTCTTTTTTTGCGTTGAAAACACGTATTTGTCCGAAAATAAAAATTAAGAAAAATCTCAATTTTCCTCTATATAATTTTCAGAACGGGTATGATACAATTAATGGCAAAATACACCCAGATTCAGAGAAAAGAGGAAACCATATGAGCAAAAAGGAATTTCTGGAACAGTTAGAGAACAAATTGAGCGAAGCCCTTCCTCCAGCAGCGGTGAGGGAGCATGTGGCATATTATATGAATTATATTGACAGTACCTGTGCCCAGGGAAAGCGGGAGGAGGATGTAATAGCAGAGCTGGGGGATCCGAATCTGATTGCCAGGACTATTCTGGAGACATCGGATGCGGAATCTTACGTGTATACGGAAGCGTACGATGAGGCAGCAGACAACGATCCGGAGGAAGAAGTCTCCGGAACAGGCTATATGCATCACATTCATTCCTCGAACGGGAGCTGCCTGATTGCATTTCTTGTGTGTCTGGCAGTGCTGTTTATCCTTTTTCAGCTGATCGGTGCGGTTATGCGGCTGATTCTTCCGGTTCTGCTTCCGATTCTGATTATTGTATTTATTGTACAGATGATCAGGAGACACCGTTAAGGAAATTGTAAGAAGTAAAGTGGGGCGAAATGATTGCGGGGGTAGGATTTAAATAGTATAATAAAATTGAGAAAAGGGAAGTGAATACGCAAGGAAAATCTAAAAAATATTAATTGATAACAGAATTATCAGTTAATTAATAAGGAGGGATTAGAATGGGTAAAACAAGGAAGATAATCGCGTGGCTGCTGACTGCGATCATGGTATTGGGGATGTGTACCACAGTATTTGCAGCCGGGTTAACGGTTACCAAACAACCGTCCAATGTATCTTCCGCAGAAGGAGATACGGCAGTTTTTGAAGTGACAGTAACTCCGGCAGAAAATGTTGCTTACCAATGGCAGAAAGGGGTTCCGCAGCAGAAACCCGGGGATAAGCAGAACGCATATACCTGGACAGATATAGAAGGAGCCAAAGCAGCCAGATATGAGCACAAAGTTACAAAAGAGGATTTGAGTGGAGTTGTATACCGCTGTGCAGTAAAGCTGGGTGAAGAAGTTGTATACTCCAACAGTGCAGCGATTGCAGACGCGAGAATCCCGAAGATTCTCGGATCCACAGAGACAGAGATCCAGTTTGAGAAGCGTTCCAGTGGAGCTTATGTTCTGGAATGTTCCGTCAAAGGACAGAACAACTGGACTTCCGACGGAACCATCAAAGGGCTGCAGCCGGGCAAGAATTATGAGATCGTCGGACGGCTGAAATATACGACAGGCAAAGCTACAGAGGCCAGCAGCGTACAGACCGTACAGACAAAAGCAAAGGCTGTTCAGAAACCGCAGATTCCGGTGTTGGTATCCAAGGACAGCACAAGCATTACGGTTCAGGCAGTAAAAGGTCAGGAATACGCTGTGTACACCGGAGATGCACTTCCTGCGAACGCGCAGTGGAAGAGCGGAGAGAATAACATTACATTTACGGATTTACTTCCCGAGACCGTATATCGTATCGTTTCCAGAATCGCAGCAGCAGGCAGTGAGCCGGCAGGCGAGTTGAGTCAGGTGCTTACCGTGACGACTTCAGCTGCACCGCGTACGCAGCCGGATGTGCCGAAGCTTGTGAACAGGACCGATACCATCCTCGAAGTGGAGACACTTGAGGGACAGGAGTACAGAATCAATCAGAAGGAATGGCAGAGCAGCGGAAGATTCGAAGGACTTTCACCGGATACGGAATATGTCATCGAGACGAGACTGATCCCGGGTGAAGGTGAAGAAGCGCTGGTAAGCGATCCTCTGATCGTTAGAACGATGAAGGCAGCTGCTGAGGCGCCGGCTAAGCCGGAACTCAAGTCCAGCACCGCAGATACCATCGAAGTGACAGCAGTAGAGGGACTGGAATACGCGATCTGCGAAGGCAAGGCATCTTCGGATCAGCAGTGGAGCTGGCAGGCGTCTTCCGTATTCAGCGGACTGAAGCCGGGTACAGAATACTCCATAGTTGCCAGAATGGCAGGAACCGATGACCAGATGCCTGGTGAGATCGGTATGCCGCTGGTAGTTTCTACCGAGAAGAGCGAAGTGGCAGCGCCGGGAAGACCGGAACTGTCCTCCAGCAGTGACACAAGAATTGAAGTGATTGCTGTAAGCGGTCAGGTATACGCAATTTATAAGGGCAGCACGATGCCGGGTAACCTGAACTGGCAGTCCAATGGAATCTTTGAAAAACTGGATCCCAACACGGAATACAGAATTGTTACCAAGATTTCTGAGACAGCCGGACAGAAGGAAAGCCCCGTGAGTGAAGCGCTGGTAGTTACCACTCAGAAGTCCACACCAGCTGCTCCGGAGGCTCCGAAGTTAAAGAACAGAAGCCAGACTGTTCTGGAAGTGGAGACAAAGAACGGACAGGAATATTCCATTGACGGCGGAAAGACATGGCAGTCCAGCGGAAAGTTCGAGAAACTGAAAGCAGAGACAGCTTATGAGATTATCACAAGAACAAAGGAAACCCAGACAGCAGTTGCCAGCGCAGCGAGCCAGCAGCTCAAGACAAGTACCCTGAGAAACGTGATCAGCACAAAGACCAGCGAGAATAAGATTACGGGAATTAAGGATGGCCAGGTTATCAAGATTAACACAAATGTGACCTTTACTGCAGTGGGCGGCGGAATGGACATCAAAGATCCGATTGACGGCGATGTAAGATACGTTCCCGCTGAGTGGGAAGGCTTATCAGATGGAACCTGGAAGAAAGCTCCCTACAAGGCAACAGTAAAAGCAACAAAGACAGGAACCTACACCATTAAGGTTACTTTTGACAGGCAGGTTTATGAAGATGGAAAATGGGTATCTGACGGAAAGGATGATACGAAATCCATTAAGCTGAAAGCTACCACCACCGGCCAGAGCACGACAGCACCAAAGACGGGAGACGAGACACAGATTGTTCTGTATGTAGTCCTTCTCATTGCGGCAGCAGGAGCTGCAGGAGTCAGCGTAGTGGCTATGAGAAAGCAGAAAAAAGCATAGAGCTTTTGATACAGAAGGGGCGGCACTTAAGATGCCGCCCCTATTGCATTCCATCTCTCAGGGCTTAAATTCAAGCGAGATTGATCCGTTAGAAGTTTTTGCAGACAGAAGTTTGTCAGCTTCCGGACGTGATACCGCTGCGGGTGTGCACGAACCATTGGAAGTATGACAGGAGATGGAGTATTCCTCTGGCCTGCCCAGCAGATTTCCACGAATGGAGCCGTTGCTGGAAGTAAAGGTGAGATCATTTCCCTGTACCCGGTCTACGGCAATCGCTCCGTTACTGGTGGTGCAGACGCATTTGTTGCATTGAATCTCAGTTACTGAGATTTTGCCATTGGAGGTAATCAGAGTCTGATCCTCGCACTTCACATTGGAGAATGTAATAGATGCGTTGCTGGTTCGTGCCTGGAGTGTCTTGGCTATTGCGTCAGTGATATGGACAGCCCCGTTCGAGGTCCGAATGCTTCCGGACACGCAGGCTGAATTCTGGACCGTGATCGAGGCATTGGAGGAACAGAGCTCCATTTCCTTTCCTGTGAGGGAGAGAACAGTGACGCGGCCATTGGATGCGGCAAGCTTTACCTTCTCAATGACCTGATCCTCCATTGTGATTCCGCCGTTCTGAGAATGGACATAGAGATTTTTCAGAAAGCCTTTCGGAACCTCCAAAAGAATCGTACCCGTGCGGGAACCGAAACGGAAAAAAGAAAAACGATGACGCTTCAAAGAAAAAAAGATGCCGTCGGAGGACTCGGAACATACAGCGTACGATTCCAGAGACTTCGGATAGGAAATCACAAGCTGGCTTCCCTCACTGGGAACCACTCGGACGTGGCAGCAGTCCGTGATGATCTGGGCGTATGGCACGCGCTTGAGATCAGGCGGAAAAGAACAGATCAGCTCTTTGCCTTTCGGCTGAGCAGAAACTGTAGAGCAGGCCGGCATGGACTGCAGTTCCCACTCTTCCTGCAGGCGCTTTGCAAGCTGTTCGGGAGAACCGAACTGTTCCAGCATTTCTTCTTCTGTCTTACCGAATTCTATGCCGTCACAGATCAATTCGTCATAATAGGTATAAATTTGTTCACGGTCCTCAGAGCTGATCTGAGGGAGATGCGTTAAAAGCTCTTCAAAATACTCCTGTTTTTTCATGGGTTTTGCCTCCTGTTTTGCATGATAAAATCATAAATCTGCATCATTTCCTGCCATTCTGACAGAAAACTGTCGATTTTTTCGCGCCCGGTGTCAGTCAGGGAAAAGTACTTCCTCTTTCTGCCGTTGTGTTCCTCCGAATAAGTAAGCACGCAGCCGGAGCTTTCCAGACGCTTGAAAATGGGATACATGGTCGATTCTGAGACTTCCATGACTTCGGATATATCCTGGATAATCTTGTATCCGTAGGAAGGACCGGATAATAGCACGGACAGGACCAGTATATCCAGCAGGCCTTTTTTTCTTTGGGTGTCCAAAGTGCTGTCACCTCCATACTATGTAATACATACTATGTTTTGCATAGTATGATTGTAGCGCAGGGAGGGAAGCTTGTCAATATAATACGGGAAATTTTTTGGAACGATGATTTGATGTTGGAAATCTTTGAGATTTGCAAAATGAAAGACCGCCAGGGGAGCTGACGGCCTTTCGAGGGGAGTATAAATAATTAATAAGGGGTTATTAATTGTAAAAAAAATTTTTTGAAGGGTAAATTCTTTTTACAGGTTAAGTATAATACATATCGCTGAAAAAAGCAACAAAAATCAATGAATATTCTGGACGAGATTTGCAATACTAAGGGATGTAACACCAAATCAGTTTACAGGAGGAATGAAAGATGACTAAGAACTACAGCAATGAATCCAACAACCAGAATAAGAATTACGCGGCGAATGAGATGAACAATTCCATGGAGAACAACAAAAACAGCAACTCCAGGAACAGCGCATCGAAGAACAGCGGAAAGAATAAGCTCAAGAACAGAGCGGAGGACTGCCATACACGCTGACCGTAACAGAGCGCAGAGAGTATGCTTTTGGGAAAAGGGATGAAAGTTCAGGGACTTTCATCCCTTTTCCGCGCAGTCGGGAATATTATAATAAAAAAGGAATGGATCATGAAAAATCTGGATACTCTTTCCCCGGATGAGCTGGATCAGTATGTGGGTCATCCGGATTTTATCATTATAGATGTCAGGGAACCCGAGGAATTCCGAAGGAGCCATATTCGCGGTGCGCTCAATATTCCCTATGAGAAGATTATGGAGCAGAAGCACCTTACGAAAGAAAAGACGATCATTTTGTACTGCGGAAGAGGATCGGCAAGTTTGGCAGCGGGAAGAAAACTGGCACAGCAGGGATATGAAGTCCTGTCTGTGGTAGGGGGAATCCGGGAATACAGGGGCAGGAACCTGATAAGATGACTTGTAATTTCCCGGTAAAAATAGTAGAATAAGGTAACCGTTCAGCCCCCGCAGCCGCTGCAGGGTGTGCGGGAGAAAAGTACAGAGGAGAATAAATTTATGAAATTAATGTTTGCATCCGATATTCACGGCTCTGCGTTCTACTGTGAGAAGATGCTGGAGGCATATGACAGGGAGGGCGCAGACCGTCTGATCCTGCTGGGCGATCTGCTGTATCATGGGCCGAGAAATGATCTTCCCGCTGAATACGCGCCCAAAAAGGTGATTGCCCTCTTAAATGAGAGAAAGGACGACATCCTTGCGGTCAGGGGGAATTGTGACGCTGAGGTGGATCAGATGGTGCTGCAGTTTCCGATTATGGCAGACTATGCCATCCTTTTTTGGGAAGGCAGGACTTTTTACGCGAGTCACGGTCACGTCTATCATGAGAAGAATCTTCCGCCGATGAAGGCAGGGGATATTTTTATTCATGGGCATACACATGTACTGCGCGCGGAGGAAGCGGACGGCCATCTCATCCTGAACCCCGGTTCTGTATCGATTCCCAAGGAGGGGAATCCGCCGACCTATGCGGTTGCGGAGAATGGATATTTTCGTATAAAGACGTTTGAGGGCGAGATCATAAAAGAGGTCGCTCTTTGATAACAGGCCGGCAGACGGCGGAAAGAGGAGAATATGAGTATGTTTGAACTGATCGCCCCGTGTCATTTTGGACTGGAGGCTGTGCTGAAGCGGGAGATTATGGATCTGGGGTACGAGATCAGCTCGGTTGAGGACGGTAAAGTAACCTTCTGGGGAGATGCAGAGGCAATCGCGTATGCAAATGTATTTCTTCGCACCACCGAGCGTATCCTGCTGAAGGTAGGGGAGGTCCGTGCGGAGACCTTTGAGGAACTTTTTCAGGGCACAAAAGCGCTGCCCTGGGAGGAATATATCCCTAAGAATGGAAAATTCTGGGTGACAAAGGCGAACTCTATCAAGAGTAAGCTGTTCAGCCCGTCGGATATCCAGTCGGTCATGAAGAAGGCGATGGTGGAGCGGATGAAGGAAAAGTATCATCAGAGCTGGTTTGAGGAGGATGGCGCAAGTTATCCTGTGCGCGTATCTTTTATGAAGGACGTTGCGACCATTGGCATTGATACTTCCGGCGTTTCGCTTCACAAGCGCGGTTACCGTCAGATGACAGCCAAAGCGCCGATTACGGAGACGCTGGCAGCGGCTCTGATTCTGCTGACGCCCTGGAAAGGAGACCGTATCCTTGTAGATCCGTTTTGCGGAAGCGGAACATTTCCGATTGAAGCGGCAATGATGGCAGCGAATATGGCGCCCGGAATGAACCGCTCATTTCTGGCGGAAGAGTGGGCGAATGTCGTTCCGAGAAAGCACTGGTATCAGGCTGCAGACGAGGCCCAGGAGATGGTGGATCTTAATGTGGATACGGATATTCAGGGATACGATATTAATCCGGAAGTGATCCGATATGCCAGGGAGAACGCGCGTCTGGCAGGCGTAGACCATCTGATTCATTTTCAGCAGCGCCCGGTCAGTGAGCTGAGTCATCCGAAGAAGTATGGATTTATTATCACAAACCCGCCTTACGGAGAGCGCCTGGAGGAGAAGTCAGCGCTGCCGCAGCTCTACAGGGAGCTTGGCGAAAGCTTCCGGAAACTGGATTCCTGGTCCATGTATATGATTACAAGCTATGAGGACGCGGAGCGCTATATTGGGAAAAAGGCGGACAAGAACAGGAAGATTTACAATGGAATGCTGAAGACCTATCTGTACCAGTACCTTGGACCAAAACCGCCGAGAGAGAAAAAAGGGGAGAAATAAGTATGAAGAGAATTATATTTGCCACAGGAAACGCGGGCAAGATGAAGGAGATCCGGGAGATTATGGCGGATCTGGACGTGGAGATTGTGTCCATGAAGGAGGCCGGCGTGGATGTGGAGATCGTGGAGAACGGATCATCCTTCGAGGAGAATGCAGTGATTAAAGCGCGTACGATTATGGAGCACACCGGAGAACTGGTGCTGGCAGATGATTCCGGGCTTGAGATCGATTATCTGAACGGCGAACCGGGAATCTATTCCGCCCGCTACATGGGGGAGGATACTTCCTACCATATAAAGAACAACAATCTGATCTCACGGCTGGAGGGCGTGGAAGATGAGAAAAGAACCGCACGGTTTGTGTGCGTCATTGCTGCCGCATTTCCGGACGGAGAGATCCTGACAGTCCGGGATACGGTTGAAGGACGCATCGGCTATGAGGAGAAGGGGGAAAACGGCTTCGGCTATGATCCCATTTTTTATCTGCCGGAATATGGCAAATCATCGGCGCAGCTGTCACCGGAGGAAAAGAACAGAATCAGTCATCGTGGTAAGGCTCTCAGAAAAATGAAAGAAGAACTATTAAAAAGAAAAGAGAAGTAGCATATGATGAAAATATTGATTGTCAGTGATACACATGGGCATACTGAAAATCTGGAACGGGCACTGGGGCAGGAGAAACCGATAGACGCTCTGATTCATTGCGGCGATCTGGAGGGAAGCGAGGATTACATCGAGGCGCTGGCAGAGTGTCCCTGCTACATGGTTGCGGGAAACAACGACTGGTTTACGGATCTGGACCGGGAGCTGGAAGTGGAGCTGGAGGGAACAAAGTTTCTGATCACACACGGCCATAACTATGGAGTATCTATGAACTTTTCCTACCTTCTGGAAGAAGGACGCAGCAGGGAAGCGGATGTGGTGCTCTTTGGCCACATTCACCGTCCGGTGCTGGAGGAATATGGAGATATTATTCTGGCGAATCCGGGCAGTCTGTCCTACCCCCGTCAGAGGGGCAGAAAACCGACCTATTTGGTCATGGAAATCGATAAAAACAAGAAAATAAGATTTTTTGAAAAAATTTTAAATTAGGTGTTGACTTTTCTGGAGGCTTATAATATAATAACTCTTGCGTCAGGGATGACACAGGAAATGACGAGTAAGCCTCATCGGGGTGTGGCTCAGCTTGGCTAGAGCGCCTGGTTTGGGACCAGGAGGTCGCA
>CAKNMY010000112.1 GCA_930989745.1 uncultured Lachnospiraceae bacterium | reverse complement strand
TGTTGTCCGGGTGAAGTGTACGTCCTGTACCACCGCCGGATGCAACGGAGAAGTACTTCTTGCCTGCCTCGTTGCACTCTTTCTTGTAGGTACCTGCAACCGGATGCTGGAAACGGGTCGGGTTTGTGGAGTTACCGGTGATGGAAACGTCTACGCCCTCTTTCCACATGATTGCAACGCCCTCGCGAACATCGTTAGCGCCGTAGCAGTTAACTTTTGCACGCGGTCCGTCGGAGTATGCTTTGCGGAATACTTCCTTTAACTCGCCGGTGTAGTAGTCATACTGAGTCTCAACATAAGTAAATCCATTGATGCGGGCAATGATCTGAGCAGCGTCTTTTCCAAGACCGTTCAGGATAACGCGCAGCGGTTTCTGGCGAACTTTGTTCGCTTTCTCAGCGATACCGATCGCACCCTCTGCAGCAGCGAAGGACTCATGTCCAGCCAGGAAGCAGAAGCAGTCAGTCTCCTCTTCCAGAAGCATCTTGCCCAGGTTACCATGTCCCAGACCTACTTTACGCTGATCAGCAACAGAACCCGGGATACAGAAAGCCTGTAAGCCCTCTCCGATTGCAGCCGCAGCGTCAGCAGCTCTTCTGCAGTCTTTCTTGATCGCGATAGCCGCACCTACAATGTATGCCCAGCATGCGTTCTCAAAGCAGATCGGCTGGATGCCCTTGATCTGGTTGTAAACGTCCAGTCCGGCGTCTTTTGTGATCTTCTCAGCTTCTTCGATGGAAGCAATTCCGTAGCTATTTAAAACTGAGTTAATCTTGTCAATTCTTCTTTCATATGATTCAAATAAAGCCATTCTTCCTTACCTCCTCGATTACTCTTTTCTTGGGTCGATGATCTTCACAGCGTCAGCAACGCGGCCGTACTGGCCTTTTGCCTTCTCCCATGCTGTTGTCGGGTCGTCGCCTTTTTTGATGAAGTCTGTCATCTTGCCCAGGTTTACGAACTGGTAACCGATGATGCAGCCTTCCTCGTCAAGAGCAATACCTGTTACATAACCTTCAGCCATTTCCAGGTAACGAGGACCTTTTTTCAGTGTACCGTACATAGTACCAACCTGAGAACGTAATCCTTTACCCAGGTCTTCCAGGCCAGCGCCGATCGGCAGTCCGTCCTCGGAGAACGCGCTCTGAGTACGTCCGTAAACGATCTGTAAGAACAGCTCTCTCATTGCTGTGTTGATAGCGTCGCAAACAAGGTCAGTGTTCAATGCCTCCAGAAGAGTTCTTCCCGGCAGAATCTCTGCTGCCATAGCTGCGGAATGGGTCATTCCTGAGCATCCGATGGTCTCTACCAGCGCCTCCTGGATGATACCATCCTTTACGTTCAGGGTCAGCTTGCAGGTTCCCTGCTGCGGAGCACACCAGCCTACACCGTGAGTCAGACCGGAGATGTCTTTGATTTCTTTGGACTGTACCCATTTTGCTTCTTCCGGAATCGGAGCTGCGCCGTGGTTCACACCCTGTGCAACCGGGCACATCATTTCTACTTCATGTGAATAAATCATTTTAAGACTCCTTTCAAACATTTAATACTTGCTTTGAGATTATGTATCTCGCGCAGGACTGTTCCGCTTCGCGGTTATGTCCCACTGACTTACCTTATTTTCGCATAAAACCATGAATTAGTCCAGACTAACTTAGCAGATTGTTATTTATTTTACAATTTTTGACACTCAGATCAGCACTTCATGTACGGAAATGTCAATACCTGCCTCTGTCAGCTTCTCAATCTGCGGGATCAGCGTCTGAAAATGCGGCATCCCCATATGGAGATCCAGCGCTTCCTGATCTTTCCAGCGCTCCGCAAAGGCATAGATGTTCTTCGCCTGAGCGCCCTGCACCAGCTCGTAGCTGATATTTCCGGGCTCCTTTCTCGTCTCATTTACAAGCTTTTCCGCGAGTTCAAGAAAGTTCTGCGTGTGAATCCCCGCCACCACGCACTTTGCATAAACCATCAGCATGGGAAACGTCCTCCTTTTTTTCTCTCAGTATATCGCTTTTTTCGCGGAATTGCAAAACATTTCCACTGTAGCCTGATTTGTGTTATACTGGTCTCACCTGTATAAAAACAGAAGGAGGATATAGCTGCTTTGTATACACCGACAGTACGAAAAAAAGCATTTCCCGGATTTACCGGGGCAGATTTAAAAATGATCGCGGTCTTCACCATGCTGCTGGATCATATCGGAGCCGTGATTCTGGAACCGGGCTATCTGGTGCCGATGCTTCAGAATGTTTCGGACTCCTTTACGAACCGTGATCTGATCATCTATAACACGGACATGGTGCTGCGTTCCCTGTTCGGAAGGATGGCGTTTCCGATTTTCGCGTTTCTGCTGGTGGAGGGGTTTGTACATACCTCCAGCCGCACGCGGTATCTCCTGCGCCTTCTGGCGTTTGCGCTGATCTCGGAGATCCCGTTCGACCTGGCGTTCCGCGGAAAAATTCTGGAATTTTCCTACCAGAACGTATTCTTTACGCTGGCCGCCGGCTTTGCGGCAATGATGATTCTGGAGCGGTTTTCCGGCCAGAAGGTTCTGCGCTTTCTCGGACCGGTTCTGGCAGGCGCGCTCTGTACGCTTTTACAGACCGACTATTCGTGGATGGGTATCCTGACCATTACGCTGCTGTACCTTTTCCGCGGAAACAGGCGCAGACAGACGATTGCCGGATGTCTCTCCCTGTTATGGGAACCCACCGCCTGCCTGGCGTTTATTCCCATTTACAGGTATAACGGGGAACGTGGTTCTTCTCTGAAGTACGCGTTTTATCTCTTCTATCCGCTGCATCTGCTGCTTCTGACAGGGCTTCGCGTTCTGATCTTCTGAGCGTCAAAACTCCTCGATCCGGAAAATTCTGCCGTCCTCGACCCGGTAGATTACATCTGCCAGGCTGCTGACGAACTTTCTGTCATGGCTGACGGCAAGCAGTGTCCCGTCATAGTCCTTCAGGAGGCGTTCGAGCCCCTCCATGGTATAGATGTCCATGTGGTTTGTCGGCTCGTCGAGGATCAGGAAATTGGCTCCGCTGACCAGCAGCTTCGCGAGCGCTGTCTTGACGCGCTCGCCGCCGGAGAGCACGGAGATCTTTTTATCCAGATCTTCCCTGCGCATACAGAGATTCATGAGCACGGCACGGCAGATGTGCTCCGGCGACACGGCGGTGCTTCTTACATTCTCAAGCACCGTCTTATTAAAATCGAGCGTCTCCTGCTGCTGGGAGAAATATCCGATCACCGCGTCGCTGTTAATGTAAATGCCGTCGTGGTCCCTGCCGGAGGCGAAGCAATTCAGGAGCGTCGTCTTGCCCGAACCGTTTTCTCCGGTCAGAAACGTCTTCTTACCCGCGGCAATCTGGCACTCTGCGCCGCACAGAACCGTGTGATCGCCGTAACTCACGGTGAGATTCTCCGCCCGCGCGGCATTCTTTCCCTTGATGCGCCCCTGCTCTCCCATCTTCATGGAGACATGCGGGAGCTCTCTGGGCTTTTCTTTCTTCTCCAGGTGTCCGATACGGCTCTCCATCGCCTTGGCGCGGCTCTGCACATGCTTCTGCTGAACGGTCGCCGTGTTCTTATACAGCATCCATTCGCTGTTGCTCATGCGTTTCGGCGGCTTGCCCATGCTCTTTGCCTGCTGAAGGACCGCGCGCCGTTCCTGTTCAAGCCTTCCCTTCTCCCGCTGGTACTGCTCATATTCAAACTGCTGGCGGCTGAGCGTGCGCTCACGCTCCTCGTACCACTGCGTATAGTTGCCCGGAAAGATATGCAGCCTGCCGTCCTCCAGCTCCCAGATCTGTGTGCATACCCTGTCGAGCAGTTCACGGTCATGGGAAATCAGAACCACCGCGCCGCGGTATCCGCAGAGCATCTTCTCAAGCTGTTCGATTCCCTCCCTGTCCAGGTTCGTGGTCGGCTCGTCCGCCAGAAGCAGCGGCGCATGCTGGGAAAATGCAGCCGCAATCGCCATCCGCGTGCGCTCCCCTCCGCTCTTTACCGCGCTGTTCTGCAGGCGCATCCGGCTCACATACATACCGTCCGCCTCCCCATGCGCCTCCTGGTCCTGGGGAATATACGCGAGGCTGCCGTTTCGCCGGATCACGCCGGCGTCAGGCTTTTTCTCCCCGCATAATACCTGAAAGAGCGTGCTCTTGCCCGCACCGTTCTTTCCAACAAGCCCGATGCGGTCCCCTTCCCAGATTTCCAGTTTTTCAATATCCAGTACGGTCTGGATCCCGTACTCCACAAGTATATTCTGTCCGCTTAACAGCATAAAAAAAATCCCTCCTTCAGCCGGACGGATTATCGCACAGAACTCATTTATTATAGCCGGAAAAGGCTGTCCAGAAACTTTTACAACTTGAAAAGACCGCACAAAAAACGCGGCACTGTCTGGACAGACAGGGCTTTGAAAAGAGTATTCTGATCTCATAATCCGACACGGCAAAACATCTGAAGGCAGTCTTAGCCTTCTCTCCAAATTTGTTCATATTCTGCCTTTCATTCATCGGATTATAAAATAATCATACGCCTTTCAAACCTCCGTTTTTCTCAAATCTATCCAGACAATACCACAGAAAACAAGTCATGTCAACTGATTTTTATCCAAATACCACCGAATTTGCGCCGTCCTTCTCGATCAGGACTCTGCCCATACCCATGCATCCCTCCGCGCGCAGAAGATCCGCGGGATTGATCAGATCGTGGTGGCGCAGAATAACCACATACGTGTGACGCGCGGTCTGAATCTCAACGCCCTGCGCCATGTGTTCCGGAAGAATCCTGCCGGATACCGGGTTTTCAACGGGAATCAGCCGGGTCTTCAAAGACACGCTGCCTTTCTCTCCCCCGCAGAGCACGGCCATCATCGGGCAGAGCCCTGCGCCGGTCTTTTCAGCGGTAATTACGGTGTGATCTTCCCACGCATTGTAGAAGCGGGACATTTTCTGTACGGAAGATGATGTTTTTATACCCTCTCCCACAAAATGAATCCTCGCCTCCGCATGCTCGCCGCGGTAAATGGCCTCATTTTCCCCAAGCTTCACCTCGCCTCTGTTGTTGAAGTGGAACAGCTCGCTGTATGTATGCTCACCCGGCGCGGTTCCCGTGTCGGAGAGCAGATACAGCCCGTCCTCCAGGCGGAGAATTCTTCGCTCCACATACGCGCCGTCCCCGTCCTGCAGATATCCCGTGTGTCCGCCTGCGAGGAAAGTGATTCCGCCGCGCTCCAGCACCGGACAGTGGATGTCGCGGAACGTTCCGCGGGTACCCCAGGAATCCGGAAAGTCCATATATTCCCTGCCGTCCGCCACAAGCGAATTGTGCGCGTAAACGCTCTTTAAGAACCATCTGCCCTCACGGGAAAATACATACGAATACCGGCCGCTGTCCATCAGCACATCTTCGCCGCAGACGCACCAGTCAAAATGCAGCTTGTCGCTGTGCCCGTGGCCATTGCCCAGGAATCCGTTTTTAAAGCGCAGATAATCCGCCTTCTCATCCCATCCGGAGCGCAGGCAGTATGTGCCGGTATCCTCAAAATACCAGTCCTTTTTCTCCGGCATCTTGGCTTCCAGGCGGCTGTATTCTTCATTTCCGGCCATCCCGAAATCCCAGATACTCTCGAAATCGAGAATCGGGAATCCGACATATTTCATCCAGGACGCGCTCTTCGTTCTGCCGCACTTCATCAGCAGATACGCGGCAGACGTCAGCATATCCCTCTGGTCTGTGTCATCGCTGTCGCCGCTCATCGGGTGGTGATGATTCGGCTTGATCTGTCCGAGCGCCGCAAGCGCCATCCGCTCCGCCGCGTCCGCAATCTCCGGATCAGTCTCTGTGCCGTGCTCAAGCGCCGTGCGCAGAACTTCCAGGAAACAGTGCATGACCTCATTGTGGTACATGCTGGACTGCTCCCAGTGCATGCCGTCGGGGAGCACCTGAATCCTCGCCTCCTCGGCAAGCCGTTCCATCGCAAGCCCGCAGTAGTGTGCGCCCTCCTCGCCGCCAAGCGCCGCGCCGATCATATACATGCCGTGATTTTCCAGCACGCCCCAGTTGCTCGAGATCTGCATTCCCCTGCGGCTCTCCTCCAGGAAGCGCGCATGTTCCCTGATGCTCTCCCGGAAACGCGCGGAAAATTCCTCTGAGATCCGCTCGCTCTGCGCAAAGTATGCCGCGGCGCGCAGCCAGTATTCTCCTCTGATACCCGCTTCGATGGAGCGCCAGGTTGTCGCTCTCGTATGGTCATTGACCGGATTTTTGTCCAGCCAGTCGCAGATCAGGCGCATAAAATGCTCCGTATACTTCTCGTCTCCTGTCATCGCGTAAGCCTGCCCCATACAGATCAGGAAGCGATGGCGGTTGAGCTGGAAGGTAAATTCCGGATCATCACCCGGCAGGTATTCCCAGTCAATGCCGTCCGCAAAATGCACCGGCTCCCAGGTACGCTCCATATCCCAGGGCAGGTCGAACAGAAACGTATTTTCGCAGGCATCGTCCGCGATCCGCAGAATCTGTTCCGTCTCCTCTCCCCAGTGTTCTCTCACATACGCTGTAATCTCTCTGCTCTCTTTTTGTATTCTGTCAGCCAACGGCAGATAAAGTCCCATTCGATTCTGTCTCATAATTCTCTCCTTCAGACCTTCCTCTTACCAGAGGAATACGTCGTTTCCTTTCAGTTTGAGAACTGCTTCGATCAGGAAGTAGTCTCCGTAAATAATGTTTGTCTCTTTCTCCTGATTGTGATACGCCGCCGTGCAGCGCTCGAGAATGCCGTCGCTGTCTTTCGTCCAGCAACACCGCTCGGTAAGGAGCGCATCCAGCATCTTCTTTGCCGCGTCAAGATACTGTTCACCGTCCTCTCCCAGCTCACGGGAAAGCTCAATCATACCGCCCGCAGCGATCGCCGCTGCCATGGAATCCTCAAGACGCGGCGTCTCGGGCTGGCAGAAATCCACGGGAATCAGCCCGCTCTCCGGAATCTGTGAGATAAAATAATCCGCGATCTTCTTCGCTGTCTCAAGATAACCCTTCCTGTTCGTATGCTTCCAGCTGATCATAAATCCGTACAGTCCCCACGCCTGACCGCGCGTCCAGGACGTTCCCTTCGCATAACCCTGGCCGCCCAGCTCCTCGAGCAATTCTCCGCTCACGGGGTCAAATACTACGATGTGCTTTACGGAACCGTCGGGACGCACGAAACATTTTGCCGCCATGTCTGCGTGGCGCATGGCGATCTCACGGAATCTGGGGTCGCCCGTCTCTTCGGACGCCCAGTAGAGCAGCGCCAGATTCATCATGCAGTCGATGATCGCCCATCCGCTGTTGTCTGTGCCGTTCCATGCGCGGATGAAATTTCCGGCGGGATTGAAGCGTCCGGCGAGCAGGTTCGCCGCATGCAGCGCGCGCTTTCTCGCCAGCGGATCTCCGGTGAGACGGTAATCCGCGGCTGCTGACAGCAGCCACATGAACCCGGCGTCATGATGGATGCCGTAATATTCCTCAAAACACCGATCCAGCTTTCTCTCCGCTTCCCGCGCAATGTCAGCATGCTTCTGACTGCCGGTCTCATGGTATAAAAGCCACTGAATCCCGGGCCAGAAGCCGTTTGTCCACCAGTTGATATCACTCCGGGAAAGATCATCGTGCACTCCGTTCACGGTTTTGTACGGAATTTTATCCTTTGAACGCTCGCTGACCCATTCCATTTTTTCTGTGATGCGCTGTACGGCGCCGTCCACATCGATATTATGCATTGCCATATTGTTTTCCTCTCATAAATACCAGTGCTTTTTTACACCATTTTTCTGATAATCTTATATATGCATTTTAAGAAATTGACAAAGATAATACAATGATTTAAAATATAAACAACTGACTTATTCTATGATTTACATCGGAGGTTTTATGATTAGAGTACATCGTCTGGGATATGACTCTTCCCACAGAGAATATTTTGAAATGAAGCATCCCAAGGGGCTTCCGCACTATCTGCTTCTGCTCGTCAAGTCGCCCGCAGATTTTATCATTGAGGGAACCCCTCTGTTCGTGCCGGCAGATTCAGCCATGCTGTTCCCGCCGGATACCCCGCTGAGCTATCACGGACATGAAACTTATTTTAACGACGACTGGCTGCATTTTTCCTTCCATGACGAGGAACCGCTGCCGGAAAAGCTCGGCCTTCCCTTCAGGACGCCGATCCGGCTTCCTTATATCCGCCAGCTTACCGGCTATCTGAAGCTCATGGTGACAGAGAACTATCCGGAACAGCTTCACCGGGAGGAGATCTTTGACTCGCTGACGCGTTCCCTCCTATACTGCCTGGACTCCCAGCGCGCGCTCGTACCGGCGGATTCCAGACGCCAGAAGCATTTCGAGGAATTCTGCCGCCTGCGCTCCAGGCTTCTGAATACCTGCCACAAGAAATGGACGGTTGCAGATCTCGCCGCTTCTGTCGGGATGAGCCCCTCCTACTTTCAGGCGCTCTATAAGGAATATTTCGGCGTTTCCTGCATGAACGATCTCATCCAGGCGCGAGTGGAAAGCAGCAAGTTCTATCTGCGCACCAGCGATCTGCCGGTTGACGCTGTGGCCCGCTGCTGCGGATATGAGAGCGAACTGCACTATATGCGGCAGTTTAAAAAGATCACCGGACTTACGCCGACGCAATATCGGCTGCTGCCGAAGAACAGAGAATAAAACATCGGTTAAGAATCCTTGAAAAATCCCTGCGTTTATGCATAAAAAGAGGG
>CAKNMY010000111.1 GCA_930989745.1 uncultured Lachnospiraceae bacterium | reverse complement strand
CTTCTGTGTGATCTCCTTTCCTGTGATGTCCTCATGGAACAGAATACGCGGTTTGGAATGGCAGCCCTCCCGCGTATACACAAGCTCGCCGTTCTCCTGAGCAAAATCAACGCCCCAGCCAATCAGCTCATTGATTACATTTCTTGAGGAGCGGATCATAATGTCCACAGACTCTCTGCGGTTTTCGTAATGCCCTGCCCGCAGCGTGTCCTCCATAAAGCTGTCATAATCCCCTTCGTCGCGCAGCACGCAGATTCCTCCCTGCGCCAGGAAGGAGTCGCTGTGTGTAACTTCATCTTTCGTGATCATCAGAACACTGCGGTCTTTTGGCAGATGCAGAGCAGCGAACAGGCCGCTGGCTCCGGTTCCCACGATCAGCACATCCGTCTTCATTTTTTCCATAATAATCTCCTCTTTCCCCTTTATGCTTTCGCCAGCCGCAGCATTTCATCCAGCGCATGGGACGCTCTGCTGCGCACCGTCTCCTCAAGAATCACGTTCCCGGTTTCGTCCCTCAGACAGTCAAGGATTGATTCCAGAGTGATCTTTTTCATACCCTTGCAGCACTGCCCTTCCATGACGGGATACAGCTTTTTGTCCGGGCAGCGCAGGCGTATTTCATGAAATACGCCGGTCTCGGTTCCGATGATGAATTTCTCTGCAGAGGACTGCTCCACGTAAGAAATGATCTCAGAAGTGCTTCCGACAAAATCTGCCAGTGCCAGGACATCCCTGGTACATTCCGGGTGTACGCAGAACGGCGCTCCCGGATACAGATCTTTTGCCCGCCTCACGGCATCCGGCGTGATCCTTTTATGTACGGGGCAGAAACCGTCGTTGCAGATGACGTTCTTCTCCGGAACCTGCTCCGCCACATACGCGGCGAGATTGCCGTCCGGAAGGAAGAAAATATTGCGGTTCGGAAGCGCCCTTACGATCTTCACGGCATTGGCGGAGGTCACGCACACGTCGGACAGCGTCTTTAACTCCGCGGTGGAATTAATATAGCAGACAACCGCGAGATCCTCGTACTGCCTGCGCATCTGCGCGATGCGCTCGGCGGACGCCATATGCGCCATGGGGCAGTCAGCCTCGGGCACAGGCATCAGAACCTTCTTTTCCGGATTCAGGATCTTTGCGCTCTCTCCCATAAAGGAAACCCCGGCAAACACAAGGATATCCGCGTCTGACTCCTTCGCTTTCCTGCTCAGATAGTAGGAATCTCCGATCTTATCCGCAACATCCTGCACCTCGCCGGGCACGTAATAATGAGCGAGAATGACGGCATTCTTCTCCTTTTTCAGCTTCTCTATTTGCTCTCTCATGGAATCCATCCCAAATTGCTCCTCTCTGTCTTTGGTTAAGAATTTAACAAGAGCGATTATACACCAAAAATTTACATATGACAAGACAGTTGTTTTACTTTTTTGTTTTTATGCTTGGAAAAACCCGTCCATGGAAGAACGGGTTTTGGGATACATTATTTTTTCTGCTTTCTGTAAATCTTCACGGCGAGCATGTAACAGATCCCCGCGACTGCGAACGCGAGGACAAACCCGGCCGCAATGAGGAGCCATTCGTTCACAACGAAGAGGAACGAAAGATCAATGTCGAGAAGCATCACCACCAGATATCCAACAACGAGCAGACAGATCAGAACCGTATACAGGACGGAGACGACATCCATGCCTGCCGCAAAGCTGACCGTCAGATTGATCGCTGTTATGATAATGCCGCAGATCCAGGCGGAAAGCATCAGCTTGATATAATAATCCGGCGTAAACACAGTGTGCGCCAGATGGTGAAGGACGCTGAATACCGGCATCGAAATCAGATATGGGATCTGAATAAAGAACGCCGCCAGGAATCTGCCGCGGACCACATCCTTCTCACTGCACGGAAGGGACAGTGAGAACAGGCGTCCCTTATAGTTTGTATCCGCTTCCTTCAGCATCACAGGCGCTGTCGTCATCTGCGCCATCGCCATAAGAAGCATATACGCCGCAGCGCCGAACCGCCCCACCGCGAAAGCGAGGACCAGAAACAGCACGCCGTTGTAAATATAGCTCTTTTTGGAATTCCTTCTCCAGAAAATCAGTACATCACGATACGCCAGTCCTAACATGTCACTACCCCCTTTACATAGAACAGCATAATATCTTCAATCGTCGCCCGGTCCACGAGCAGATCCTGGAAGCGGCGCTCGACCTCACTTCGGTTATTTATCAGCACCTTATAGGAATACGGCTCCTGGATGTAGGCGTCGTAATCCTCCGGCGAGAGCGCCTCGAACAGCTCTCTGCGGCAGTGCAGCACGCCGTAATTCAGCTCAATATCCTCTCTCGATTTGAGAAAGGAAATCTTTCCCTCATGGATAAACAGGATATAATCGGCAATCTTGTCGAGATCACTCGTGATGTGCGAGGAAATCAGAATCGAATGATTCTCGTCCGTGACAAATTCCTGAAGCAGGTCCAGAATCTCGTCGCGCATCACGGGGTCCAGGCCGCTCGTCGCCTCGTCAAGGATCAGCAGTTCCACATCGTGAGAAAGGGCGATGGCAAAATTCAGCTTCACATTCATACCCTTGGACAGATCCTTCACTTTCTTGTCCGCCGGAAGCTGGAAACGCTTCAGGTATGACTGGAAACGCCCGCTGTCCCAGGTGCGGTACAGCCGCTTCATAATCTTATCCAGATCGCTCACATACAGAAACGGATTCTGCTCCAGACCGTCCATGACAAGTCCGATTCTCTCCTTGATCTCCCGCGCCGCGTGGGCGTAGTCCATTCCAAACACACGAACATCTCCGCTGTCCGGCCGCAGTATATCCATAATGCAGCTGATCGTCGTCGTCTTGCCCGCCCCGTTCTCTCCGATCATTCCGCAGATCATCCCGCGGGGAACGGAAAATGTGATGTGATCCAGCCGGAAATCTTTATACTCCTTTGATATGTCGTTCACTTCCAAAATGTTTTCCATACTTACCTCCATCATCTGAAACCTTATTCGCCCGTCTGCGGCTCCTCATAAAACAGTTCGAGGAGCTTTACAAGCTGATCGAGCGGAATGTCCATCGCCCTTCCGATCTCTGCCGCCTCCTGCAGCTTCCGCTCTGCAATGCGCAGCTGCTCTTCCCGAATGAATTCCCGGTTCTGCGCGGCCACGAATGTTCCCTTGCCCGCCACAGTCTCAATAAAACCGTCGCGCTGCAGATCCTCGTAGGCGTGCTGGGCGGTGATCACGCTGATATGCAGGTCCTTCGCCAGCCCCCGCATAGAGGGCAGCGCGTCTCCCTCCTTCAGCTCCCCGCGGAGAATCATCGCCTTAATCTGATCGGTAATCTGCTCGTAAATGGGCTTGTTTGCGCTGTTGCTGAGAATAATCTCCATTCTCTCACCTCGTTGTGCTTACTGTATATACTGTACTTTTTGTATAAGTACAGTATATACAGTAAGCACAGAAATGTCAACAGGTTTTCAAAAAAATTATCAGATATGAAAAACGGCACAGCCGAAGCTGTACCGTAAAGTATGAGCTGAAATTTTATTGATCTGTTCCCGTATTCTGTATCACTCCGATCCGGATAAAGATCGGATACAGATAGCTTGCCCCGAATGTCCCCAGCTTCTTCGGACCGGTCACCGCGCCGCCGTTCTGCTGGAGAGCGATCGCTTTGGAGAGCGTCACCTCAATGCTCGCCCTCGTAATAGATTTGTCCTTGCGGTTTACAAACATCTCATTGCCGCGGATCGTGTAGAAGAAATCCAGATTCTTCACTGTAAAAAATACGTAATTCTGAAAGAGCAGCAGCGTCTCCCAAAGCGCGCAGGGCAGCTCCTGCTCTCCGCTGCCGCACAGAGACTGCGCAACGCGCTCTCTTAATGCCTGCTCTGCCTCACACCGCTTCTGTGCCAGCGATGCATCGGATATCTGTGAGAGGATCTCCTCCGGTCTGCCGTCCTGTCTCTTGCTTTCTCTTCTGTTCATATACTCACCCTGTCATTCCATCCGGCGCCCTCTCGAGACTCTCTTCAGCCGCCGCATTGTTTTGCCGTATGCCAATGTAATAATGCAACAAATTTCTTAGCACTGTGTGCTCCCGAAATCCTGACCTCATTATATAAGCAGTGCGCAGATCTGTAAATCATTACGGCAGAGATTTCTGACTTTTGTTATAAGTATACAGTTTACAGAGGAAATTTTGGTACGTTGTTACAAGTTTTTCAAATTTTACAGGATGGATTTCAAAACAAGAAACAGTTCCTGCTCCGATTCGGCCCGGTAGTCCGGTTCCGGCATTCCCTGGGGTTTCCGGCGATGGTGGCGGTTCATCCAGACAGACTTCCAGCCGGCGGCGCGGGAGCCCGCCACATCGCATTCGTAGGAATCTCCGACATAACAGATGCTGTCCGCTGCCGTAAGCCCCATACGCTGTGCCGCGCAGCGGAATATGCCCGGGTCCGGCTTCTCTATGCCCACATCCCGGGAGACAAAGATATGATCCCGCGGGATATAGCGCTCCGCCTGCAGGCTTTGGATCTTTCCCCACTGCTGAGCGGACATTCCGTTTGTGATAATCCCCAGGGAGGCGCGGGGCGCACAGTATCTGAGAATCTCATGCATTGTCTCTGAGAGCGAGATCTCATGCTGGCGCGCGGCGTACAGTTCCTGAAAATCAAGCGCCTCTTTCTCGGAAACGCGCACGCCGAATTCCGCAAAAGCGTCGCGGATCCGGCTCAGATATACCTCACGCATCGTAATTTTCCCCGCAAGCGCCAGAGGATACGCCGCATTGCTGTATTTTCGGCTGACAGGATAGATCTGTTCGGCGGAAACGCCGTATTTTGGCGCAAAAAATGTGCGGTAAGCTTCAAAAAACGGGGCCGACAGATCATAGAGCGTGTCATCCACATCAAAAAGTACTGCCTGCATCCGGCATCCTCCTCTCCTATGTATGAGAAATCTCGGGAAACAGAAGCGCTTCCCCGCGGAAGGGATTTTCCTTCCCCTTCAGAATAAACAGCGCGTTGTCCGGGTCATCCAATACCGACGCTTCAAATCCGCGGGACTGCTTCGGTGAAAACGCAAGATGAATCTTCCAGTCCCCGGCTCCTGTGACCTTTGTCAGAATACGCATCAGGTCTGTTTCGCTTTTCTCAGCGCAGTAAACGTCGTAAATTGTCCATCTGTTCCCCTCCTGCTCCGCGATCACAACCGCGTCCTCGCCGGGCAGCCAGTAAACAAAGTCCTTGAAAAAGGAACTGCAGTAGAACATCAGCAGTCCGTAATTATCCGCCACCTGCAGCCGGGAAAAAGGATTCGTCTTTCCGTAAAGGCGTTCCAGCAGCGCTCTGTCTTTGGGGCTGTCCATGTCGAGCTTTACCGCGTCAGCCTTTTCTTTGCAGGATATCTGCGTGCCAAACTGCTGCTGCGGCTGCCGCTCAAAGCCGAACTTTGGATAAAAATCCAGTACGCTCCTGTTCGCAAACAGCAGCATGGCATCACATCTGCCGCGCCAGTCGTTTAAGACCTCCTCCATCAGCTGCCGCGCCAGACCCTGTCCGCGGTATTCCGGAGCCGTCATGACGGTGCCGAGCTGCACCCAGACGCGCGTGCGTCCGTCCAGGATGACTTTCAGTACATTTACCGATATGTTGGCCGCCGCCCGCTCTTTGTCAAACAGTGTGTACGGCTGATACGGAACGGGATTCTTCGCCCAGTAGCCGTCCTGGTACCACTGTTCAAAAGAAATTTCAAACGTCTCCTTCGCCAGAGCGTCAAACGCGCAGCGGCGTGCGTCCTGCTCCATGACATCTTTGCACAGATTGAATTCCCTCATCTCCACAATCATTTTCCTCCTGTGATTTCGATAAGGGAATTATACGATACCGTCAGGCACGGGGCAAGGATTTTTCAAGCATTTTCCCAAGTTCTCCGATTCTGGACTCAAACTCCACACCGTACCAGCGGGCGCTTTTGGATGCTGCTGTCGCCTCAATGCAGGAAGCCACGAACTCTCCCGCCAGATGCAGCGCGTCTCCCAGCGCAAGCCTGCGCATAATGCCGCCCATGACGGCGGACGCGTACAGATCGCCGGTTCCGTGGAAGTTCTGGCTGCAGCGGCGGGTAAATACGTAAGACGGCTGTCCCTGCCGCTCCTGATACGCCGCGCCGAGCAGCCCCGGCTCGAAGCTGACGCCTGTGACCGCCGCCGTCCGGCAGCCCAGCTCCAGCAGTCCGTTCAGAAGCCCGCGGATATACGCCTCGTCATACTCCGTGCGGTAAGGGATTCCCGTCAGCAGACACGCCTCGGTGATATTTGGAAGAATAATGTCCGCCTTTGCGCAGACTTTCGCCATTTCCGCCGGAAAAGAGCTGTCAAATCCCGCGTAGAGCTTTCCATTGTCCGCCATGGCGGGATCTGCGAGAACCAGCGTGTCACTGCCTCCAAAGCGGTCCAGAAGAGCGCAGATCTGACGGCACTGTTCCGCGGACGCCAGATAACCGGTGTAAATGCCGTCAAAAGTGATTCCCTCCTTCTCCCACGCATCCGCGATGGGTACAATTTCATCGGAGAGATCCCTGCAGGTGAACGTTTTGAACATCGTATGGGTGGACAGCACCGCAGTGGGCAGCACCGCACATTCGACGCCCATCGCGGAAATAACCGGAAGCGCTACGGTGAGAGAACAGCGGCCCACGCAGGAAATATCCTGTATTGTAAGAATTCGATTCATAATGTCATACCTCCTGATTCGTCGTATGCCGGCAGTATATCAAAAAATGGTTTGGCTGAAAACAGCCAGAATCCATGAATTTGACCATGCCATATATCAGAAGAAGGCTTTCAAATAACGGAACTGAAATCTTCGGAATCCTTTAAGCTCTCCGGTCAGCCACTCTCCGGTGCTGAAATAGATGCGTTTCACAAACGCCTCCTCTTCCTTAGACGGCTCTCCCCGTCCATAAGCGGCGCGGCTGACAATCTGAACCAGACGCTGCGCGTCGCCCGGCTCCGTACAGGGGATCTCTTTTTCAAACCGCGCGGCAAAGTCTTCTTCCATACCGCTGCATCCGGACAGGAATCCGGCAAAATGAATCATGTCCATCAGCCGCCGGAAGACCTCGCGGCAGTTCATCCGCTCTGCCTGCGCTCTTCTGCGAAGTCTCCGGTAATCCAGAAACAGCGGGATCAGCAGCAGGCTTATCACCAGCGCCGTGCCGGCAATCGGAAGCAGGAAGCGGTATCGGGAAAACACGCCGGAAAGATCCGGAAATCCTTCTCCAAAGTCCTGCCCGGACTCTGTGCCGGAGTCGCTGCTCTCATTCGTACTGCCGGATATCTCCGCGCGCAGGTTCACGGTGGAAAGCAGTTCTGTCAGCGCCTGTGTGTCCAGTCCGGGATATGAGGCGTCAAAGCTGCCGTCCGCGGAAGGAGTAAATTCCACAGGCGTCCACCCGTAGTCTTCCAGAAAGATCTCCGTCCATGCGTGGGCGAACGCATCCGTGACTTCCGCCTTCCAGGTCCCGTCCGGCTGAAGAGTAAAATCAGAGGGCTGCAGCGCATACCCGGAGGCGTACCGCGCAGGGATTCCCCAGAGACGGTACATCAGCGTGGCAGCGGACGCGAAATGCACGCAGTAGCCTTCATGATTTTCAAACAGAAAGTACTCCACGATATCCTCGTTGAGCGGCGCCCGTCCCGGCATCAGCGTATAGGAAGCGTTTTCCCGCAGCACGGTCAGGATAAGCGCCGTCGCTTCCTCCAGGGAGTCCGCGGGATTGGCTCTGCAGAGCTGCGTCAGCCTGGGAAGCAATTCCACAGGCACTTCGGTATAGGCGTTTGGAATTTCCTCTATATAGGCGTCCTGTACCTGCCACATCCACCCGGTCATCATCGAATTTCTCTCATAGGCGTATTCCCAGTCCAGATCCAGCTCTGCCTCCTGATAATAGTGAAATCCATATCCTCCCGTATCCCGCCGTTCCACCGGTCCGCTGAAATACGGCATGTACAAGGTCCGATACGAACCGTTTGTATGTTCCAGGGTGAGTTCACGCGGCTCGGGCGCATCCTCTTTTGATGACCGATTCATAATAAAGTACAGCGTATCATAAATCGCGCTGATCCAGGTTTCCCAGCGTTCCCACTCCAGATCCCGCGCCATCTCCTGAAAGACAGGCTCATCATCCGCTGCCTCCCATTCTCCTCCGATGTATCTGCCGCCGGTAAAACCTTTCAGATACAGCGTCTGCGTGGGCTCCTGCGGAAGCGTGACCTCCAGCTGCTGCTCTCCGGTGCGGTAATTATTTCCGCTGCTTACATGTCCGTCCGAGTTCGGGTCCGCTGCCCTGCCGGTGAGCCGCAGAGCGCTCCGGGAGATAAATCCCTCACCTTTGTAGACAGCGGCGGAGAGCTCACTTCCCCAGAAAGATGTCAGTACGGCAGAAATTCCGACCAGGACGGCAAGCAGTATGCCCATCAGGGCGCTGCATCTCAGCGGGACGGAAAACTTGTGTCTGTTCCCGGAACTTCCCGGCATGTGTATGGTCCAGAACAGAATCTGGAACGCCAGGCAGAGAAGCACAGATAATATTCTGGGCCGGATTCCAAACAGCGGAGCTGCTGCCATAATCGCTGTGATCACTGTATACGGCAGCCAGTGCCGTTTCCAGACAATTTCCAGCACAAAAAAGCAGACGGACAGGGCGCATGAGACGATCAGCACCGTAAACGTCACATCCGTACCCTGAGGAGCCGCTGTCCCGCTTAC
>CAKNMY010000110.1 GCA_930989745.1 uncultured Lachnospiraceae bacterium | reverse complement strand
CTGCCGGAGAAGATGAAGCTCCTGAGTTTTTACGGGAGTAAAGATGGAGAGGGAGGACAGCTGGAGCTCGAGAAGGAAGAAGAGAGAGACAGAATGTGGGAGATTCTATCGGATGTGCGTGTCCTGGAAATTGAGGAGCCGGATGAATCCATTTATCCACACAGCAATGTGGGGGTCATTATGGCAAATGACTCTGCAGATCTGGAGGGTCTCATGCGTGCGGAGATAACCATTTATGCACCCAAAGAGGAGGACCAATATGAAGGCGGATATAGAGGTTTTTGTACGTTCTATTACTGGGGAGAGGAATCAGATGGATGCGGAATTAGCTGTTACTTTATACAGCCCAATCATCAGGAGGGCGAGCCGGATTTCCTGGAAGAACTGCAGAATTGGTACTCGGAAATTTTTGACGAAATTCAATCCGCTTTTCCGGAAGAAGGCATGGCGCTTCTTGACGTGCTGCCGGAGAAGTGGAATACGGTTACGATAAGCAGAGGAATGGGGGAAGAAGAATATAGCCTGAAAAAAGAGGATATAGAGAAAGTAAAGAAGATCCTCGAACCCGTTCATATCGGAAGCCAGATTCCATACGGCAGCGGTGTCGTTAGAATCAATCTGACAATCAACGGAGACCAATATTTATGCTGGGACGGCATCATACAATCCGAAAATCCTTACAATACCAAGTGGGACGTAACATGGAAGCTCGACGGAGACTATGGCGATACCGGCTATCTGGAGCGGCTGGAAGAGTTGTACCGGACATATGATACAGGCCAATAACCCTCTGTAAGTCTAACCCAGGGAGAGTTTCATTTTTAACTTGAACAGAACATATGTTTGTGATAATATAAAAGCAAACATGCGTTCGAAAAAAATGAAACGGAGGGATATACAGTGACAGAGGCAGGGAATCTGACGCTTATGGACAAGCTTCGCATCCTCTCGGATGCGGCGAAGTACGATGTGGCGTGTACGTCCAGCGGAGTGGACCGAAGGAATGCAGGGAGAGGACTGGGGAACAGTATCGCGGCGGGAATCTGCCACAGCTTTTCCGCTGACGGCAGATGTATCTCACTGCTGAAGATACTGTTTACGAATGAGTGTGTGTTTGACTGCCGATACTGCCTGAACCGCTCTTCCAATGATGTGCTGCGCGCAACCTTTACGCCGGAGGAGGTCTGTGAGCTGACCGTAGGGTTCTATAAGAGGAATTTTATTGAGGGACTCTTTTTGAGCTCAGGGATCGTAAGAAGCCCTAACTATACGATGGAGCTTCTGCTGCGTACCGTTCAGCTCCTGCGGACGAAGTATCAGTTCTTCGGATATATTCATTTGAAGGCGATTCCCGGAGCCGATGAGCGCCTGATCGAGCAGGCGGGTTACTATGCGGACCGCATGAGCATCAACCTGGAACTCCCGACTGCCGAGGGACTCAAAGCCCTGGCGCCGCACAAGAGCCGGAATACGATCTTAAAGCCCATGCGCCGCATTCAGCTGCGCGCGCAGGAGAACAAAAATGAGCTGGCGCTCTACAGGAACGCGCCGAAGTTCGTACCCGCGGGACAGAGTACGCAGATGATCATAGGGGCAACAGGCGAGAGTGACTATGAGCTTGTGCAGGTGGCGCAGTCGCTGTATAAGAAGTTTTCCCTGAAGCGCGTCTTCTATTCCGCCTTTGTCAATGTGAATCAGGATACATCGCTTCCCATGCCCGTTCAGGGACCGCCTCTTCTTCGGGAGCACAGGCTGTATCAGGCAGACTGGCTGATGCGGTTCTATGGCTTTGAAGCAGATGAGCTGCTGACACGGGAGCATCCGAACTTCAATACGGTGTTTGATCCCAAGTGCGACTGGGCGCTTCGCCATCTCGAGCAGTTCCCGGTGGAGATCAACCGGGCGGACTATTATACCCTTCTGCGTGTACCGGGGATCGGCGTGCAGTCTGCGCGCAAGATTGTGGGCGCGCGGCGGTTCGGGGCGCTGAATTTTGAGGATCTCCGGAAGATGCGCGTGGTTCTGAAGCGTGCGCTGTATTTTATCACATGCAGCGGCCGGATGATGTATCCTGTCAGGATGGAGGAGGGATATATAGCCAGGAATCTTGCGGGTGCGGGGGAGAGACTTCCCGATGCGGTGAGGAATGGCGGATACAGGCAGCTCTCCTTTTTTGACGGCGCCGGAGGGGAGGTTTGGCAGTGAATCGACAGATTTTTCTCTGTGAAGATTCTCCGGATGGAATCTTTACAGGAGTGTATGATGCGTGGGCGGCAAAAGTACCGCATGAGCTTGTGGAACTGCGCACGGCCAGGCCTGAGAATCTGGAATTTTTCTGTGATTACCATACGTCTGCCCGGGATGAGGAGAAGGCGCAGAAGGTCCGACGGACCATGATGCGGAGACTGGGAGCCAGGGGATATGAATCTCTGTATTTCGCCTGCGCATCCTGCGCGCCGGATAAGGGGACTGCGGTATTCGGAAGCATTTCTGCTGTTCTGCGCACAGGATGTACAATGGAGAATCAGAAAAATCCCCATATCCGCAGAGTGTATGAGCTGCAGAAGAACGTTGGATCTGAGTACCATCATTATCTGGGGTTTGTGCGCTTCGCCATGCTTGCAAACGGCGTGCTTTTTTCCGTGATCGAACCGAGGAATCATATGCTGGAGCTGCTGGCTGGGCACTTCGGCGACCGCCTGTGCAAAGAGGAATTTGTGATTTACGACAGGGGGCGCGGCAGGCTTCTGTACCATCCGAAGGACGAGTCCTGTACAGTGTACGAGGGAATCAGACTGAGCGAATATGAGATGGAGCAGCTTCGTGAGTCCCAGGAGGATTACGAGGCGCTCTTTGCGGCGTTTTGCAGGAGTATTTCCATTCGGGAGCGGAAGAATGAGAAGCTGCAGCGTCAGATGCTGCCCCTGCATTTCCGTGAATATATGGTAGAATTCCACAATCTTTCCCCGAAAACCACGGAGAATGGCGCTTTTTACGATGAATATCAGCCCGGTAACGTTACCGAAAGTGAAAAAAGAACACAATTTTTACTGGAAAATCAAAAACAGAAATGAATAATCTGCACAAAACACCTGCAGTTTTCAGAATAGTATGGACAAATTTTACAGGATTGACAAAAACATGGCAGAGTGACATAATGTGGCTAATCAGAAGAGAGGAAGATCAGTAAGCAGCGCTGAGCCTTACTTTCCTCTGATGCAGCTGAACCGGAATCGATCCGGGGAAGAAACCTGAAACAACGAAGAAAGAGGATGGTCATATGTCACAGTGTAAAATCAAATTGAATGCAACGGAAGATGTAAAAGAGTTTGTCGATGCTGCAAGTAAATGTGACTTTGATATTGACATTTTTTATAATCGCATAATTATTGATGCAAAGTCTATACTTGGTATTCTGAGCATGGATCTCACAAGAGATCTGACCGTACAGTGCTACGGGGACAGCAATGAGTTCAACAAGACTCTGAAGAAGTTCGCGGTTGCATAAGCAGAGAGAAATTAAGCGAGCAGGAAGGCGTTCCGCATCCGGATAACCGGGCGGGGCGCCTTCCTGCGTTTAAAAAGATTAATCTGTCACAACGCCCTTCTGGAGCATAACATTTGCGTACAGCGCGGATTCTCCTGTGGCAATGATTGCGTAGGCAGTCTTTGCCTCATCATAGAACTTAAAGCGCTCGATATTTCCGACAGCCTCACCGCCGCGCGCGTCATATTTTGATACGATCTCTTTATAGGTATCCCAGATAGGAGTCTCCACGTCATCACCCGGCATAACCTCCATCAGGGTCACCGGTTTCTCTACATAGGTGTCCAGAGGGAAAAGCTGCAGGATCGCGTCCAGCAGCTCCGGTACACCGTGTCCGTCGCAGCGGATGACAATGGCGTCTTTGCCCATGGACTCAGCGGGGAAATTGCCGTCAGAGATGACGAGACGGTCGCTGTGTCCCATCTCAGATAAGACTTTGAGTAATTCAGGGGAAATGATTTTTGGTATTCCTTTTAACATGATAAATCTCCTTTCTCGTAATGCATTCCGATACTAACACAATAGTATAGATGACGGCGGAATGCAAGGAAAAAATCCCACAAAATATGTAAAAATAATAGAAAATTCAGAACGTCTGGAAGAATATAGACAAAAGTGCGATTTTCTGATAGAGTGATATCAATCAGTTTGCAGGATTTGTTTTTGGGAAATATGAGGGAGGAAGAGAAGGAATGTATCGTGTACTTCTTGTGGATGATGAGATTTTAGTCAGAACAGCAATGAGGGAGAACATTGAATGGCGCAGACTGGGCTATGAACTTGCGGGGGACTGTGCCAATGGAAAGGAAGCCATGGAGTTTGTGAAGAACCAGCCTGTGGACGTGGTGCTGACCGATATCTGCATGCCGTATGTGGACGGGATAGAGCTGAGCCGTTTTCTGTATGAGAATTATCCGGAGATTGTTATTGTGATTTTCAGCGGTTTCGGGGAATTTGATTATGCAAAGAAGGCGATTCAGTACCGGGTCAGCGAATATCTGCTGAAGCCGGTGACGGCTATGGAGCTGTCTGAGCTGCTTACGCGCATCCGGCGGAAGCTGGAGCAGGAAAAGCGTCAGGAGAAGAAGCTGCGCCGTATGGAGAGGGCTACGGAGGAGTATCTTAAGAATGCGGATATGATACGCTCACAGGCGATCTCCAGCCTGGTCACGGGAACCTCGGACCCGGGACAGTGCCTGGAACGCCTTCGGGAGCTTGATATTCTGTTTGACTCGGAGTATTATCGGGTGGCCGCGGTGGATATTGACACGTATTCCGACCTCTATGAGACGGATACGAAGGAACGCCGGGAGAGCGCCCTGATGGCCTTTGCGGTCTGCAATATTGTCGGCGAGATCCTGCGCGATCACCGGGCAGGCATCGCCTATCAGGAGAGCAGCAGCTGCATCTACATAGTGTTTGAGACGAACAGGCCAAGAGAATTTCTGGAAAAATCCGGAGAAATTTGCCGGGAGATTCAGGAAGCGGTACGGGAGGTCATGAAACTGGAGATTTCTATAGGAATTGGAACGTATGTCCGCAGTCCTGCGGAGATGCATCTCTCCTATGAATCGGCGAAAGCAGCCCTGGATTACCGTTATCTGCTCGGAGGAGGGCTTCTTCTGGACATGGAGAAGAGCAGAGGGGAGGAAGTCTCGATCTATGAGGAATTGAGAGAGATTGCAAAGGCGGTCAGAGCCGGCAGAAGCCGGGAACTCAGCGCGGTTATGGAGAAAATAAGAGTCCGCATTTGCCATGCGCTTGTCGGAAAGAGCCGGGCGTGTATGTATCTGCAGCAGATTGTCCGTACGCTTGGCGAAGTGCAGGAGAGTATGCTTCCGGACGACGGGGAGGCGCGCCTGGAGCGTGAAGAGATTCTGAACCGGATGATCCGGGAGCGCACATTTGTGAGCGCGTTTGGAATCGTGGAGGAATATGCTGTAAGTGTGGCAGAGCGCCTGGGAGAGCAGAACGCCACAAGCGGCAGCCTTCAGGCAAGACGGGCGCTGGACTATATCAGCCGGAATTACCAGGATCCGGATTTGAGCCTGAATTCCGTCTGCTCTTACCTTGGGATCAGCATGAGCCATTTCAGTACGATCTTTAAAGAGGAGACGGGAAGCACGTTTATGGAAGTGCTGACCGGCATGCGCATGGAGAAGGCCAAGGAACTGCTGGAGAACACAACGCTCAAAAACTATGAGATTGCCGGGCGCGTGGGATTTTCAGACCCGCATTACTTCGGCGTCGCATTCAAGAAGACAACGGGAAAGACACCGACGGAATACGCAAAAGAAAGGCGGTAGGATATGGGGCCGAAAAAGAAGAGAAGGAGCCTTCTGAGCCAGATGACCAGTATCCGTCAGGCATTTTTCCTGTCCTCCATGCTGCTGGTTCTGGCGGGAATTCTCATTGTCGTACTGATTTCTCTGCGATACACAAACTCCATGGTATATGAGAACTCGGTCGCATATACGAAGCAGATTGTCAGACAGATTAACGCCGACATTGACTCCTACATCCAGTATATGGAAAACATCTCTACGCTGGTGTCCTCCAACCAGGATCTGCAGTCCTATATGTTCAGCGGGGATCAGGATGCAGGAAGGAGGCTGGAGGAGCAGTTCGCAACCGCGCTGCGCAGCCATACGGATGTGCGCAACGTGGGCGTCGTGGCGCCGGACGGACGGTATCTGATCAATGACATGGAGACAAAGAGGAATCCCTATGCCGGACTCTCAGAGCAGCCATGGTATCAGGACCTTATCAATTCGCCGGGCGGCGCGGCGCTTTCGTCCTCACATGTACAGAACCTGGTCGAGGGAAAGTATCCCTGGGTCATCACACTGAGCCGCCTGATTCAGAACCGGGAGAACCCCAATGAGCAGGGCCTGTTTTTTATCGATCTGAACTACGAATCCATCAGCCAGCTCTGCGACAACAACAGTGTTGGAAGGCGCGGAGACGTCTTTATTCTGGACGGGAAGGGCAATATTGTATACCATCCCAGACAGCAGATGCTCTACGGCGGCCTGCTCACAGAGTATACGCAGGAGATCATGGCATGCAGTGAGGATTCCATGAGGATTGGAAAGGGCAGCGAGGAAAAGCTCTACACTATCTCCAAGTCTGAGAAGACCGGCTGGACTGTGGTGGGATCGGTATATACGGAAGCTCTGCTGAAAGGGGACGAGCAGACGAAGCTGTTATATCTGCTGACAGCGCTTGTGCTCTGCGCGGCTGCGCTGGTGATCGCAAATGCTCTGGCGCGGAGTATCACAGGGCCGATTCAGCGTCTGCGCGACTCCATGGCGCGGATGCAGAAAGGAGAGTTTGACCATGTGCGCCTTGAGGTGGAGACGAAAAATGAGATCGGTGTCCTGACGGAAGCGTTCAATGAGATGGCAGACAGAATCCGCAGCCTGATGGAGCAGATTATTTACGAGCAGCAGGAAAAGAGAAAAAGTGAGATGAAGGCTCTGCAGTCCCAGATTAATCCGCATTTTCTGTATAATACGCTGGATTCTATCATATGGATGGCGGAGGGAAAGAAGAACGATGAGGTGGTGGTCATGACCGCGTCTCTCGCCAGGCTGCTGCGCCAGACGATTGGCACGGAGGAGGAGGAGACTCCGATCTCCCGTGAATTTGAGTATGTGAGGAGCTATCTGACGATACAGAAGATGCGCTACAAGGACAAGCTGGACTTTTTCATGGAACTCGACCCGTCGATCGGGCAGGAGATGATTGTAAAGCTGATCCTGCAGCCGATTGTGGAGAATGCCATTTACCACGGACTGAAGTATAAGGAGACGAAGGGGATGCTCTCCGTCATGGGCTACGGCACGCTTGACAACATTATAATTGAGATCCGCGACAATGGCATAGGAATGGATCAGGAGACGCTGGATCATATTTTTGAGAAGCATAAGGTAAACTACCAGTCCAACGGCGTAGGGGTTTACAATGTACAGAAAAGGCTTCTGCTCTACTACGGCCAGGGCTATGGACTGTCATATTCCAGCACGCCTGGGGAGGGAACGGTAGTCACGGTGAAGATTCCCAGGATGCACAGGCGGGGAAAACGGCTTCTGGAGGGGATAGGAGGCAGCGATGAGAAGTTATAAAAAATGGATTGCGGCAGGAGCCGTGCTGCTCCTGGCATGCGTACTGGGGCTGTGGGCAGTGAGCCTGCGCTCGGAAGCTCCGGGATATTCCATCATCTTTGTGGGAAAATCTCCGGTGGAGAGCTCTGATTTCTGGACGTCTGTGCTCAGCGGGATGGAGATGGCGGCACAGGAATATAACGCCAGCCTCAAATGCTGTTATTCAGAGTCAGAGACAGACTGGGAGGGGCAAAATGAGCTCCTTCGCCAGGCGATCGAGGAGCATCCGAACGCGATCCTGCTGGCGCCGGCAAGCTATACCGAGACAATCCCGGTGATGGAGGAGGTAAAAAGCGCAGGTATTCAGCTTGTGCTGGTGGATTCTGAGGTGGAACAGCAGATACAGGATGCTTTGGTAACTACTGACAATGTGGAGGCCGGCAAGAAGCTGGGCACGTATATCCGTCAGCTCATGCGCAATAAGGAGGGCAGTATCGCCATTGTGGGCCATGTTCGGGGCGTTTCGACCGCTATTGACCGGGAAGCGGGGTTCCGGGAGGGCCTGCAGGAACGTGAGAAGGATATCGTGGAAGTGGTATTCTGTGATTCGAAATATGACGTCGCATACCAGAAGACCGTGGAACTGATCCGAAAATATCCGGATCTGAAGGTGATCGCGGGGCTGAACGAATATTCCACGGTAGGTGCTGCCCGGGCAGTCCGGGACCTCGGGATGCAGGATCAGATCTATATGGTCGGGATCGACAGCTCTCTGGAGACAATCACGATGCTGGAAGCGAATGTGGTCAGCGGCATCATTATCCAGAAGCCTTTTAATATGGGATATCTTGCCATGGAGCGAGCCGTGGAGCTGATCCAGGGAAAGCCGGTGGAAAAGAGAACAAATTCCGGCACCAAGCTGATCACGAGAAGCAATCTGAATGTGGAGGAAAACCAGAAGATTCTCTTCCCCTTTGACAGCAAAAAGTAAGTAATGAAAAAAGGTTAAAAATTTACTGCCCGTAAATTTTTAACCTTTTTTCATAAGATTTTCCATTAAGTTCTTTTATGAGGCAGAATATAATAAGAGTAAGCTGCGAGAGACAAAATATAAAAGAATGGAAGGTGAGGACGTGGGAGAAGT